>CAYYWP010000158.1:0-11401 GCA_964475125.1 uncultured Binatia bacterium (SeqCode) | reverse complement strand
CGGGCAAGAGGAAGTGGCGGCTGTAGCGGTTCAACTGGTCGGGGGTGAACTGGCGATCCGCTGCCCACGGATAGCCGGCGTTCTTCCAGGCGCTGTAGCCGCCGGACATCGAGACCACCGTCTCGTAGCCCATCTCGCGCAGCGTGCGCCCGGCCAGCAGTGAGCGCGCGCCGCTGCCGCAGTAGAGGACGATCGGCGCGCGCTTGTCCGCCACCGCCTGCTCGATACGCAGGTCGAGAAAGCCGCGCGGCACCGAAAGCGCGCCGACCACGTGGCCTTCGCGGAACTCATTCGTCTCGCGCACGTCGATCAGCGTGTAGCCGCCGCCATTGGACAGGCGTTGCCGCACCTCGTCGGGGGTCCATTCGGGCACCACCTGGCGGGACTCAGCCATCAATTGTTGAATCGTCTTGGACATGCCGTCACCTCAGCGCGCCAGTCGAGCGGGCCGCGCGCCTTCAGCGCTCCGAACCCGCGCTCTGCGCCTCGAGCTTGCGATAGTCGTCGCGCAGCTCTTCCATCAGACCGCTGCGGCCGCGCTCGGCCAGCACCTTGGAGCGATGGATGAAGACCTCCTTGGTCTCGATGAAATCGCTGCGCCGGTAGCCCCAGATGCGCGGGTGGACGTAGGTGTCCATGCGAATCGCATCGCACGGGCAGGCCTCGACGCACAAGCCGCAATAGATGCAGCGCAGGGTGTCGATCTCGTAGCGCAGCGGGAACTTCTCGACGTGTGGATCCGGGTGCTCGCCGGCTTCGATGTAGATGCAATTCGCCGGGCAGGCCGTGGCGCACAGAAAGCACGCCGTACAGCGCACCGAGCCGTCCTCCTTGAGGGTCAGGCGGTGACTGCCGCGGAAATTGTCCGGGTAGAGCTTGACCTGGTCGGGCCACTGCGTGGTGACGGCCGCCGGCGTGCTGCGCGCCACCCCCACCAGGTGCAGCCCGTGCAGCGCCAGGTTGCGCCAGAATCGGTACATCGTGATCATCAGGCCGCCGACGATCTGCGGCAGGTATGTCCGCTCCCAGAACGTCAGTGACGCGCGTCGTTGCATGGCGAACTGCACCCTCTGCCGGTGACCTAGCTTGCGCCTCCCGGGCGAATCAAGGGCGGGCTAGTGGTACCACTTGTCGCTGTGACGCGGGTGGGCGAGCGCCTCGATGGCGAACTGCATCGCATCGCACAGCCGCAGGCCGCGCTCGGCCAGCCCCGGGGCCTCCAGCAGCGCCTGTTTCTCCATCGGCGGGAAGTCGATGGCGTAGGAAAGAAAGTTGATCAGCAGCTCGTCGCTCAGCGACGTATCGGCGAGCAGCCGCGACACCAGCGACGGCTCGCGTTGCTCGAGCAGGCGGTGCGCCAGGGCGTGGATACGGGTCCGGAGCTCGCGCGGGACCCCGCCGGTGCTGCTGGCTCGCCAGCTCACGGTGGCCTCGCGATAGGGGTGCTGGCTGCGCTCGGCGACGACGGCGAACTCGCGCACGCCGTGCAGGAGGATATTGTAACGCCCGTCCGCCAACGGTTCGACGCTGACCAGACGCCCGGCGCAGCCGACCGCATAGATCTCGGGACTGCCATAGTAGTCCCGTCGCCACTCGCCCCGCAGCAGGACCATACCGATCAACTTCGCCTCGCCACGCTGCACGTCGCGCACCATCGCGCGGTAGCGCGGCTCGAAGATGTGCAGCGGCAATGGCACGCCCGGAAAGAGCACCGCGTTGGGCAGCGGAAACAGCGGCACCGAGACGGGCATGTCCATCAGGCGCTCGGAGCCGCGGCAGCGGCACAGGCGGCGCATACGCCGTAGATCATGGTGGTGCGCCAGTGCACGGCGCTGGCGATGCGCGGATCGAGCCGGCGCGGCGGCGGCGCGCCCGGGATCACGTCGTGGACCCCCTCGCAGCGCTCGCAGACGAAATGATCGTGCTCGGCGAGCATGGCGTCGTAATGTGCCTCGCCGCCGGCCAAGCGGACGACCCGCAGGCGCCCCTGATCGCGCAGCTTGTCGAGGTTGCGATACACCGTGCCCAGGCTCACCCGCGGCATCTGGCGGCGAACGCGCTGGTAGACGACGTCGGCCGTCGGGTGATCCGAGGACGCGGCCAGGACGTCGTAAATCGCCGCGAGTTGTCGGGTCGCGCGCTGCGCCATCAGGCCGCCCCGAGGTCTGCCGCCAGCGATTGTCGCACGGCACCGGCGATCGGCGCCGCGTGGCGGTAGCGGGGATGGTCGACGACCAGCCGGACGCTGGTGTGCGGCTGCCGAAACGCCGCGCGGGCGGCGGCCGGCAGGGTGAAGCGGACGTATTGCACGGCGCTCAGCTTGTCTTCCTTGGAACGGCCGGCTTCGAACTCCGCCGCCACGGATTGCTCGCCGACCTCGAGGCGCACGGCCGTATCGATGCCCTGGAATTCGAGCAGTCGTTCGGCGATGCGCGCCTGCTGCGTGATCTCGATGAGCAGCGTCGCGCTCAGCTGGCCCGGCATCGGCAGCAAGGCGTTGTAGACGTCCAGCTCGCGCCGCACCGCGTCGAGATCGGTAATGCGCTCGGCGCGCAGCATCTCGTGGATCTGGAAGTGCACGGTGGCATGGTTCTCGAAGACGAAGGTGATCTCGGAACCCACCGAGACTCGCCGCGCCCGCTTGAGCTCGATGATCCGCTGGCGCAAGGCGTCGCGCATCGCCTCGTAGCGCTCGAGGCCAACCACGTCGTCGAGCGTCACCGGACGAATCGCCGAGTCCATCGCACCGCTACCGCCGCCTCGGACTGGCGGGCCGGGAACCGGCCCGCCAGCTCAGGCGTTAGAGCTTGAGAGTGCTGAGACCGCTCGAGAAGCGTCCGGCGTGCGACTTTTCCGCCCGCGCCAAGGTCTCGAACCACTCCGCCACCTCGTCGAACCCCTCGTCGCGCGCGATCTTGGCAAACCCCGGGTACATCTGCGTGTACTCGTACGTCTCCCCCTCGACCGCCGACTTGAGGTTCTTCTCGGTGTCGCCGATGGGAACGTTCGTCACCGGGTCACCGACCTGGGCGAGAAAGTCCAGGTGGCCGAAGGCATGGCCCGTCTCGGCCTCGGAGGTGTCGCGGAACAGCCCGCCCACGTCCGGGTACCCTTCGATGTCGGCCCGCCGGGCGAAATAGAGATAGCGGCGGTTGGCCTGTGACTCGCCGGCGAACGCCGACTTGAGGTTGTCGTGGGTCTTGGTGCCCTTCAAAGACTTCATGCTTGTCCTCCCAAACGTAATAGGAATGCTTCCTGATAAGGCTTGTTCTTACGCTAGACCCGAACGAGCTGTCAATCAGGCCGCGCCGCGTTTCTTCTCCAGCATCGCTCGGATCACCGGGCCGCAGCGTTCGGACTTGCAGTCGCCGGTACCGGCTCGGGTGCGGCGCTGGATGTCGGCGAACGATCGAGCCCCGGCGGCGATCGCCCGCTCGATGACGCCGTTGCGGATCTTGTTACAGATACAGACGACCTTGTACGATTCGATGACCGAGCGCCGCAGGGCGTCGTCGTCGTCGCTCACGCGGTGCCCCTTTTTCTGCCGGCCCGCCCCGCCCTATCCTTCCAACGCCTTGACGCTCGGGCGCTGCTTCAGACGGGCGATCCAGGCGGTCACCGAACGCAGCGCCGGATCGACGTCCACCCCAAGGCGGGGCAGAATGAGCAAGGCCGGAATGAAGGCCACATCCGCCAGCGAAAACTGGCCGGCGAGGTACTCTTTTCCGCTCAGAAACCCCTCCAGTCGCTTCAGCCCCCGCACCAACTCGTTGCGGTAGCGCTGCAGTCGCTCGGCGTCTTGCTCGGCCGTCGGTTTGGAGAGCTCGGCCTGGACGAAACCGGCTGAGGGGAGAAACGAGTTATCGCAATAATCTTCCAGCGTTCTGACGCGCGCTCGCCCGGCCGAGTCCTCCGGCATGAGGTGCGGATGGGGGTATTCGTCCTCGAGGTACTCGTTGATGATCGTGGAGTCGTAGACCACCACTTCCTCGTCCACCAGGATCGGCACCTTGCCGTAGGGGTTGAGGCGCAAAAACTCAGCGTTTTGGCGATGTTCGCTCGTGCGCAGATCGACGAAAACGGTCTCGTACTCGAGCTCTTTCTCGGCCAGCACTACCCGTACCTTCTGCGCGAACGGGCAATCAGGATAGTCGTACAGCTTCATCATTCACCGCCTCCGTGAGCGTGTTCCACTGTGCACCATCGCAAAAAGCGGCAGCGGAGTAAACTAACGGCGCGGCAAAAAACTTGCTTACCGGCATGCTGATTCGACGCGGACAGCCGATCTCCGGTCTAGAGAAACTCTCCCCGGGCCGCTGCGGGCGCCGCACCGGCGCCGAGAGATCCGGCAACTCGGCCTGCGGCGCCCTCGGCCGGCCGGCACCAGAGGCCCGAGGGGCCGCGCGGCTACGCGACGTGCTGCCAGGCGTGGTACGAGCTGCGCACCAGCGGGCCAGACTCGACGTGGCGGAAGCCGAACCGGCGTGCCAGCCCCGCCAACTCGTCGAATTCCTCCGGCGGGAGGTAACGCGCGATCGGCAGGTGGTGGCGGGTGGGCTGTAGATACTGGCCGAGGGTCAGGATGTCGCAGCCGACCGCGCTGAGATCGCGCAACACCGCGGCGACTTCATCGCGCTCCTCGCCGAGCCCGAGCATGAGGCCGGTCTTGACCAGCAGCGAGGAGCGGCGCCGTTTGGCCGAGGCGAGCAGATCGAGGCAGCGCTCGTACTTACCGCCCGGCCGCGCCAGGCGGTAGAGGCGCGGCACCGTCTCGGTGTTGTGGTTGAAGACGTCGATCGGCGCGTCGACGACGCAGGCCAGCGCCGCCTGACTCCCCTTGAAGTCCGGCGTCAGCACCTCGACCGTGCACGCCGGCTGCCGCTGCTTGATCGCCCGCGCCGTGGCGGCAAAGTGCGCCGCGCCGCCGTCAGCCAAGTCGTCGCGATCGACCGAGGTCACGACCACGTGCTGCAAGCCGAGGCGTTCGACGGCTGTGGCGACGCGCTCTGGCTCGTCGGGATCGACCGCCACCGGCCGCCCGTGCGCAACCGCGCAGTAGCCGCAGTTGCGCGTACAGACGTCGCCCAGCAACATGAAGGTCGCCGTCTTGTGACTCCAGCATTCGCCGAGGTTCGGACAATGCGCTTCCTCGCACACGGTGTGCAGGTTGAGCGACTGGACGACGCGCTTGGTCTCGATGAACCCCTCCCCACCGGGGGCGCGGACCTTGAGCCACTCGGGGTGGCGGCGGGCTACGGCCATGACGACTCGGCCTCCTCGATGCCGAGGCCCAGCTCCGCGGCGAGGGCACGCGCGAATCGTCTGCCGACCTGGTCCAGCGAGGGCGCGCCGCCGCCCAATTCGACTGCCAGGCTGGTGAACGAGAGTCCCGGCGTCCGACAGGCGACGATGGGCGCGAAGTAGCTCAAGTCGTTGGAAACATTGAGGGCCACGCCGTGGAAGGCGATGCCGCGCCGGACGCCGATGCCGATCGAGGCGATCTTGCGCCCGCCGACCCAGGCGCCGATGCGGTCCGCCGGCGCTTCGGCCGGGAGGCCGAACTCGCCGCACGTCGCCACCAGCGCTCGCTGCAGCACACGCACATAGCGGTGCACGTCGAGCCCGCCGCCGCGCAGACGGACGATGGGATAGGCGACTAGCTGGCCGGGCCCGTGGAAGGTCGCGCCGCCGCCGCGGCCGACGCGGTGCACAGGCACACCCAGGATCTGCGGCGCACCGCCCAGGTCGGCCCCGTCGGCACCGCGGCCGAGGGTGTACACCGGCGGGTGTTCGAGCAGCAGCACCTGCTCCCGCACGCTCCCGTCGATCACCCCGGCGACCAGCGATGCTTGCATCGCCAGCGCCTCCTCGTACGGGCAGCACCCGAGCGCGCGCACCAGCAGGGGCACCGGCTGCGGAACACGAGAGCACGAAGCGAGGGCGGCGGCGGTCACGTCTGCATCCTATTCCAGCAACAGGGTAACCGGATTCTCGAGGATGCCCTTCAGCTCCTCGAGGAAGCGGCCGCCCTCGATCCCGTTCAGCACGCGGTGATCGCAGGACAGCGTGGCGCGCATGGTCTTGGCAACCGCCAGTTGCCCGGCGCGGACGATCGGCCGCTCCTTGACTGCGCCGACGGCGAGGATCGCGGCGTTGGGCGGATTGATCACCGCGGTCAGCTCCTCGACATCGAGCATGCCGACGTTCGACAGGCTGAAGGTGCTGCCGGTCAAGTCGTCGCTGCCGAAGCGACCCTGGCGCGCTTTCTCCGTCAGCTCGCCGGCGCGCACGGCGATCTCGCCGAGCGACAGGGTCTGCGCGCGGCGCAGCACCGGCACGACCAGACCGTCATCGACCGCGACGGCGATGCCCAGGTTGACGTCCTCGTGCCACTCCACCTCGCCGTCGCGCCACGAGGCGTTGACGAGTGGATGCCGCACCAGGGCGATCGCCAGCGCCCGCAACAGGAGATGGGTGACGGTGAGGCCCGGCATCGCAGCGCGGCGGCGGATCGATTCGCGCAGCCGCATGGCCTCGCTCATGTCGATCTCGGCCGTGACGTAGAAGTGCGGGATGTCGCGCTTCGCCTCGCTCATCCGCCGCGCGATCGCCAAGCGCATGCGGGCCATCGGCTCGACCCGGCCACCGGCCGCTCCGCTCTGGCTCGATGCCGCGGGCCCCCTCGCGGGGGCCGGGGGTGAAGCGCGCAGAGCTGCCTCGATGTCGCGCTTGAGGACGCGCCCGCCCGGCCCCGACCCCTGCAGGGTCGCCAGGTTGACCCCGCCCTCTGCCGCCAAGCGCGCCGCCAGCGGCGAGACGCGCGGTGTCCCGGTCGGGCTGATCGGCTGCGGCCCTGGGGAGTGCACGCCAGCCGGCCGAGGTGGTTCGACGGGCTGGGCCGCTGGGGCCTGCGCCGCACGGGGAGCTGGCGCTGCCGCCGCGACCGCGTCTGCGTTGCCAGCCCGCGTCACACCGGCGTGGCTCGCACTGCCCTCGCCCGCCGCGCCGAGCACGGCGATCACCGCCCCCACCGGCGCGCTCTGCCCGGCGCCGACGACGATCTCGCGCAGCACGCCGGCCTCGGAGGCCTCGAGCTCCACGTCCGCCTTGTCCGTCTCGACCTCGGCGAGCGCCTCGCCCTTGGCCACCGTATCGCCGGGCGTCTTCATCCAGCGGATGATCACGCCCGACTCCATGTTGTCGCTCAGCCGCGGCATGCGGACATCGATCGCCATCTCGTTGACCATAGCGGATTCGCCCCGGCGCCGCGACGCACTGGGGGTACGTTCACCCTCATCCGAATTCCTTGAAACCACGAAGGCCACGAAGCACGGGAATGGCAAGGGGCTCGCGGCGCGGCGAGAAGAAAGAGAAGCTCCTAGCCCCAATCCGAAAGAACCTTTCACCACGAAGGCCACGAAGTCCACGAAGGTCACGAAGATCACGGCGCCGGGCAGCGGCGCTTGGATCATTCTCAACCCCACGGTTGTGAGCTTGTCTCCCTTCCTCGCACGGCCGAGAGACCCTTGCCATTCGTCCTCTGCGTGGCCTTCGTGGTTTCAAGGAATTTCGGATGAGGGCTAGTTGTGGAGTTGAAGACGATCGAAGCACGGCCGCCCTGCGCTGCGATCTTCGTGACCTTCGTGGACTTCGTGGTGAAAGGTCTTTTTTCGGAACGGGGTTCACCACCGATTGAACCGGCAGACGCTGGTCGCACTGCAGGCCGCGGGTTCCACCGCGCGCGCAGACGATGCGGCGGGGGGCGTTCAGAGACCGGGCAGGCGACTCTGCACGACCGGTAGAAACGACCGCCGATGCGCCGGGCACGGACCGAAACGCGCCAGGGCCTCGAGGTGGGCGGCGGTGCCGTATCCCATGTGGCGGCCGAAGCCGTACTCGGGGAAGCACTCGTCCAGCGCCGCCATCATGGCATCGCGCGCCACCTTGGCGACGATGGACGCCGCGGCAATCGAGTAGCTGCGCGCGTCGCCCTTCACCAAGGCGGTCTGCGGCACCGTCAGGTCCGGGATGTGACGCGCGTCCACCAGCAAGCGCTCGGCGGGCTGCGCCAGTGCGTAGACCGCCCGGCGCATGGCTTCCAGCGCCGCCCAGTAGGTGTTCAACCGGTCCACCTCTTCGACCTCGACGACGCCGAGCCCGATGGCGACCGCACGGTCGCGAATGTCCGCCGCCAAGCGCTGGCGGGTTGCTGGCGTCAACCGTTTCGAATCATCGATGCCGCGCAGCGCGCACTCGCGCGGCAGGATCACGGCCGCCGCGACCAGCGGACCCGCCAGCGGACCGACCCCGACCTCATCCACCCCGGCGATGTGTTGCACCCCCTGCGCCCACAGCGCCCGCTCGTGGCGCAGCAGCACACGCCGCCGCGCCGCCTGCCGATGCATCGCCGCCATGCCCCACCCCGTCCGCTTGCGTGCATGGCCGGCAGTGGGCCGGCTGTCAAGTGTCGTTCCCTCGACTGTGGCGGTAGCGGTAGAAGCCGCCGACCAGCGCACCGGCCAGGGCGCCGATACTGTCGAGCCCGACGTCGCCGGCGATGCCGGTGCGGTGCATCGTCGTCGCCTGATGCCACTCGTCGAGCGCCGCGCAGGACAGCGCCAACCCCAGCGCCCCGAGAAGCTGCACCCGCCGGCGCGGTTGCGCCGCGCTGGCGCCGAGCGCACCGTAGGCGAGTATGCTCAACACCGCATACTCGACGAAGTGGGCGCTCTTCCGTAGGATGAGATTCAACACCTCGATGACCGGGGACGCCAGGCCGAGCGCCGCCACCCCGGGCGCCGCGGCCAGCCAGCTGGCCGTGACGTCCTTCGAGAAGCGATCGCTCGATAGCCAGCCGATGAGCCCCATCCACGCCAGCACCGGTACCCAGGCCAGCATCATGTCCGCCGCCCGCCCGGACACGGTGGCGCCCCCGCCGATCGGAACCGTCACTGGCCCGCCCCGCCCGGCCGCCGGATGAATCCCGATCGCGCCATCGCCGCCATCCTGGCGGCCTGCGTGGCCGCCGTGCTCGGGCTCGGCGGCTGGCTGTTGTGGTCGGCGCACCGCACCCCGCCACCGTCTCCCACCCCGGCGCCGAGCCCGACGGCCGGGGCGACCGCCACGCCGACCGCCGTCGTGGTCCCCGCGGCGGCGCGCGCCTTTCGCCTGGCTGGAACGGTCGTCGGCGACGTCACGTACGCCATCATCGAACGCCACGCCGGCGGCAACACGCTCGTCCGACCGGGGCAGGTCGTCGAGGGGCTCGGGCAGATCGTCGCGATTAGCGACACGCAGGTGACCGTCGAGGCCGACGGCCGGCAATTCAGGCTCGCATTGAGCGCCGCGCCGACCCCCACCGAGGCACCGACCAGCGCCGCCGCGCCGGCTACGCCTGCACCGCAGCCTCGCACCCCGTCAGGCGTCGAATCATCGCCTTGAGACGCGCGGGGTCGATCGGCTTCTTGAAGATCACGCTGTCCAGGCCCTCGAGGCGGCTGCGCTTAATGACGTGGTCGCGGTCGTAGTAGTAACCGGTCATGAGGATGACCGGCGTCGGGCCGCGCCGTTTGATCTCGGTGAACAGATCGTAGCCATCGAGATCGGGCATCACGACATCGCTGATGACAATGTCCACCGGGGTGTGATCGAGCACTTCGAGCGCTCGCAGCCCATCCGTAGCGACCACGACCTCGCACCCTTCGGCGGCGAGCACGTCGCGCAACGAGCGGCAGACACCGAGGTCGTCGTCGACGATGAGGACGCGCAGGCCCGAGAGACCGCCTGGCTGAGGCTGTCCTCCAGGTCGCGGACCGGCGCGGGACACATCGGCCATCTGCTGCCCGACCAGGTACTCACGCGTTTCGTACTGCCCGGCGCGCGCCATCTCGACCAGCCGGTTGACGATCTGCTGGATCTGCAGCACCTCCCGGCGCACCGCTTCGACGCGCTCCTCTTCCACCACCGCTTCCTCGTCGTTCGCCTTGCGCCGCACGAACGCCGCCAGCAGTTCCATCTCGTTCAGGATCACCTCGAGCGGGCTGTTGATCTCATGACAGAGTGCTACGGCCACCTCGCCGAGCGTCGCCAGGCGATCGCGCCGACGGATCTCGCGGATGTCCTTGGCGAATCCGATCGAGCCGATCTCGAGGCCGTTC
The DNA here is from genome assembly GCA_964475125.1 of uncultured Binatia bacterium (SeqCode). Taxonomy (GTDB): domain Bacteria; phylum Desulfobacterota; class Binatia; order HRBIN30; family CADEER01; genus CAYYWP01. Next base: position 1,244 of record CAYYWP010000158.1, on the reverse strand, counting down.
TCGTCGCAGAGGATCGACCCGGAGATCGCCACCGGGATGTGCTCGCCCCAGCGCGTCACCAAGCTGGTCTCGAAATTCTTCACCTTGCCCGGGCCGCCCCATTCTTCGCTGCGCATCGCCGCCATGACGCGATGCGCCTCGAGCATCGAGGGGTACAGCCGCGAGATCGGTTGGCCGAGCATCTCGGCGGCGCTGTACCCGAGGCCCTTTTCCGCCCCGTCGTTGTAGTAGATCACGGAACCGCGGCGGTCGACGGCAATGACGATGTCGGGGGAGATCTCGACCAGGCGCTCGAAGGACGAGCTGGGAAGCCGTGTCAGGCGCGGCGCAGTCGATTCGGCGCCCCGGTGTGCGGGCATGTTCAGTGTGGATTGGTAAAGCCGGCCGGGCGAGTAAAGGTCTCGGCGCGCCCAGGCGGCGTCGGCACGCGTTGCCGCTGCTTGCGCGCCAGGCGCAGCAGGACCTTCATCGAGGTAGCGAACTCCGCCATCGAGCGCACCTCGAAGACTCCATCGGCGGCGGCGCGATCGAAGAGCGCTTCGCCGTGCGCGCTGCGCAGCACGACGATCGTCCAATCGGCGGCGCCGACGCCGCCGCACGAGATATCGGCGAGCTCGGCGGAAAAATCGCCGCAGTGGTGGCACTCGGGTCGGGCGTATTCCTGCGCCTGCTTGAGGTTGATCTCGACGCGCTCGCCATCGTGCTTGTCGATCAGCACCTTGCCTTTGACGTTGAACTTCTTGATGTCGCTGAGCGGGATCCCCATCGCGCCCTCGATGGTGTCGCGCATCAGGCCATCGAAGGTGAAGACCTCGCTGCACAGCAAGCCGATGTTGAGCGCCACGCGCGCCCCGAAGCCCTTGAGGAACTTGGTCTGCCGCTCGATGTGCTTTTCCTTCTTGCGTCCGTTGACCAGGAAGGCTGCATCGATCGTCTGCATCTTGCGCACCGGCGTGATCTGGCACGGCACGCCGACGAAGGCGACGCGGGTCAGGCCGAGCTTCTCGGCCTCCTCGAGGGCGAGGTTGTTGGCGCAATAGGTGTACCACGAGCTGGCGCTGGCGAGGATCTCCTCTTCGGTCGTCACCGCCCGCGGCACCGGGGCGCACGGCGCGCTCGGATCGATGGTCGACACCACCGCGCCGTCGATCTCGTCATGGCGCCGCAGCCAGGCCAGCAGTCCGGTGACCACGCCGCCGTCTTCGCAGCGCGCCAGCACCGCCGGATCCGTGCAGCGGGCCGCC
>CAYYWP010000157.1:0-11569 GCA_964475125.1 uncultured Binatia bacterium (SeqCode) | reverse complement strand
GACGTCGCGGCGCAACTCGCGGCTCGCGAGGCGGGCGCGCCGGCGGGCGCTGAGCAGTCTGCCGCCGCCGCCGTGCCTGGGCGAAACGCCGCGGAGGGTGCGGCGGCGCCGGCGGCAGCCGAGAGCGAGGCGAATGCGACGCAGCGCGCCCTGATCGCGGCCGGGGTCGATGCGGCGACGGCGGCCGAGATCACCCGGCGAGCCGACGAGATGACGATGGCGGAGATGTATCTGCGCGACCAGGCGGCGCGCGAGCAGTGGCTCGACACGCCCCGCTTCGCCGAGGCGATGGAAGCGCTCGAGCAGCAGCGCGTCTCGGTCCGCGACGAGATCGGCGACGAGGCCTACGATCGCTACCTGTTCGCGCTCGGCGAGTTCAATCGCGTGCGCGTCGATGATGTGCTCACCGACTCGCCGGCGGCTCAGGCCGGCCTGCGGCGCGGCGATATCGTGCTGCGCTACGGCGAGGCGCGCCTGTTCGCGCCCGGTGAGCTGGTCGCCAAGACCCGCGCCGGAACGGCCGGCGAGAGCGTGCGCCTGGAAGTCGTGCGCGACGGCCAGCGCCTGGAGGTCGAGGTTCCGCGCGGTCCGCTCGGCCTGCGCATCGCCGCCGCCAAGCACGATCCCGGCGCCAGCTGATCGGCCTCGGCAAGCGGCTTGAGGAGGCGGTGCAGAAGCGGTACGGGGGGCTGGCATGAGCCATGGCAAGCAGCGCCTGCGGGCCCTTCTGGAGCACACCGGACCGCGCATGGGCCTGGGGCCCGCGGCGGTCGACGAGCTCGTCCGCCACGCCCAGATGGCGCACTTCCGTCGCCACCATCAGATCTTCGGCGCCGAGGACACCTCGGACCTGATCGACTTCCTGGTCTCTGGCGCGGTCAAGGTGACGTGCCCGACCGGCGATGGGACAGTGTGCGTGCAGATGGTCCGCCCGGGGCAGTTCTTCGGCCTCAACTGGTACGCCGAGCGCGGCCAGCCGCGCGTCTTCATGGCCAGTGCCTTCACCGACTGCACGGTGGCGATGGTGAGCAGCGACACCATGGCCCGGTTGGTCGCGGGCATGCCGCCGCGCGCCGTGATCGAGCTCTTGACCTACAGCTGGCGGGCGCTGAGCGGCCTGCTCTATGAGAAGTGCTGCCTGCTCGGCCTGCGCCTCGAAGATCGCTTGCTGGACGAGCTCGGCGTGCTGGCACGCGATTTCGGTCGCCGGCAGGCCGACGGTTCGGTGATCATCGACTTGCCGCTGAGGCATGCCGACCTGGGGGAATTCGCCCTCGGGGCGCGGGCCAATGTCGCGCGCGCCATGAAGCGCCTGGAGCGCGATGGGCTGGTGGCGCGCCTAGGGCGCAAGATCGTCCTGACCCCACTGTTTTTCGCCGCCGGGCTGAGCCACGTCGATCGATTGAGATGGAAGGGGTGGAGCGTCGCCGAGCCCGCCCAGCGCATGCCGGATGCCGGGCGGCCCGGCCGGCGTGTCGCCTAGCACAAACTGCCGCTCATCGCTGTGCCGTACGACACAGCCCTGCTTTCACTGGCAGGGCGCACCGGGTTACTATGCTGCGACGCGATGCAGACGGCAGGGGAAAGTCAGTCCGGTCAGAAGTCCGGCGGTCGGTTCGATCCGCGCCACTGGGCCGTCATTCTCGGCGGCTCGAGCGGTTTCGGGCTGGCCACGGCACATAAGCTGAGCCAGCACGGCATGAACCTCTGCCTGGTCCACCGCGACCGGCGGGGGGCGATGGGGCGGATCGAGGCCGAGTTCGCCCGCCTGCGCGAGCGCGGCGTGCAGCTGCTGACGTTCAATTGCGACGCCACCGATGCCGCGGCGCGCGCCACGGTCATCCGCGGGCTGACCGACGCGCTCGGCGGCGACGGCGCGGTGCGCATGCTGATGCACTCGATCGCCTTCGGCAATCTCAAGCCGCTGGCCCCGGTGCGACAGGACGCGACGGCGCCGCCGGACGCCGTGCTCGAGCTGTCGCGCGCGCTGTCGATTCCGGCCGATCGCCTCACCCAGGCCGTGCAGGCGCTGGTCGAGGCGGGCGTCGACGGCGTGCACGGGCTCCTGGCGCCGCCGCCGCAGCCCGAGGGCACGCTCGGCGAGGACGATTTCGCCCATACCATCCACGCCATGGGCACCAGCCTGGTCGGCTGGGTGCAAGCGCTACTGCAGGGCGGGCTGTTTGCCGCCGACGCGCGCGTGCTGAGCATGACCAGCGAGGGCAACACGGTAGCCTGGCGCGGCTATGCCGCGGTGAGCGCCGCCAAGGTCGCACTCGAAGCGGTGTCGCGCTCGCTGGCGCTGGAAGCGGCGCCGTTCGGCCTGCGTACCAACGTGATCCAGGCCGGCGTCGCCGAGACGCCGGCGCTGCGCCTCATTCCCGGCGCGCAGCGGCTGGCGGCCGACGCCCGGCTGCGCAATCCCTTTCGACGTCTGACCACGCCGGCCGACGTCGCCGACGTCATCTACCTTCTCTGCCTGGACGAAGCGGCGTGGATCAACGGCGCGATCATCCGCGTCGACGGCGGCGAGCATATCGCCGGCACCTGAGCGAGCGCCCCCCTAACCGAAGCACCGGAGCGAAGCGGAAACGGCCCGACCATGGTGTGGATTCACAGCCTCGGACACTTCCATCCCGAGAACGAGATCAGCAACGCGTTCCTCGAGGAGCTCGACATCGGCACCACCGACAGCTGGATCATGGAGCGCGTCGGCATCCGCAGCCGTCGCACCGTGCTGCCGCTCGACTACATCCGCCGGACGCGCAACGCCGATCCGCGCGCCGCCAGCGAGGCGGCGCTCTACACCAACGCCGACACCGGCCGGCGCGCCGCCGAGATGGCCCTGGCCCGGGCCGGCCTGAGCGTCCGGGACATCGGCATGGTGATCAGCGGCAGCTGCGCGCCCGATACGACCGTGCCGGCCGACGCCTGCAACGTCGCCAACGCGCTCGACCTCGAGGTGCCGTCGTTCGATATCAACTCGGCCTGCACGACCTTCGGCGCCCAACTGCATGCGCTGACCCTGATGCGGCCGGAGGCGTTGCCGCGCTTCGTCTTGGTCGTCGTGCCCGAGAACACCACGCGGGTGGTGGACTTCTCCGACCGCCGCACCGCCGTGCTGTGGGGCGATGGCACGGCGGCCGCCATCGTGTCGGCGGTTGAGCCGGGGCCGATCCGCGTCGCCGGTGCCACGCTCGGCTCCTCGCCGGCCGGGGCCAAGAAGGTGCTGGTCCCACGCGGCGGACACTTCTCGCAGGAGGGGCGCGCCGTGCAGCGCTTCGCCATCAGCCGCACCACCCGCTGCCTCGACGAGTTGCGCGCCGCCTTTCCCGATGTGCCGCGGGCGCAGCTGCACTTCGTCGGCCACCAGGCCAACCAGCTCGTGCTCGACGCGGTCTGCCGCGCCTGCGAGGTCACCCCGGCCATGCATCACAGCAACGTCGCCGACTTCGGCAACACCGGCGCGGCCGGGGCGCCGTCGGTGCTGAGCCAGGATTGGGAGCGCTTTCAGAGCGGCGATGCCATCGCCCTGATCGGCGTCGGCGGCGGCTTGTCGTGGAGCAGTGCGATGCTGCGCGTCGAGCGATCCCTGGCCGCCGGTGCCGGGCGCACGGCGCCGGCGGCGGCGCGGGCGCTCGAGGAGGCTCCGGCGTGAGCCCGTCCGATCGTCCCGTGGCCCTGGTCACCGGCGGCGGCGGCGGCATCGGCGCCGCCTGTTGCCGCGCCCTGGCCGAGGCCGGATTCCGGCTCGCCGTCCACTACCACCAGGGGGCGGAAAAAGCGGCGGCGCTGGCGGCGGCGCTGCCCGATGCGTTCGCGCTCGGCGCCGACCTGACCGACCCGGCGGCGATCGACGCCCTGATCGCCGCGCTCAAGCGCGATGCCGGCCGCGTCGACGTGCTGGTCAACAACGCCGGCGCCAATCGCAACCTCGACATCTATCGCATGTCGGTGGCCGACTACGACGCGGTCGCCGCGCTGGCGCGCGGCACCTGGTATCTCACCAAGCTGGTGCTGCGCCACTTCATGACCCGCGCCGACCGCGGCCGCATCATCAACATCTCGAGCGTCGTCGGCCACACCGGCAACGCCGGGCAGATTCCGTACACAATGGCCAAGGCGGGTCTCGATGCCCTGACCCGCTCGCTGGCCAAGGAGCTGCGCGGCCGCAAGATCCTGGTCAACTCGGTGGCGCCCGGCTTCATCGCCACGGCGATGACCGACGAGCTGCCGGCGCCGATTCGCGAGCAGATCCTGGCGCAGATCCCGCTCGAGCGCATGGGCACGCCGGAGGAGGTTGCCGAGGTGGTCCGTTTCCTCGCCACCGGGGCGACCTACGTCACCGGCTCGGTGCTGCACGTCAACGGGGGCCTCTATGGCGGGTGAGGTGCTCACCCCGGCGGAGGTGCTGGCGCTGGTTCCGCAGCAGGTGCCGTTTCGCTTCGTCGACGAGATCGTCGAGCTCGATGACGAGCACGTCGTCTCCCACTATCGCTACCGCGATGACGAGTTCTTCTACGCCGGCCATTTTCCCGGCGACCCGATCACGCCCGGCGTGGTGCTGATCGAGACCATCGCCCAGGGCGGCGTGGTGACGCTCGGCCTCTACCTGATGGCCCAGACCGTCTCGCGCGCCGAGCTGCGGCAGTACAAGACGCTGTTCATCAGCGCCGAGGCCGAATTCCACCGCATCGTGCGGCCGCGCGAGCGCGTCACCGTCGAGGCGCGCAAGCAGTACATGCGCCGCGGCAAGCTGCAGGTGAGCGCTACGCTGCGCTGCGCGGACGGCGAGCTGGCCTGCAGCGGCACCTTCGCCGGCATGATCGTGCGCCCCCGATGACTCGCCGCGTCGTCATTACCGGGCTGGGGGTGATCGCGCCCAACGGCATCGGCCTGGCCGACTTCGAAGCCGCGCTGCGCGCCGGGCGTTCGGGCATCCGCCACATCGAGGCCATGCGCGAGTTCGGCTTCGCCTGTCAGGTGGCGGGCGTGCCGCCGCTGGCGGAGGAGACCATCGCCGCGCACTTCACCGACATCGAGCGCCGGGCGCTCAACAGCAATCACCTGTACGCCAGCCTGGCCGCGCTCGAAGCCTGGGCCGACGCGGGGCTGACGCGACCCGGCGACGACGACCCGCCCGACTGGGACACCGGCGCGGTGATCGGCACCGGCATCGGCGGCATGGACACCATCGTCGAGCGCCTGGTCGACCAGGTGCGGGCCGGCAAGGTGCGGCGACTGGGCACGACGCTGGTCGAGCAGATCATGGCCAGCGGCGTCAGTGCGCGGGTGTCGGGCTTGCTCGGGCTCGGCAATCAGGTGACCACCAACAGCAGCGCCTGCGCCACCGGTGCCGAGGCGGTGCTGGAGTCGCTGCGCGCCATTCGCTCCGGCTTGGCGGAGCGCATGGTGGCCGGGGGATCGGAGGGCACCAGCATCTACACCTGGGCCGGGTTCGACGCCATGCGCGTGCTGATGCGCCGGTCGAACGACGAGCCGGAACGCGCCTCGCGCCCGCTCAGCGCCAGCGCCGGCGGCTTCGTTCCCGCCGCGGGGGCCGGCGCCCTGGTGCTCGAGGAGCTCGAGTTCGCCCGCCGGCGCGGCGCGCGCATCTACGGCGAGGTCCTCGGTGGCGCCGCCAACTGTGGCGGCCAGCGCCTGGGCGGCAGCATGACCTCGCCGAATCCGACCGGCATGCAGCGCTGCATCCGCGCCGCCATCGGCGATGCCGGCATCGCGCCGCACGACATCGACGTGATCAACGGCCATCTCACCGCCACCGGCGCCGATGCCAACGAGATGCAGGTGTGGAGCGCGGCGCTGGAGCTGCCGCCCGCCCGCTTCCCTCTGATCACCGCGACCAAATCCCTCATCGGGCACGGGCTCGGCGCGGCCGGCGCGATCGAATGCGTCGCCGCCATGCTCATGCTCAGCCGCGGCTTCGTGCACCCCTGCCGCAACTGCGAGGACCTCCATCCCGGCGTGGCGGCGTTTGCCGACGCCATCCCGCAGGAGGTCCGCCCGGTGCCGCAGATGAAGGTACTCGCCAAGGCCGCCTTCGGCTTCGGCGACGTCAACGCGGCGCTCATTCTGCGCCGCTGGGAAGATGGCCAGTGATGAAGCAGGGGGTTAGCAGCCGGTTGGAAAAGGCCGCGCTCATCCTTCGACGGGCTCAGGATGAGCGGGAAGTGCTTGTGCCGCAACGTGTTTTTCAACGGCCTGTTGCAGGGGTGCGGCGCGCAGGGATTCTCGAGGCTTTCTTCATCCCTAACCCCCTACCCCCTCAACCCGGAACCCCCTAAGAAACAGTTGCCCGAAGGAGGAATCACACAGGACGGAACGCGAAGCATTCGACCGGGTGGTCGAGATCCTGCGGCCCTATGTGAAGGACACTGCCGCGCTAGCGAACGTGGGGCCGAGCACGGATATCCTGCAGGGATTGAAGGTCAACTCGGCGCGACTGGTCGACGTCATTCTGGCCATCGAGGATACCTTCAATGTCGAGGTCAGCGACGAAGAGGTCGATGACGTGGTGACGGTCGGCGACGTGGTGAAGATGATTCTCAACAAGCAGGGTGGGGCGCAGGCCGCGGCGGGAAGCTGAGCGGCGGCGATGGCGGACACCCTCCGCTGGCCCGTCGACAAGACGGGTCCGGCGGCCACGCCCGCCGCGGCCCCGGCATCGGCGGGGTTCGCGCTCGCGGCGCGCGACAGCGCGGCGCTGGCGCTGCAGCGCACCATCGGGCGGCTGCTGTTGCCGCTGTACGGGCCGCTGGTGGTGTTCGCGTTGCGCTGGATCATGGGCTACCGCTGCGGCGACTTGCGGCGCATCCGGCAACAGTTCCACGCCCTCGCCGTTGCCGACCGCGCGCCGTTGCTGATCTGTCCCAACCATCTGACGATGGTCGATTCCGCCATCATCGGCTGGTTGTTCGCGCCGCTGTGGCGGTATCTGCTGTCCTACCGCCTGCTGCCCTGGAACCTCCCCGAGCGCACGCTGTTCGGCGGCATCGCGGTCGGCACGCTCTGCTACCTCGGCAAGTGCCTGCCCATCCGCCGCGGCGGCGATCGCGCCCAGCAGCGCCAAGTGCTAGCCAAGGCGGCGGCGTTGCTGCGCCGCGGCGAGCTGGTGCTGGTGTTTCCCGAGGGGCGGCGCAGCCGCACCGGCAGCATCGATGGCGAGCTGGCCGCCGACGGTATCGGCCGCTTGATCAAGAGCGTTCCCGGTTGTCGCGTGCTGTGCGTCTACCTGCGCGCCCACGATCAGACGACCTATTCGACCATGCCCCGCCGCGGCGCGCGCCTGTCGCTGCGCATGCGCCTGCTGCAACCGCCCCCGGTGAGCGGGACGGGCGTGCGCGCCAGCCGCCAGATCACCGCGGCCGTGCTGGCGGAGCTGAAGGCCATGGAGGCCGAGGTCCGCGGTGGCGATCGGTAACGACATCGTCGATCTGCGCGACCCCGAGGCCCAGCTCGAGGCGCTCCACCCGCGTTTCGCGGCGCGCGTGTGCACCGCCGCCGAGCTCGCCGCGCTGGCGCAGGCGCCGGCGCCGGCCGCGCTGTTGTGGTCGTACTGGGCGGCGAAGGAGAGCGCCTACAAGGCTCTGCGTGGGGTGATGCCCGGGCTGCGCTTCGCCCCGCGCCAGTTTGCCGTCGAGCTGTGGCCGGCCGGCACCGGTCGCTGGCACGGCCGCGTGCGCGTCGCCGGCCGCCAGGTGCGCGTGCGCCTGCGCTGCACATCCGACTACGTGCACGCCTTGGCTCGAGTGGCGGGCGGCCGCGACACTACCATGCGGGCAAACCGGCTTGCGGGTGGGGCGCGCCGCGTCGGCAACCTCTCTGCCGCGCAGAGCTCTGCCGGCGCGCGCGGTTTGCTGACCGAAGCGCTAGCCCGCCGGCTGGGCGCTGCGCCGGAGGCGATCGAGATCGGCCGCGCGCCGCGCCGCGGCACCCCGCCGACGGTGCGGATCGATGGTGCGTTGGTGCCGATCGACGTCAGCCTCTCGCACCACGGGCGCTTCGTCGCCGCCGCCTACGCGCTGTGAACGTCGCGCCGCGTTGGCGCGCGGATCTCATCTGGCGGGGCGCCGGCTGGCCTTGGCAGCCGGTTGAAAAAGCCCGCGCGCATGCTTCGACGGGCTCAGGAGAGCGGGAGATTGCTTGCGCTACAAAGCGTCCCGCTCACCCTTCGACGGAGCTCAGGACATGCCCTGAGCCCGTCGAAGGACGGGCGGAACACATTGCGGCACACGCACTTCCCGCTCATCCTGAGCTCCTCGCAGGATGAGCGGAACACCTTGCCGCACAAGCACTTCCCGCGCATCCTGAGCCCCTCGCAAGATGAGCGGAACACCTTGCCGCACAAGCACTTCCCGCTCATCCTGAGCCCGTCGAAGGATGAGCGCGGGCTTCACCCGGCTGTTGGCGCGGGTCGTCAGCAGCCGTTGAGCGCGTTGTTCACCGCGACAACGAGCTCCTCGATAGTGATCTCGCCATTGCCGCTCGGGTCGCCCGGCAGACAGGCAGACACCGGCCGGTTGCCGAGCGCGATGCTCACCATCGTGATCAGCTCGTCGATCGTCACCTCGCCATTGCCGTCGCAATCGCCGACACAGCTCTCAGACGGCGTCGTCGGCGTCACCGGTGGCGACGCGGTGTTGGTCGTCGTCGCCTCTGGGGTCAGCATCGCGGTCGCCGTCGAGGTTGCCGGTGGCGGGGTGACCAGCGTCGGGCTCCCGGTCGCGGTCGCCGTCGAGGTTGCCGGTGGCGGGGTGACCAGTGTTGGGCTCCCGGTTGCGGTCGCCGTGGGGGTCCCTGCGGCAGGCGTCATCGGCGTCGCGGTGGGCGTCGGGCTCGGCCCGGCGATGAACGCATGGAGCGCTACCAGGTCGCCGGCCGTCCATCCGGGGTGGTGGACCGAGCCCCGGTAGGCCATCTCCCAGACGCCGCTGCCGCTATCGTACTCGAGCACGTCCTCGTCGTTGAACTCGATGCCATCGATGTCGCCGCTGCCATCGAAGGACACCAGCAGGCGTTGCGAGCTCAGCACCTGAGCGCCGTCGAGGTCGAGGTCGGGCGGCACGCCGCTGCTCGCGCCGAGGAAAAATGGCGCGAAACTCCCGCGGCTGAAGCGGGCCAGGTCCTCGTCTTCGAAGGTGACGCCGTCCAACTGTACTGCGGTATCGAACGAGAGCAGCAAGTCGCCGTTGAACATGGCGACCGCGTCGACGTTCACCCCCTCGGGAATCTGCGCCGCCGCGGCGTCGAAGGCGAGACTGTAGCTTCCGTTGGCGTAGCGCACGACGTCGGCAGCGTTGGGGACCAGGCCCGGCAAGCGCACGGCGGTGTCGAACGAGAGCAGCTGAGAGCGGTCGTCCAGCGGCAGGTACGCATCGATGTGGGCGTCCGCCGGAAGCTCGCCGACGTCCACGGTCGCGACCATCCCGGCAAGGTCGTCCTCCCCGACCTCGGCGGGGGTGAGGATCGTGTCGCTGAGGTCGACGGTGATGTCCGCCGCATAACGCAACGCGGTCAGCGGCGTCGCTGCCCGCACCGTCCCCGCCAGGCCGAGGCAGACCACGGCGACGGCGGTGCCGTGGGCGATGGAACGAAAGCGAGACACGGCGCTCTCCCACCCCGCCTCACGGGCACGTGGTGTCGGTACCGCAGAAATTCGGTGCCAGCGCCGTGCAGCCACTGACTTGTGCCGCGTTGCCGCCGCCGTTGTTGCCGGTGAACGTGTTGTTGGTATACCCCGAGTCCGTGCCGATGCAGACCAAGGCGAAGTCGTCGTTGTTCCGGGCGGTGTTGCCGATGATCAGGTTGCCACCCAGCAGCGAGATGCCGGTGCCGTTCTCGAGCAGGGTGTTGCGATCGATCGTGCAGCCACCGTTGCAGTAGATACCGAAGACCGTGTTGTTGGCGGCGGTGTTGCCGGCGATGGTGCATGCCGTGCTGGTCTCGACGCCGCCGCGACCGTTGTTGCGCATGCTGTTGTTGGCGATCGTGCTGCCGATTCCGGAGATCATGCCGTCGTTGCCGTTGTCGCTGGCGATGTTGTCGCTGAGCACGCTGCTGGAACCGGTCATGATGCCGTTGCGGTGGTTGCCCAGTGCGCTGACATCCTGGACGCGCGCATTGAGGCCGGTGACGATGCCGTCGCGACCCATGTCCCGCACGGTGCCGTTGCGGACGGCGACGTTCGATTGCCCGGAAGCGTCGATGCCGGCGCCGGTACCCGGGCCGCACGGGGCAACCCCGGTATGGCAGACAATCGCGAAGCCATTGAGGTCGACGGTGACGTTGGAGCTCGAGATGACGATGGCGGTGGCGTTGCTATCGCTGACGGTGAGGTTACCGGTCAGACGGTAGCTGCCCGGGTGGTCGAGCGTGACCGGGAAGCCAGGCGAGTCGCTCGGGGTCACGTTTCCGGCCCCGGCGCGCACTTGGTTGATCTCGGTGACGCCGTCGACGGCGAGCGCTGGATGACCGAACGCCAGTAGTGAGAGCCCAACGGCGGCGCTCCGGATGGCGTTCTGCAGCTGCCTGTACATGACCCACCCTCCCTAAAAACCTCTCGCCACGAAGTCCACGAAGATCACGGCAGGGTGGCGGTGGTTCGACCGCCTTCAACCGCACAACGAGGAGCTTCACTTCCTTCTCGCAGCGCCGCGAGACTCCTTGCCATTCGCGTGCTTTGTGGCCTTCGTGGTTTCAACGATTTCGGATTGGGGCTAATTGTGTCGTGTGCGACGAGGAATTAGCACGCGCCCGCCGAAGCCGACAACGCAATTCGCCGTGCGGTTGGCGTCGGATTCTGGCACCGCGGCGCTACCGTCGCCCGCGCCACGACTGGCGTGCGGGATGTGCCCTGCGCTGCCGCGGGTCGGCGTTGCGATTGCCGTTGCGCGGTGCGGCCCGCCGCCGGCGCAGCGGCCGGTTGACTCGCGGCGGCAAGATGGCCGATGAAGGCGCATGGTGCGCCGATGCCAGGCCGCCTGTGCGCCGGCGCGAGACTAGCCCAGTGGAGGTATCATGAAGGTTCTCGATGCTTTCGGTCCCAACCCGCGCAAGCTGCGCATGTACCTGCACGAGAAGGGCCTGACGCTGGCGTACGTGCCGGTCGACGTGATGGGTGGGGAGAACCGCCGCCCACCCTTTACCGACAAGAACCCGGGCGGACAGGTGCCGGCGCTCGAGCTCGATGACGGGCGGGTCATCGGCGAGACGGTGCCGATCTTCGAGTATTTGGAGGAGCGGCATCCGGCGCCGCCGCTGATCGGCACGACGGCGGAGGAGCGCGCCGAAACGCGCATGTGGACGCGCCGCATCGAGCAGCGCATCACCGAGAACTTGTACAACGGCTTCCGCTTCGGCGACTGGCCGGACTTCTTCAAGAGCCGCATGCCGTTGATCCCGGAGGCGGCGCCCGGCCTGAAAGCGGCGGCGCGCGCCAACCTGCAGTGGCTCGATCCGCTGCTGGCGGGCAAGCGCTGGATCGTCGGCGACCGCTTTACGATCGCCGACATCGTGCTCTTCTGCGCGCTCGAGTTCGGCGCCGGCGCCG
>CAYYWP010000156.1:0-11630 GCA_964475125.1 uncultured Binatia bacterium (SeqCode) | reverse complement strand
AGAGCACAGGATTCCTAATCCTGGGGCCGTGCGTTCGAATCGCGCCGGGGGCATTAACCAAATCAAGCACTTAGGGCGGCCTCTGCGGCGCCGGATGCGTCCGAAACGGCCGAAGTGTCCAAAAAGTGTCCATAGGGCAAAAGCTGCGCGACGTGTGCGGCCACTGCGCCGCTGTCCTCGGTGCGCAGGAAGTGCGTGTACGTGTTCAACGTAACCGCTGGCGTCTTGTGCCCCATGTACTTCTGCACTTCGGCAATCGACGCGCCGCCCTGCAGGAGTGATGACGCGAACGTGTGCCGAAGAGAATGCATGGTGAACCTGCGCAGCTTGGCGCGCTTGCGTAGCCGATCCACGCGGCGGTTAACCGCGCGGTGATCCCGCGGCCGGCCATCACTGTTTGGGAAGACCAGATCACCATCGCCCTTAAAGTAGGTCTGCAGGAACCAGCGCCGGAGCGCTTGAAGCAGGAGCGGCGGGGCGGGAATCTTGCGGCGGCCCGCTTTCGTCTTCGGGGGGAAATAGCGCGGCTCCCTACCCTGCTCTGTAGTTACCCAGCTCAGGCTGCGGCGCACGTGCACGGCACCCCCCTCGAAGTCGATATCACGCCAGCGAAGCGCCAGGAGCTCGTTGTGGCGCGCGCCGGTTGCCGCGGCGGTGAGTAGGAGGGTGTACGCGAACCCGCTGCCGGCACGTTGCAGGAGCGTGCGGATTTCGTCCGGCGTCAACACGTCGTCGTCGGTAACCGCACGGCTGCTGACGCGATGCGTGTCGCCGTCCTCGTCGGTGATCTCCTCGGACACCTTCAGCCGCTCGGCGAGTGCGGCCGGATTGCTCGCACACTTGTTTCGCTTCTGCGCGTACTTGAAGACGGCCGCCGCCGTGGTCAGCACCTTGTTGACCGTCATGGCGTCCACCGACTTTCTAGGGTTTGACAGTAACTCGTCGCGAAATCGCTCGACCGCGTCCACGTCGATCTGGTTCAGCCGAAACTTCCCCAGCGCAGGAAGGAGATGGTTGTCGAGGTGGTTCCGCCAGAAGGTGACACTGTTCGGGCGGAGGTTGTGCTTATTGGCAAACCACTGCTCGGCGATGTCCGCAAACGTGGGCACGTCGCTCGGGGCAATGAAGCTGCCGTCTTTGATGGCGCGCCGGGCGGCATCCAATGCGGCCTGCGCCTGCGCCTTCAGTGCGTATGTCTTGCGATGGCGCGTGCCGAACTGGTCGCGGTAGTCGATGCGCCACCCGCCCTGCACTTTCCGAGGTTCTTTCATCACCGCCCTCCCTTCCGCCGCGCCGTCGGCGCACAGCTCGGGCCATCGCGCGCGTCGTCCGCCCACGGGTATTCAGCCTCCGGCTCGAGCTCAGCAAACACGGCGCGGCAGAGACGATTGATGTCGTGCTGTTCGATATCCTCGTAGCGACCGAATAGGTGCCGCTGGTTCCGCAGCGGCCGCGACACGGCGTCGGAGTCCACGCCCAGCCGCTCCGCGATATCCCGTCGTAAATCATCGAACGTGTGAAAGCGCGCCATCACGCCACCGCCTTCTCGTCCGGCGCCACCCCCTCGGCAATCCACTGCGCGAACACGGTCTGCGCCACGGGGTCGGCGTTCCACTCAGCGATGTCCTCCACGCGCACCTTCGAGGGATTGCGATCGAGGTACAGATCGAGGAGGAGGAACAGATAGGGAACCTTCAGGCTACGGGTGATCTTCCGCAGGGTCTCGACGTCTTCGAGCGCGTCACACTCGAAGACGACCGCCTCGCGGAACATCTCGAGCACGCCGCGCAGTCGCGCCGCGTGTGCCACGGTACCGGCCGCCGTGATGGTCGCAGGGTTCTCGGTCATCGCCGTCGTCATCACGCCACCGCCTTTCGGGTCTTCGCCGGGGGCGGCGGCGGAAGGCAGTGCCACCCGTGCCCCTCCAAGATCGCGACCAGGTCGAGCTGCTCGGCCGGCGACCGGGGGCGTTTGCGGTCGCACTCTCGCACAATTTCCAAGAGGGTACTGAGGAATTCCCGAAACGCGGGATGGTCGATCGGCGGCACCGCGGACGCCGATCGGGTTGCGGGCTGCTGCTGCTTCCGTTGGGTCTGCTTCGCCTGTTTCATCTCGGTCCCTCCTTTGGGTTAGGGCATGATGCCCATTGACTGAGTGTATACCGAACGGATACAACCGGCGCATGGCAGCTGTCAAGCGGTCGTTGTCGCCGCGTCGCCCGTTTGGTATACGGAGGGCATCTGATTGGGGGGCCGTGGCGATGGTGAAGGATGGTGGCGAGGTTGTGGTGGGGCTTCGGTTGCCGCGTGATCTGGTACGAGCGACTGACGCGTTATTGCCGAAGCTGCGCAAAACCGAGTACCGCCTGACCGGGCGCGTATCGCGGAGCATGGCGCTTCGATTGGCGATCATGAAGGGCATCGAGGTTCTACAGCGCGAGCTTCCGTAGAGACCGCGAACACCGTCACCGCCCCGAGCGGGCTGCCGCACACCCCGCACACCCGCTCGAGGTCGCCCGGCTCTGGCGGGCCGGGGTGCTCCCAGCGATAGGGGCAGCGGGCACAGCGTAGGCGGGTCCAGCGCTCGGTGTCCGAGCGGGTTGCGGATTTCTCCCGCCGGCGAGAGAAACTCCACTCTCGCGCCCCCACACTGCTCGCCGAGACGTGCGCGGCGGCCGCGGCGTCGTCGGCTGCCTTCCCCGGACTTCCGCGCAAATTTGCGCTAAGGTCCGTTCGCGTCCCCTGGAGCGGCCCCGAAAGTCAGGCGATAAATGGGCCGCCCTACGACCGTCATGTTCCATCGGTCCACCTCCTGCGCTCGCCATCCCACCTCTCATTTTTTTGTTGACCCGGGCGTCCAGATCCTCGAAAAGCATCGCTAGAGAGCAGTTCGTCTCGCATCGGACAGTGCTAATTTTCGATGAAGACGGAGGTTGTACTCGCGCTCGCCATCGTCGCCGTGTTGCGCGCACCGGCTCGGTGCGATTTCGCCTATTTCGATTTTGGTGATCCAACCGGGCTCGGTCTGATTGGCGACTCCAAGATTGTCGGATCGCGGTTGCGTCTCACAATGGCGGTCCCCGATCAGGCCGGCCGCGCATGGCAATCTGACCTGCAGAATGTGCAAGGAGGGTTCGAAACCACCTTTCGATTCCAGATAACAGTGCCCACCGGCGCGCTCCCCGCCGATGGAATCTGGTTCATACTGCAGACGGACGGCACATCGCGGGATTGCTGGATGGGGGATCAACCGGCCTTGTCTATCGAGTTTGACACCTGGAACAATTTCGAGGGGGAGGGGAAAGATGATCCCAACGACAACCACGTGAGCGCGCGAATCTCTACATGGTGCGATAGGGTTGTGGCCCCTGGGTACCTCCTCGGTACCACAACGGACATCCCGCGCCTTGCAGATGGAACCGTTCACGAAGCGCGCATCCGTTACGGTGACGGCGTCTTGACCGTCTACCTGGATAACCTGCTCGCTCCAGCGCTCAGGGTTTTCGTTGACCTTGAGGCTGAACTGCCTTTGGTTGGCGGGCAAGCTTGGGTGGGCTTCTGGGCGCATACAGGCTCAGGGTTTGAAAGCCACGACATTTTGAGCTGGTCGTTCACAGAGTCCCTGCCGACCCCGACCGCCACGCCGAAGCCCAACGGGATCGGCTGTGAACTCGATGTCGAGTGCTCCTCGCATTTCTGCCGGGACGCTGTCTGTTGCGACCGTGAGTGTGACGCGCCGAATGACTTCTGCGCGCTGCCCGGGCTCGAAGGAACTTGCGTTGCCGTGGCGCTTCCGACCGCCACGGTGACGGGCCCCCCCACACCCAACCCAACCCCCCAACCAAACGGCACCCGGTGTCTCTTCGATGCCGAGTGCATGTCGGGTTTTTGCACCGATGCTTTTTGCTGTGCCGAGCGGTGCGCCGGTCCCGACCAACTCTGCGCCGTGCCAGGGTTCGAGGGGCAGTGTATTGCTTTGCTGGCTACCCCCACCGCAACGCTATCGGTGACTGCTACGGATACGCCGACGGCAACACCGTCGGAAACCGCCAGCAGTACTCCAATTCCAACGCCTACTGGCACACCCCCTCCGACAGGCACCGACACACCCCCAGCGACCAACACTCCGACACGCAACTACAGCCCTAGTGTGACCCCGACTTCCACGCAAACCATCAATCCAACGTTCGTCGCATGCGTGGGCAACTGCAATTTGGACCACCAGGTCACCATCAACGAACTCATTCAAGGAGTGAGCATTGCGCTTGGTGTCCTGCCTTTATCTAGCTGTCTTTCCTTCGATGCAGACCGGAACGGCGTCGTGGTCATTAACGAGATCATTTTGGCAGTTACGAATGCTCTGCATGGCTGCGGGGTCGTGCCGCCAACGCCGCGACCAACGCTGACCCGGACTCGGACATCGACCCGCGTGCCGACCGCCACACCAACTCGAACGCGGACGCCGACGCCTCGCTCGACCACCACGTCAACGGCGACAGCGACGACGGGAGCTGGAGATGCTTGCCCGTGGGCGTTTACCCAACGCATTACGGATGCGCAGCAGGCGTGCGCCTTCGTTGGACTCTTTAACGAACAATGTGGTGGAGTGCTCAATGTTGCGACCTGGGTAAGCACGGGAGACGTGATCGGTGCCGTTGTCGTCTTTGAAAACGGCCTGAGTGTTGTATTCGGCGGTGAAGTGGTCACGGGGGATCTGGCAACGGTAGATCTGTGGGATACCGACCCTAACCTGACAAATCCGCGACTCACGAGTGGTGGAATGGCCATGATTCGTGGACGCACTGTCTTTGGAATTGCGTTGGACGTGCCTCCGTTCACCGTTGATGGCTGCGCGTTCGAGACGTATGCAGGCGTTTACGTGGGTCTTCTCGGAGAAATTTCTAGTGGCGGAGCGTCAGCAATGGACATGACGCCGGCATTCGAGCCTGAACGACTATTGGAGGCCGTCAGGACCCGGTTGAAACGCTGAGTGCCGACAGGATGCTGACGGTCGGCGCGTAGCTGGTCGATTAACGCGGCGGCCTCGCCGGGCTTCGCCCCCGAGGGCTCGCAGGTCGGTGGTCGCCTGTGCATTATCTCCTCATGCCGCCCACGGATTCGGCCGGTAGAAACTGTCATTGACGGCCGAGTCGAAATAGACCAACGGCTCGGCCTGCGCCGCGAGCAACGCGATGGCCGCGCTATTCGCCACGTCATCATGCTGCGACGGCTGATGGTCGATCACGTCCTTGAGTCGCCCCGCGCGCCGCTCGAGTGCCGCGAGCTGGCCGAGCAACCGCGCATCGTCGAGCAATTCCACGCGCTGCGCCGTGAGCAGCGGCAGCAACTCCAGGTAACATTCGCTCCGATTCCGCTGGCACGGCTCGACGCGCACGCCGTGGCGCGCAAATGCTTCGACCGGCCAATCGCCACCGTAGCGGTCGGCCAGCGCGCGGCTAATGCCGTACTGCTTCAGGATGGCGCTGAACTCCGCCGCCACCCCCTGCGGCGAGAACGGCGGCCGGCGCTCGACCACAAGGTCGAGAATCGCCCGGCCGTCGACGGCGTGCGCAATGCCCAGCGTCATACTGTCCGAACCCGAGCCGCCAGCGGCATCCAGCCCGCCGACGTACTGCACGCCCGCCACCGGCGGCAGCGACACGCGCCCCGGCACCGTCACGGCCGCAAGCTGCTCGCGGCCGATGTAGCCCGAGATGTCGTCGCGCCACGCGGCGCCCCATTCCGTGCGAGCCGCCAGCTCGTCGGCCGCCATCGCCTGCGTGACCACTGCGGCGTCGAGCGCGGGGTTCATCGCGGTCGACTCGGCCTGCCACGTCAGCACCGGCGACTCGTCGACGCCGTGGTGCCGCGCGTGCATCTCATATGCAATGCCGCGTTTCGCCCAGGGCGACGAGATGGCCAGCAGCAGCGAGCCGGGCAATGTCGCCAAGGCGGGGCGCAGGGCCTGCACGATCTCACCGTCACTCGTGGCTAGGTCGCCCGTCGGCCAGAAACACACTTCGTCGAGGAGCGCCGCCGCCAACGTGTAGCCACGGGTCCGTGCCTGCGAGATGGCGTGAATTTCCAACGCGACACCATTGGACAACGTCAACGCCTCACGTGTCTCGCCGATGAGCAACGGACGCAGTAGCGGCACGTCAGTAAGCAGCGCGCGGCAATAGCGGAACACGACCCGCGCTTGCCGCCGATCGGCCGCCAGCACCATCACAGTCGCCACCTCACCGGGGGCCAGGTACGGTCGCCAGTCCTTGAGCGCGGCAAGATAAACGGCGACGAGCGCGGCCACACGGCTCTTGCCGGCGCGCCGGCCGGCAATGACCCACGCTTCGCGGAACGGCTCAACGGGCGCAGTCGAGCGGCCGGTATACTGGCGGTAGGCGGCGAGCTGCTTGGCGTTGAGCTTCAGCCCGAACAACGCACCCAAGAACGCCCGCCAGGTGTCCCAGGTCGGCCCACCGAAGTGCGGGCCGAACAAGTTGGCGTCGCGCATGGCTTGCACAACGGTCATGCCGCGTCGTCCTCGGCGGGTGCCGCCTCGGCTGCGGCTTGCAAGTACGCTCGCACATCGGGCAACCGCTCCACTTTGTCCGGTGCGATGCCCAGCGTCGCCAACGTCCGCTGCAGGGCGGATGCGTGCGACGTGTAGCCCTTGAGCAGCGGCGGGCTGAGCGTGCCGGCGTCGTTGAGCACACCGACCTTGAACGCCCACGCCTCGATAGCGCGGCAGATAAGCGTCAACGCCGCCGCACGCTCGATCAAGATGCGCTCGGCCGCGGTGCAGTTGTCCACACCGCCGCGGTCGGCCACCAACGCGTCCTGAACAGCGTGAAACTCCTTGGCGATGGCCGTGCGGCGATCGAGCGCATTCTCGCGCAGGATGCGCTGCAGCAAACGGCTACCGTGCTTCGGGCTTCCCATATCGAGTCAGCTCAACTCACGAAACGTGACGCCGGCGGCCGGCGCGGACCCTGCGCCGTTGCCCCTCGCCACGGACCATCCGCCGCGAGACGCACCGCCGGCCCCTGCCCGCACATTTGCGGGTGTGCGGTCAGGAAGAGTAAGCTGACCACGGCCGCCCGCGTGGTCGGGGAATCCCGCACCGCCGACCGGAAGGAGGGGATGAGCGCCCCCGGCGGCTTCGACGGTGCGGGTGCTGACGCACGGCTCCTCACGCGTGCTCCGCTTCATGGGCGGCCCACGTCGCGGGAAACTCGGTCGCCACCTTACGGAGCGCAGTCGTATAGTCGGAGCCGTCGCGGTCGGCGATCACGCGCGCCTGCAGGTCGACTGCCTCGGCCCATCGGTTGAATCCGAGTTGCCGGCGCTTGCCGATGGCGTGTTCGGTGGCGCTGGCCTCGGCAACGGTCTGGTCGGCCTGCGCGCCGTAATAGAGCTCGACTGCCGCTTTCCCGGCCGGTGTCGCCATCGCCGCCACAACCGCCTTGGCGTGCGTCAACGTCGGGTCGCGCCGCTGCTCAGCCTTGGCTAACTTCTCGAGCGCCGACCAGGCTCGCTCCTTCACCGTGCGGGTGTCTTCAGGCATGGATGGTTCCCCTCTCGTGTCAATCTTGCGGGTATTGAGCGTGCCAACGTCAGGCAGATATGCCTTGCGGATTGCGGCCATCGTGCCTCCGTCAGTGCTGCACCGCCGGCCGCGATTCGGCGGCCAGCACCTCGCGCAGGTCCTCGGCGGTCACCATGAGGGTGTGCGCGGCGTCGTCGTCCTCATCGGCAACCGCCGCACCGCCCCCCTGCAGCGCTGCCTCGGCATCGGCCAGGGTCATGCCCGCGAAGGCGTGGTGCACGACGCCTTCGAGCGGCACGAGCCCCGCAAGCTGCACACGCAGCACGCGCTGGATATTGCGCAGGTCGAATCGGCGCTGTGACTGGGCCAAGTCGTGCTCAGCGGCGAGCGACGCCATCTGACGCTTGACCGCCTGTACCTCGCGCAACGCGCCAACCAGCGCGGCCAGGTGCATGTCGGCACCGCGTAGCGTCTCGACTACCTCCGCCCCCAGCGCGTCCAACTCGGCCAAGCGACACCCACGCTCCACGGCGCGGCGGCGCTCGGCCAGCTCCCGGATAATGGCGTCGAGCCGGTCGGCGGCGGTCCGTGCGTCCTCAACTTCCGCCACGGCCGCTGTAAAGGCCCCCAGCGCATCGCGACGCTGCCGCTGGGCATCAGGGTCGCCCTCTGCCAGCGCAGCGAGCGCGAGGGCCTGCCGTGCGGCGACAGCGGCATCCCTGGCCACAGTGGCACGGTCGAGCGTCTCGGTTACGGTGGCCCGCTGCTCGGTGCGCCGTGTCAGCTCGGTGTCGAGCTCGCGCAGCTCGGCGTCGAAGTCGCGCGCAGGCGGCGCAGTCGGTGTCGTCTTACGTTTGGTCATCTTTCGTCTCTCCTCGGCGTTACGGCCATTCCTCACTCCGTCCGCTGCTTGACGCGCCGCAGGGTCGGTCGACGGCGATTCTCGCGGGTCTTCGCGTTGGCGTCGGCGATCTCCGGCGCGGGAGCACTGTCAGTAACGAGTTGGTGAACCTGAGCGCGGTTTTTGCGGTGCCGGTAGCGATGAATCGTAATGGGCATTGTTTCCCTCAACCTTGTGTTGGCCAGCGCCTCATCGCCCCGCCGGCCGCCTGGGCGTCAATCTCGGTGGTGTCGTCCCCTCGCCAGCTCAATCTCCTCGCGGCTCAGCGGCTCGAGGCCCACCGCGACCAGCACGGCGTTGATTTGCTGGCGTGCCAGTCCGCCGAGAGTGAGCGGCATCGGCGGCGCGTGGCCCATCGCCGCGAGGCTGTCGAAAAATCGCCGCAGCGCTTGGCCGTAATCCACCGCACCCTCAGAGACGGCCGCGGCCGACGCGGCGGCGGCGAGAGCAGCCTGCCTCGCCCGGTGACTCGGACCGCCGGTCATCGCGCCCCCTCCGCCTGTCGGCGTGCGCCCCGCTGGCGACGCCAATGCGCTGCGGTATGCAGCTTATGGTCGCCACCTGACGCAAGCGCCTGCTCGATGCGCCGGCGGTAGGCGGTTAAGTCGGCCGGGCTGCTCGACCACGACTTGCCGTCGTCATCGCTGAAAAGTCGGACGCGACGGCCGGCGACGTTGACGGTCTTGCGGCGGGTCATGGCTCCGCAACCCGCGATATCCCGTCAAATGGCTGGACACTTCTCACATGCGTAGCTTTCATTGCGGTTGCTATCCTGTTGGATTGTTGCCGTTTTTTTAGACGGTGCGCCCAGGATCGCCTATCCTGCGCCCCGGTTTTGGTCGCCGCCGCCCTGGCAGCCATCGCCTTCACAGCGGAGACCACCTCGTCGGGATCGAACAGCACCCGCCGGCCGACACGATGGTGGGGAATGCGGTTGTGGTTGGCGGCGTCGCGTAGCCAGTACTTGCTCAGCCCGATACGTTCGGCCAGCGCGGCGGCGTCGACCAGCAGCGCCCCCTGCTCCGGCTGCGGGGGGAGCGGCGCGGGCGTCGTGAGCAGCGCCATGGCCCGCGCCTGCGTCTCGGCGCACAAGCCGATGAGCTCGGCCAGGGCGCCGGGCTCGGCGTCCGACAGAGCATGGCCGATGTCGCGCCGTAGGGCGGCAAGGTCGGTCATGCGGTGCCTCCGACGCGCGAAGCATTCAAGTCAGGCGGGGCTGCGAGCGCCGGCGCGGCCGGCGTGGCTGCCGACACCTCGCGTGAAGCATTCTCAGCGCTAGCGGCCTCGAGCGACGTGGCGGCCCCGAGCGACGTGGCGGCCCCGAGTGACGGAGGGTGACGGACATCCGGGATTGTTTCTTCACGCGCGCGCGTAAGGCGGTAAACGTACATAGCCGTCACCGTCCGTCACTTTCGGCGAGCGCGATGCCGGTCCAGAAGGCGCCGGTGTTCGATTTATGCCAGCTAAGTCCGCGTCGCACTTTGAGTCTGTCGGTGAAGGCGGCGCTCGGCATGCGCCACTCGCCGACATCATCGGACCACGCCTTGTAGACGGTGTAGAGCATCCCGGCGGCCACTTTGGCGGTCGGCTCTTCGATGCAGCGCTCGGAGACGAAGCGGTCGACGACGTCCATCTCGCGTCGGTAGGATTCTGTGGCCGCGAACACGTCGGCCGGCGGCATGAGGCCGTCGCGTTGCCAGGCCAGGCACCCGTCAACGAGCCAGCGCAGGATGCCGGGGTACTCGTGGCGAAGGCGGTCGCGGAAATGGGGGTCGCATTCGGCACCGAGGACGCTGGGGATGTGGACCGCGAACGGGATCAAGTGGATCCGCGACCAGATGCCGGCATCGGTACCGCGCACGGCGGGCTTATGATTCGCAGCGAGCCAGAGATGATGGGTCGGGTCGAACTCGAAGAAGTCTTGTCTCATGTGCCGGGCGGTCAGGCGGTCGCCGCCGGTCAACCATTTGACCAGCACTTCGGCGAATCGCCGCCCGTCTTCAGTTTCGATGCTGGTCACGAACCGGCTGCCATGCAGGGCCGCGATGTTTGTCGGATGCACTTCGCCGCGGCGTTGAAGAAGGAGCTCAGGGTCGGCCGTGCGTGCATAGTCGCCGAGCACGGTCTGCGCGGTGCCGAGTAGTGTGCTCTTGCCGTTGCGGCCACCGCCGTGCGGGAAGAAGAGCACGTGCTCGGACACGTCGGCGGTGATGGAATAGCCGAGCGCGCGCTGGACGTAGGCGATGAGTTCCGCATTGTGTTCGAAGACGAGATCGAGGAAGCCGAGCCACAGGGGGCAGGTGGCGGACGGGTCGAACGGCACGGCGGTGCGCTTGGTGAGCAGATCGCTCACCCGGTGCGTGTGGAGTGTGCCGGTGCGCAGGTCGATCGTGCCGTTCGGGGTGTTCAGGACGTAGGGGTCGCGGTCGAACTCCTCGACCTTCGCGGGGACCGGCGGCATGTAGCGGGCAAGCGCGAGCGCGGCGGCTTTACCTTGGGCGCTCTCGGCGCGCGCCGCGAACCGGGCCACGTTTTTTCGATGGTTGGGCGGGGCGTTCGGCACCTCATCCCAGATGCGGTCGGCGGTCTCGGTGATGCGCTGGTATGCCGCCGCGGTCGCTTTGCGCTCGAACCGCGACCCGTCGGAATGCAGCCAGCCGCCGAGGTCCTCGCAGTATTTGAACTCAGCGCCGAATTGTTCCACGAACCGGCGCGCCATGCCGGTGTCGGTCTCCCGGAACCGCGCCTCGACCTCAACGTCCGGATGCTGCTCGGGTGTGAGCCGTGTGACTTTGATGGGGCTCATCCGGCGACTCGCAGCGCGGGCGGCAGCCCAGTCCATCGCCGCCGGGCACCGGCGATACCGTCGTCGACCTGTCGCCAGACCGCGCTGTACGGCCCCGATCGCGGGGCGGCGAAGTGGTGCTCGATGATGCGGTGAATCTCTGCGTCATCGTAGCCGACGCCGACGAGCGCCGCCGTGACGCTGAGCATCGTGTCGTGGAGCTCGCCCGGCTGCGCCTCGCGCAATTGGCGCTCGACGACGGCGAGCCAGGCCATGCCCGTGCGGCCGGCCCGTTCGTTGCGTAGGTGCGTGAACAAGTCGCCGTTGATGATGTGCGGCAGCGAGTGGCGCGGCGGAACCACCTCGAGCTCGGCGGCCACGAAGCGCTCGACCTGGGCG
>CAYYWP010000155.1:0-11633 GCA_964475125.1 uncultured Binatia bacterium (SeqCode) | reverse complement strand
GGCCGTTCGGCGCTTCCTGGCCGTTGGTGCAGGTGTAGGCCGAGTCGTAGATGAAGGCGTAACGGAACGGCCCGGGCGCGAACGGCGGCGGGAAGAACGGCGGCAGCGAGCCCTCGATGCCGGAAGGGAAGAACGGTTGGGCCGAGAAGCTGAGCGTGCGGTTGGTGATGCTCGTGCCGGTATCGGGGCGGTCGGGAATGGCGTCGCGCGCCAGGCAGAGCGGCGCGCCGACCGGCTGGTCGCTGGGGTCCACCTGCCCGGGGCAGTCCATGCGGTCGAGCGCGGCGACGTCGGGGCTGCTGAAGTAGGCGACGTTGCGCGCCTTGGCGGTGGCGACGTCGATCGAGAACACGGTGGCATCGTCCATGCGGAATACGCCGAGCAGGACGTCGTTGGTGTCGGCCACCGCCAGCATCATCTTCGAGCGCGCCTGCAGCGGCAGGCGGATCGCCGCGCGCACCCGGTTGGCGTCGTCGAAGGCCTTCGTGACGATGGCCGAGACGTCCTCGGCGCTGAGCGGCGCGACGCCGGGCGGCGCGTCGGTCGCATCCCTGGGGCCGATCAGCCAACCGACCGGCAGCGGCCGCGCCGAGTCGAGCGGGTCGGCCGGGTCGAGCGTGTCGGGATCGACGATGAAATTGCTCACCGGCGCGAAGCTGCCGGCGCCCACCGGCACGTTCGGGTTGGTCGCCACCTCGGGAACCTCGATGCCGTCGATGAAGATCACCGGATCGAACGGCAGCGACCGCCCCTGGGCCGGCAGCGGCAGGATGTTGAAGTCGCACGGCGGATCCTCCCTGCAGCACGCCGGCGCCGCCACCAGCGGGTTGGCGCACACCGGATCGAGCCCGCGCGGCTCCACCTGCGGCAGGCCGGTGTGGTCGCCGGCATAGGCGCGGGCGGCGAACTCCATCTGGTTGAATAGCCGGTTCGTGTCCTCCAGGCGCAGGATGCTGGTCGAGTCGAAGGCGGCGATGCGATCGCACTCGATCTCGACCCCGCGGATGACCACGCCGACGCCGCCGGCCATGCCGTTGCGCGCCGCATCGGCGCCGGCGGCGCCGCCGTTCTTCTTGAAGATCGGCACCGCGCCCGGGATGGTGGCGATGCCGGTGGTGCAGCCGCAGCGCGCCGCCGGATCGTCGACCTCGGCCGACTGGCACAGCAGCGGCGCTTCGCCGGCCCGCTGTCGCAACACCGCGGGCAAGCTGACGGCGCGCGGGATGAGGGTCGCCAGCGGGTCGGGAGCGCCGGCATCGAAGGTGCAACCGCGGTTGGTGTTCTCGATGCCAAACAGCGCCGCCGCGGCGGCGTTGCGGACCCCGGGCGGAAAGTGCTCGCCGCTCAGGAAGCGAATCGAGCGCGAGGTGAGCGGCGTCTGATTGGCGCCGAAGAAGGCCGCCGTGCGCGCCAGTTGCACCGCCAGGTCGACGGCGCGGCAGTCCGACACGGCCGTCGGCTCGGCCGGACAGCCCGTCTCGACCGCCGGACACGGCCCCTGGTTGCATGCCGCGTCGTAGTCGAAGGCGAAGTTGGTGCCGACGCCGAGGATCACGCCGCGGCGGTCGGTCACCGCCACCACCAGCTCCTGGTCGATGGCCCGCGCCGCCGACTGCATGATCGCCAGCACCTCATCGGCCTGCAGCGTCGGCCCCTGCAGACACGGCCCGTCACCAGCCGGGCAAGGATCAGCCGCGCTGCACCCCACCGCCGGCGCATTCTGGCAATAGCCGCTGGCCATCGGCTCCACCGGCCCGCCGCCCCCACCCGTGCCGCCTCCACCTCCACCGCCGCCACACCCGACCTGCCCGAGGAGCAGTACAGCCGCTAGCCTAAGAAGGAGATTGATTCTCTCGGTGCGGCGGCGAGGCACGGAGACGACACTGGCAGAGACCCTCGCAGCCCGTCGAACTAGCCCGCGCTCATGCTTCGACAGGCTCAGCATGAGCGGGAAGGTACATGCGTCACAAAGCGTTCCGCTCACCCTGAGCCCGTCGAAGGGCGAGCGGAACGCGCTATCCAACGGGCTGCCAGGCTGCCCTCCCATCGCCTTCGCACAAAACATGAGCTCTCCGTGTCTCGGCGTCTCCGCGTTGAAGCCTTTTTTCGAATTAGGAATCAGCACGTCCACACGTCAGCACGTCGTCACTCCACCATCCCCACTTTCACCGGCCCCGTGATCTTCGCCTTGCAGGTGAGCCGAAAGCGGCCCGGATCGGGGTCGACGAAACAGCGGTTCTCCAGCGTGTCGAGCTCCGGCGAGCCGGCGGCGACGGGCTCGAAGTTGCCGGCGCCGTCGAGCACCTCCACCAGGCAGAGGCCGCAGGTGCCGGCCAGGCACGACCAGTCGAGCGGCTTCTTGTGGCGCTTGTCGGGGTCGTCGCCGCGCGCCTTGAGGAAGTCGAACCAGGCGCGCAGCAGATCCTGCCCCGGCGCGGTTGGAAACGCGGCGGCGAACTGCGCGTGCTCGAGACTGACGGTCAAGCCGGCGCCGGCCGCGGCGGACGCGGGCGCCGCGCCGGCGGAGTGCTCGACGACGACATCGGTCGGCTTGAGCTTCCCTCCCGCCTCGAGGTGCTCGAAGCGGTAGCGTTTGTTGCCAATCCGGAACTCGCCGTTGTCGCGTAACACCTCGGCAGCAGTCAGCCGCACCAGCGTGCCGTTGGTGCTGCCGAGATCGGTGACCTTGAGCCCCTGCGCATCGATCTTGAACTGGGCGTGCCGGCGCGACAGCGTGCGGTCGGCGGCGTCGAGCTCGACGCCGTCGGCATGGCCGATGAATAGGCCGCGCGGCGGATCGACCGCGTAGGTCTGCTGATGCGCGCCGCCCTTGTAGTGCGCCACCGCCCAGCCGCCGTCGGTCTTGAGAGCCATGAGAATCTGCGCGCCGAGCCAGACGAGCTCACCGTGCGCCAGGTGGCGGCCTTCGATGCCCTGGATGCGCAGCCAGGTGCCGGTGCTGCTGCCGGCGTCCTCGAGCACGTAATCGCCGTCGCGCCGCGTCACAGTGGCGTGCAGGTCCGCCATGCGTACCTCGTTCGGGTTGGCGATGTCGGCGCCGCTGCGCCCGATCGAGGTGCTGGCTTTGCTGAGCGGGAACTCGGCCTCGACGCTGCCGTCGGGCAGCAAACTCTCCAGGCGCGCCTCCGCGCCGGCGCTCGCCGCCGCCGCCTCATCGGCGGCGTTCGGCGGTACCACCGCCGCCGGCGGGGAAGCGGGTGCCGCCGCGGGTGTTGCCGAAGCGGGCGGCGCGGCTACCGCCGGCTTGGCCGCTTCTGCCGCGGCGGGCGCGCGGGCCGGTGCCGCCGCGGCCTGCAACGGCTTGCGGTCGTAAGCCGGTGCCGCCGCCAGGGCGATGCCGGCCGCGACCTGGCCGGCGCGCACGGCGATGGTCTCGACCGCCAGCGCCGCCTCCCACATCGCCACCTTGATGTTGCGCGGCGACATCACCCACTCCCAGGTGCTCTGGTCGTCGAAGTCGGTGCAGCGCAGGCAGCGGCCGCCGCGCGCGTTGCCGATCAGGAAGACGCCGGGCAGCGACAGCTCGCCGTCGCGGTTGATCAGCATGTAGCGCTTGTCGTTGACCAGCGGCAGCGCGGCGCCGAGGCTCTCGACGAGCTGGAACGGCAGGTCGCCGCCGATGCAGGCGACGACGCGCGGCTTGGGAAACTCGAGGTGTACGGCCTCGATCGGGCGGCCCTCGATGAGCTTGCGGTCGACGCGCACCGACAGATAGTCGAGCTCGTCGGGTCCCTTGAACACGGCGGCCGGCTCGGAGTTGGGCAGGTAGCGGATGTTGCCGTTACCGACGTAGGCGTCGTAGAAGGGCTCGCTCAGCGCCTTCGACTCGACCGCCTTGAGCTTGTGGCCGCGGTACGACCAGTACACCGGCGTAGGGTCCGCGGCCTGCACCTTGGCGTTCGAGATCGCGATCACCGCCTCGGCGGCGGACACCCCGCCGCCGATCACCAGCATCGGTCCGCCGACGTACTTGGCCGGGTCATCGAGGCGAAACTGCATCTCGCTGAGATCGCCGGGAATGTCGAAGCGGCGCGGCACGCCGCCGCCGACGGCGACGATGACGTTGCGCGCCTGGTAGGTGATCTCGCGGTGGGCGCGGCTGTTCCAGGTTTTCACCGTCCACAGCCCGTCGCCGCCGCGCTCCAGGCCGGTGAACTCGCTGCCGATGCGCGCCGGCACGTCGCAGGAGCGGTAACGCCGCTTCCACCGCGCGACCATCGCCTCCTTCGTCGTGTCCTCGAAATGCAGCGCCGTCAGCAACTCACCGCCGGGCGGGAACGGCATCGTATCGGCGCCGCGCACGCCGTAGTCCGGATGGACCGTCTTGCCGGCCGGGAAGTCCTCGATCGCCTGCATGAGGTCGTCGAGCTCGACCACCAGCACCGCCAGTCCGAGCTCGAGGGCGCGCATCGCCGCCGCCGTGCCGCCGGGGCCGCCGCCGGCCACCAGCACGTCGAGCACGTCGGGACGTGGCACCGGGCGCTCGGTCTTGACGCTCCCGAACTCGGTGTAGTCGTCGCTACCGCTCGCCATCAGGACTCCGGCGATCTCATTGCACTTTCCCGCTCGCCCTTCGGCGGGAGCAGGGTGAGGGATCGCGTTCGCGGCACACGCACTTCCCGCTCTCCTGAGCTCGTCGAAAGATGAGCGCAGCCTTTTTCAACGGCCTGTAGGGCTTCGCGACTCCCCATCGCAGATGCACGTCGCATTGCGCCCACCTATTCTCCACCCCCGCGGCCATACCGCCCTTACGGCGTGCCCGGCGTCAGGATGCCGTTGGCACAGTCTTCGATGTCCGGTGCCGCGGCGATCGGGCCGGGCGCGAACGGCGAGAAGTTCACGCATTTCCGGGCCGACTCCTCCTCGCAGTCGAGCGTGAGCGAGGCGATGATGTCGATGTCGGCGAAGCCCCACCAGTTGCTGGGCAGTGCGATGTCCGGCGGCGAGATCCCCTGCTCAGCCTCCACCGCGAAGGGCGTGCCGAGGAAGTTGTTTCCGGTCAACTGCGAGAAACTGCCTACCAGCACGGGGGCGCCGATTACAGTGTTGTTCGAGGCCGTCGCGCTGCGGAAGTCAACACTGCCACTGCCGTCTCCGCTGAAGCAGTTTCCTGTAAACAGCCCCGCAAGTCCTTGTTGGGTATGACCTGCGTTTCGAGAAAAGAGATTCTTCGAGACCATCAAGTTGAAGTAAGGCCTGATCCCCTCGAAATTGTCGCGCACCGAATTCTCGACAAACTGAGAACCAACGCCAGCGAACTGAATCCAGACTCCGGTACCCCGGTTGTTCGAAAACTCAGAGCCACGGATCAGAAGTTGGCCGCCAACCGCGAAGAAACCTCCGGTACCCGCTGAGCCCTCGAAGGCGCTGTCCAATACCACCACGGCACCTTGTTGTGTCTGGACTGAAATGCCAGCCCCAGACACCCGGCTGTCGACGACCGTTAGCGATCCGCCGCCGCCGCTAGCGATCAAGCCGACACCCACGCTGTTTTCCTCGATCTCCACTGACTCGACACGTACATCGGCGTCGCCAGTAATTGAGAGTGCGCCGCTTCCAGAACACCTCTGCAACCGCACGTGCTTGATCAGCGGGCCGGCGGAGTTCAGCGTCAGTGCACCACGCCCGGCCGAGCCTTGGGCGTACTCGATGGTGGCGTGCTCGATGATGGACCCGCTGCCGGCGTACGTGCCATTCGCCGTCAGCACCGCATCGCTGGCGGTGTCCTCGAAGACGATGCCGCTCCAGTCGCCGGCGACGGGGAATTCTTGATCCGAGGTGAAACGGATTGGGTTGCCGGGCTGGCCGCGGGCGATCAGGGTGCTGCGCACTTGCAGGAAGAGGTCGCCCTCGCGAAAGCGCACCTCGACGCCGGGCTCGATGGTCAGGGTCGGGGTCTGTTGTCCCGCCGGGCAGAGCTCGCCGCCGACGATCACCGAGCGCACGACCAGAAAGGGACTGCGCGCCGCGCTCCACACCGTGTCCTCGCACAGCCGCCCGCTGCGGTTCTGCTGCACCGCGAAGGTCACCTCGCCGCTGCCGCGCGCGTTCTGCTCGGCGCGGTCGGCGGCCGCCGCCGCCGTCAGCCCGGCGAAGGTCTGGCCGGCGTTGGCGCCGTCGACCGCGGCATTGATCTCGGCCAGGCCCTCTTCGGGCAGGTTCTGCAGACCCGCCGTGCGCATGATCCGCGTGCTGGCCTCCGACTCCGGCGCCAGCTCCAAGCCGTCCATCATCCCCGCCGCCTCTCCCACCGCCGACGCCGCCCCGGCGCCCGAGGCGGCGCGCCCCGCCGAGGCGATGCGGTACACCGTCGCCTCCGCCACGTCCGCCTCGAGGACCAGCACGTTGCGCGGCGCCAGGGCCGGATTCAGCCCGACCGCGAACCGCCCCTGCGCCGTGACCTGGGTCTCGCCGAGCTTGGTGCGCCCCGTGCCGCTCAGGCAC
This sequence comes from uncultured Binatia bacterium (SeqCode), assembly GCA_964475125.1. Classification (GTDB taxonomy): domain Bacteria; phylum Desulfobacterota; class Binatia; order HRBIN30; family CADEER01; genus CAYYWP01. The sequence continues at coordinate 5,168 of CAYYWP010000155.1, read as the reverse complement.
GACAAGCGGTTGTCGCAGCGGTAGGCGCGCACCGCCGTGCCCACCTCACAGGCCACCAGGCCCGCCGCCCCCGGCCGCCGGCACACGCCGCCCACCAAGTTGGCCGGCGCCACCGTCGGCGTGATCGTGCGGGTCGGGGTAATGGTCGCCGTCAACCCCGATGTCGGGGTGGCCGTGTACGTGTACGTCGCCGTGCCCGGCGGCGTCACCGTATGAGTCAACGCCGGCACGGGCGTCATCGTGTGCGTGTTCAGGGGGCTGGTCGCCGTATCGGTGGCGGTCGCGGTGTGAGTCGCTTGCCCGGTCGGCGTCGCCGCCGCGCACTCGCCCAGAGCGCTGGCCACCGCCTTCACCAACTCGCTGATCACCACCGTACCATCGCGGTCGGCGTCCGCCGCCAGGCACGCACCGACCTCTTTCACCCCGAGTGCCACATTGACGGCGGAGACCAGTTCGTTGATCCCGACGGCGCCGTTCCCGTCGCAATCGCCGGCGCACGACTGCGCTTGTACCGCCGCTGCCGTGCCGATCCAGATCGCCACCGCCACCGCCAGCGCGGCCAGCGCACTCGATTGGGTCCGCATGCTCAACCTCTTACCGACAGCGCGCCGGGCGGGTGTGCCCCTCGCCATTTCACCGACGGCGTCAGCCATGTTCCACGTCGCCATGCGCGCCCAGCCTACCCTCTACTACGGCGTGCCCGGCGTCAGGATGCCGTTGGCACAGTCTTCGATGTCCGGCGCCGCGGCGATCGGGCCGGTCGCGAACGGCGAGAAGTTCACGCAGCGCAGCGCCGAGTCCTCCTCGCAGTCGAGGGTGAGCGAGGAGATGATGTCGGGATCAGTGAAGCCCCACCAGTTCCCAGGCAACGCGATGTCCGGCGGCGAGATCCCCGGTTCCGCTTCGATCGCGAAAGGCGTGCCGAGGAAGTTGTTGCCGGTCCACTGCGAGGTCGACCGGGACAGCACGCGGTCGCCGATAATCGTGTTGTTCGTTACCGTTGCGTTATGGAGGTCGAGACTGCCGGTGCCGTCGCCTTTGAGGCAATTGCCCGTCAACACCCCGGAGCTGCCTGCGGCTTGCGTCCCGTTTCCGACTATGAGGTTGCCACCAATCGTTAAGCCCGTATTCTGTCGCTGGAAAGACACGCCGGTCCCGAGGTTGCTGCGCACCGAATTCTGGACGAACTGACCGTCACCATGTATTCCCACCCCGTGAGTCGTGTTACTCGAAAACTCGCTGTCGCTGATGAGGAATAGGTACGCGAAGCCGCTTATTCCACTGCTGTTGTTCGAAAACTCACTATCGTCAATCACTATCGAACTAGCAACGAAACCCATACCCTCGCCTTTGTTGTCTTCAAACTTGCTATCGCTAACGACGATTGAATTCCCCGAGAGGTATGCACCGCAGCCGCTGTTGTTAGAAAATACGCTCCCACTGACGGTAACCTCACTATTCGCGAGAACGACTCGCACCCCACAATTCCCGACGCCCTCGACGCGGCTGCCAGAAATCCTAAGCGAGTCAAGGCCTTCTTCCGAATGGATCCCGTAGAACGTGCCATTTCCAGAGACGCGGCTATCGACAACCGTGAGCTCTACTGCCCCGCCGGCAGATACGCCTGAACCCGCAACGTTCTGATCGATCTCGACCGACTCGACACGCACGTCAGAGTCGCCCGTGATCCGGAGCACGCCAGGAGCGTTGATCTGGGTGTGGTTACGCTGTAGTCGTACGTGCTTGATCAGTGGACTAGCGGAGTTCAGCGTGAGCGCACCTCGCGGGGAGGCGCCTTCGGCGTACTCGATCGTGGCGTGCTCGATGATCGAGCCGCTCCCTGCGTAGGTGCCGGTGGCGGTCAGCGCCGCATCGCTGGTGGTATCCTCGAAAACGATGCCGCTCCAGTCGCCGGCGGACGGGAACTGCTCGTCCGAGGTGAAGCGGATCTCGTTGCCGGCCTGGCCGCGCGCGATCAGCGTGCTGCGCACCTGCAGGAACAGGTTGCCTTCGCGGAAGCGGATCTCGACGCCGGGCTCGATGGTGAGGGTGACGTTCTGCTGCCCCGGCGGGCAGAGATCGCCGCCGACGATCACCGAGCGGACGACGAGAAAGGGGCTGCGCGAGGCGCTCCACACGGTATTCTCACACAGGCGCCCGCTGCGGTTCTGCTGTACGGCGAAGGTCACCCCGCCGTTGGCGCGCGCGTTCTGCTCGGCGAGGTCGGCGGCGGCGGCCGGCGTCAGCCCGGCGAAGGTCTCCTCGGCGTTGGCCTCCTCGACGGCGACGTCGATCTCGGCCAAGCCTTCCTCCGGCAGATTGCGGAGCCCGGCCTCGCTGACGATGCGGGTGCCGGCTTCCGCCGTCGGATCGAGCTCGACCTCGTCCATTGCACCCGCCGTTCCACCGAGGCCGGCGGCGGCGCCGGCGCCGCTGGCGGCGGGGCCAGCCGAGGCAATGCGGTACACCGTCGCTGCCGCCACGTCGGCCTCCAGGATCAGCACATTGCGTGGCGCCAGGGCCGGATTCAGCGCCATGGCGAAACGCCCCTGCGCCCCCACCTGGGCCTCGCCGAGCTTGGTCCGACCGCTCGAGCTGTCGACGCAGGACAAGCGGTTGTCGCAGCGATAGGCGCGCACTGCCGTGCCGGGGTTGCAGGCCACCAGGCCGTCGGAGCCGGGACGCCGGCACACGCCACCCACCTGGGCTCCGGGCAGCGGAGTCGGGGTCGAAGTGTAGGTCGGCGTGACCGTGCGGGTCAGTGTCGGCACCGGCGTCGCCGTGCTCGTCGGCGTGCGTGAGCCCGTCGGCGTGACCGTGTGGGTCAGCGTCGGCGTCGCCGTTGCGGTACGCGTCGGCGTGCGCGTGTCCGTCGGCATGGGCGTATGGGTCACCGTCGGCACCGGCGTCGCGGTGCGCGTCTGGGTCGCCGTGCCCGTCGGCGCCGCCGTGTCCTCTGGGGTGACCGTATCGGTCGCCGACGGCACCGGTGTGGCGGTGTGGGTATCCACCGGATTGGTCGCCGTATCGGTGGCGGTCGCGGTTGGGCTCGGCTCGCTCGTCGGCGTCGCCGCCGCGCACTCGCCCAGAGCGCTGGCCACCGCCTTCACCAACTCGCTGATCACCACCGTACCATCGCGGTCGGCGTCCGCCGCCAGGCACGCACCGACCTCTTTCACCCCGAGTGCCACATTGACGGCGGAGACCAGTTCGTTGATCCCGACGGCGCCGTTCCCGTCGCAATCGCCGGCGCACGACTGCGCTTGTACCGCCGCTGCCGTACCGATCCAGATCGCCACCGCCGCCACCGCGCGGCGCCCGTTCCAATCCGTTCGCATGCTCAGTTCGCTTCCGCGGCGGCGCCGGCGGCGCGCGCCTGCGCCTGGCCACAAACACTCCATGGCTCGTGGTAACGCAGCTCGAGCACACATCGACGGAGCGCAATCAGATCGTTACACCGCCGTCGCAGTGACCATCGCGCCCGCGCGGTGGCCCGGCGGCCAGTTGACACCTGTGCGCTCGTGCTTCGACGGGGTCGGCATGAACGGTCTAGGCCTTGCGCCGCAACCCGTTCGGCTCACTCCGAGTCTGTCGAAAGGCGAGCGGATGGCGTCTTTTGACACGCTCCTAGGCATCACTTCCGCCTCGATCCACACGGTCACCGCCGCCAGGGCCGTCGGCGTACTCGATCCCGTCCGCACGTGACGCTCCCTTCCGGTTCCCCCGGGACCGCACACGCTTCTAAGGCCAACCGAGCCCTCCATGATCGCCCCCCAATCGGCTGTCCTGTTGACATCATCGGTGAGAGCGCGTGTGGAAGTCAATACGAATCTGTCGATGTATCGGATTGCGCGTGGTGTGCCCTTCACCTTGTGAGCCGAGCATGTCATGACCGCGCGGCCACCGAACGCTGTCGATCGGCTCTCACCCGCTCCGATGACCTCTGCCAGGGCTGCATCTCAAGGCGATGTCGTCCGACGCGCCTGCTCACCAGGAGTGGGTTACCAACCCTGCGGTCTGGGCCCACAGCGTCAATGCCCGCGCGAGCCGCAGAACACAGGGCGGTTCGCCGTTTCCTGTCTGGTTGTCGCGCGATGCGACGACGCTCCGATAGTGCCCGGTGCCGATGGGCGCCTCGCGTCAGCACCCGAAGCTCGGCGGCGCGCAAGCGGGGCCGAACAAGACGCGTATCCGAGGCACCCGGCTGGTCTCTTGGTACCCAAATCTACCTGCTGAATATCCGCTCAGTTGCCAAAAGTCGGGCCAGAGACACCCCCACTCCGGTACGGTCGCCCTTGCCTTACGAACATTTCTCACCGTAGGAGGCGTCTTGTCGACAGCTCCCTATTTTGTCCCACGTGATAGGAGGTGCGTAATGTTGGCAATTCATCGAGCCTGGTCACGCAGAGGAACGTCTGGTCCCGCGAGGTGGAGGTGCCGCTTGCACCATGTGGCTGACGTCCTCGCTCACTTTGTCATCCTGCTCACCATCGGGACGGCGGTCGCGCCACCGGCTTCAGCAGGTACCGTCGATCCATGCTCGGGCTGTAGAGTGAGCGGCGAAGTCTCGATCGGCGCGGCCTCGGTCGAACCACCGCTCCCAGTGGTGGGGGACGTTGCAACGTTCACCTTTCCGATCGACTACCGTTTGCCGTTCGGATTCAGCTGCGGGCTCGGAAATTGCCGGTTTGAGGGTGACCAATCCTACCTGGAAGGAGAGGATCCACCCGCCGTCATGGGTTCCGCGGTTGTGGTACGCTGGCGAGTCGTGCGCGCGGGGAACGCCACCATCAGCCTAGCAGTTAGCGCGGAGACCGAAGAAGTGTGCTTCTACGAAGATCCCGTCGAGGGCTGTGTGTCGTATTCCCAGCTTGCGAGGATCAACGCATCATCGATGCCCCAACAGGTCACTCTTCTCGACCCTACACCGACGCCAACAGTGACACCCCCACCCTCACCCTCACCGACAGCGACGCCGCCGTCAGTCGGTGACAGCGACGGATGTGCGGTCGATCATCGCCGTCACAATGGAACGCTCGCGTGGTTGTCGCTACCGATCCTTCTTCTCGCATCTCGACGCCGGGGTAGGCGACGCTTTGATCAGCAGGATGTTGAAAAACCCGCCGCTCACCCTTCGACGGGCTCAGGGCATGTCCTGAGCTTGTCGA
>CAYYWP010000154.1:0-11652 GCA_964475125.1 uncultured Binatia bacterium (SeqCode) | reverse complement strand
CGATCCGCTGGGGGATCCGGTTCGGCATGCAGAACCCCCGGGGCGACGGCGCGCTGCCGACCGTCGCCATGGTGGCCGCGGAGGCGCCGTCCCACATGACGAGCGCGCTCCGCATGACGTTCTCGATGGGCGGGGCCATGCGGATCACGAGTCCGTCGGCGGGGCGGCCGCGGCGCACGGCCGCCGCCGCCATGGCCGTGGCGGCGCGCGCCGGGTCGGCGGCGGCCGAGATCACCGCCCAGGACTGGGCGACCGAATCGATGCGGCACTCGCTGCTCGCCGCCGACCCGAGCGGCGTGCCGTCGTCGAAGTAGCCGCGCCGGTACCAGTGGCCATCCCAGGCGTGGCGCTCGAGTGCGTCGCGCAAGGATGCCGCGTGCTGCCGCCACGTCGCCGCGCGCGCCGACTCGCCGCGCGCCTCGGCAAGGGGGGCGAAGGCCGAAAGCGTTGCGTGCAGGAACCAGCCGAGCCACACGCTCTCGCCCCTGCCGGCGTGACCAACCCGGTTCATGCCGTCATTCCAGTCCCCGCCGCCGATCAGCGGTAGGCCATGCACACCGACCGGGAGACCCCGGTCGAGGGCCCGCGCACAGTGTTCGAACAGCCCCGCGTGCTCCTCGGACTGCAAGGGCTGATAGTACGCGTCGGGCTCGTCGTCGCCGAGGCCGCGACCTTCGAGGAAGGGCACCGGCTCGTCGAGCACCGCGAGGTCGCGAGTCACCTCGATGTAGTGGGCGGCGGCGTACGGCAACCAGACGGCGTCGTCGGAGACGCGCGTGCGCACTCCCTGGCCCGAGGGCGGCAGCCACCAGTGCTGCACGTCGCCCTCGACGAACTGCCGGGCGGCGGCGCGCAGGAGATGGGCGCGCATGAGCGCCGGCTGCGACACCGCCAGCGCCATCACGTCCTGGAGCTGGTCGCGAAAGCCATACGCGCCGCTCGCCTGGTAGAACGCCGAGCGCGCCCACACGCGACAGGCGAGCGTCTGGTAGAGAAGCCATCGGTTCAGCAGCAGATCCATGGACGGCTCGGGCGTCTTCACCTGGATCGCGCCGAGGACCTCGTCCCAGTGCCGGGTCACGGTGCGGAAGACTGCGTCGAGGTCGGCGGCGCGGTAGCGCGTGATCAGCCCGCGCGCGTCTGCTCGGGTGGCGGCTTCGCCAACGAACAAGCGGATCTCCGCTTCGCCGTCCCGTCTGAGCTCGAGGCGAGTTTGCAGGGCGCCGCAGGGGTCGAGACCGGCGCCGACTCGGTTGGAGAGCGACACGTTACCAGCCAGGCCAGCCGGGCGTTCGAGCGTGCCGTTGCGGCCGAGGAATTCCGTCCGGTCGCCGGTCCACGACTGCTGCCGGCCGGCCAGATCGGCGAAGGCGACGCGATCGCCGAACTCGTGGCGCCACGGGTTGCGCGCCAGCATCGCGCCGGTCTCTGCATCGAGCTCGGTCACAATGTACGGCGCGGCGGCAGCGCGCGACAGGCCCAGAACCCACTCCACATACGCGGTGATCGACAGACGTCGCGTGCGCCCAGAGCGATTGCGGATCGTCAGCCGCGAGATCTTGATCGGGTCGTCGAGAGGGACGTACTGCAGCAGCTCGAGTGTAATCCCGTGCGCGGTGTGTTCGAAACGGCTGTACCCCTGGCCGTGCCGGCAGACATACGACCCGGCCTCCTCGCGGATCGGCAGCGCCGTCGGTCCCCACAGCGCGCCACTGTCTTCGTCGCGCAGGTAGATCGCCTCACCCGGCCGGTCGCCGACGGGGTCGTTCGACCAGGCCGTGAGCTGGTTCTCGCGGCTGTTGACCGCCCAGGTGTATCCTCCCCCCTCGACCGATACCTGGAAGCCGAACGAGGGGTTGGCGATCACGTTGATCCACGGCGCCGGTGTCCACTGTCCCTCGCCGACAACCGTCACGTACTCGCGCCCCTCGGCGGCGAAGCCGCCGAGGCCGTTGAAGAAATCGAGCTGCGGTAGCGGCGACTCCGGCTCCGGCAGCGCGCTCACCGGACGGTTTCTGGCCGCTTCACTGGCCACCGGGGCAGATGCCTGTCCGGCCGACTTCGCCGTGACCAACGGTGCGCTGACCGACCGCGGCGCAGCCAGCGCGGATCCCTCCAGATGCTTGAGCTGCTCGGCGAGGCTGCCGCGGCGGCTGAGGAGCACCGCGCGCGCCGCGGTGCGGAGCAGGTTGCGCGCCTCGAGGGACATCAGGTCGGCACGCAGCACGAACACGCGCCCCCGCGCGCCCTCTCCTTCGGGGTGCGGCCGCGACTGGCTCGCCCGCACCAGCGTGTCGAGTGCCCCCTGAAGGTCCTGAGTATAGGACGTGGATCGTTCGTTGAGGATGACGAGATCGACCGCCAGCTGCTTCAACCGCCAATATTCGTGGGCGCGGAGTAGCTGCCTGACGATCTCCACATCTTCGGCCTCATCGATGCGAACCATGACGATCGGCACGTCGCCGGAGATGCCGTAGGCCCAGAGGGTCGATGGCCCCCGCTCGTTCAGTTTGAGCACCGCGGGGGACGGGCGCAGCGTCGGGTCCGAGTAGAGCACGTGGTTGGCGAGCCCCTGGAAGAGGTTTGCTTCATCAGTCCCGACGCCGAGGTGATGGAGTTGGACTTGGGCCTGGGTCCACGCCAGGGTGACGGCGCGTTCGAAGGCCGTCGCGTCCTGGTGCTTGTCGGCCAGGTCGAGCGCTTCCCCGCGCGTGGGCGCGATCAGCGTCCAGAAGGCGATGCGCGCGGTGGCTCCCGGCGGCACGCGCACGCGGCGGCGCAGACTGAACACGGGATCGAGCACCGCCCCGACCGTGTTCGAGAGCGGCCGGCCGTCGAGGATCGCAATCGGCGCCCGCACCTCGCGCCCGCGCCCGAGGAAACGCGCCCGGTCGGTCTCGAATTGCCCCTCGCCTATGGTCTCGCCTTCGACCACGGCGAGGTGTGCCACCCAGACTTCCGTCTCAGCCGGAGAACGCCGCCGCCGCGTGCCGAGGAGGGCGCCGACATCGGCGACGAACTCGGTGTGCACGAACAGTTTCGAGAACGCCGGATGCGCCGCGTCGGCCGCCGCCGGCGCCAGGACGACCTCGGCGTACGAAGTGAGCTCGATTTCTCGCGCCCGGGTGCCGAGGTTCGACAGCGACACGCGGCGGACCTCGGCATCATTCTCGCCGGAGACAGCCACCTCGAGCGTCGTGACCATCGTCCCGTCGCGCCGGACGATCTCGGCGCGGCCCTCGGAGAATTCCACGTGGTAGCTGTCCGGCTCGACTCCGCTCGGCTGGTACCCGGCCGACCACACCTCGCCGCTGCGCACGTCGCGCAGGAAGACGAACGTGCCCCAAGAATCGCAGGTCACGTCCTCGCGCCAGCGGGTGACCGCGAGGTCGCGCCAGCGACTGTACCCCGAGCCGGCGGCCGTGATCATCACGGCGTAGCGGCCGTTCGAGAGGAGCTGCGTGCGCGGGACCGGATCGTGGGGGGAGTGAAATCGACGCAGCATCGCCGGAGCGATCTCGCGTACGTTGGCCGCCGCCTGCACCTCTTCGGCGCGCGGGCGGGCCACCGCAACGTCGCGCGGGGTGCGTTCCTGCAGCAGCAGCTCCGTCGCCTGAATGATCGGCTCGGCGTGGAAGCGGGCGCGCATGGCGCCGTCGTGCAGCGCGTTGGCGATCGCGACCAGGGTCATTCCCTGGTGGTGCGCCATGTAGGTGCGGACGATCGCGACCTGCTGCCCGTCCGGCAGCCGCGCCGGGGTGTAGTCCAGCGCCTCGTAGTAGCCGAAGCGGCCACGCCCGCCCACGGCGGCCAGCCGGGCGAGATTCTGCGTCGCAGCCTGCGGATCCACCATCGCCGCCAGCGCCGTCGCATAGGGGGCCACCACGGCGTCCTCGCTCAGCCCGCGCTTGAGGCCCAGGCCGGGAACGCCGAAGTTCGAGTACTGATAGGTGAGCTCCAGATCACGGGCGTTGTAGGCCGATTCCGAGATGCCCCAGGGCACGCCGAGCGCGGCGCCGTATTGCCTCTGCCGGCGAACCACGAGCCGGCTGGTCTGCTCCAAGAGGCTTCCCGCCGGCGCGCGCATCACCAGTGACGGCATCAGATACTCGAACATCGACCCCGACCAAGAGATCAGCGCCGAACCGCGGTCGACCGGCGTCAGGGCGCGGCCGAGGCGAATCCAGTGGCGGGCCGGGACGTCGCCCTTGGCGATCGCGACGAAGCTCGCCAGACGCGCTTCGGAGGCGAGCAAGTCGTAGCAGTTCGGATCCAGAGTGCCCTCGGACACTCGGTAGCCGATGGAGAGGAGCTGCCGCCCGGGATCGAGGAGGAAGCCGAATTGCATGGCGTCGAACATCGTCCGCGTCAGCTGCGCGATCGCCGCGAGGCGCCGCTCGAGTTGGCGGCCGGCGGTTGCGGAACGGTCGAGGGCGTCGATCAGGGCTTCGGCTCGAGTGGACGCGTCATTGCTTCGCCCGGCCTGTTCCCCAGGCGCGGGTGCCTCGCGCTGCAAGACGAGCATGGCCGCCTCGCAGCGGTCGGGCAGATCGGACAGCGTCGGAATCGAGTCGAGCAGGAAGGCCAGGCCGGCCTCCGGCATCGAGAGCTCGCCGCCGTCGGCGGCCGTTGCCGCGTCGCCGACGAGACGCGCCCAGGGCATCAGCTCTTCGAGGTCGCGCTCGTAGTCGCGAACGGACTGTCGCACCGCTTCCGCCCAGGCGAGGACTTCCACGGCGTCGTCGTCGCGCCGTCCCTCGCTCAGCGCTCGCGCCATGTCGGCCGCCGTGTCGGCGCGCGAGGCGAGGGTGGTGAGCCGCCGCGCTACCTCGCCCGGTGTGGCGGGGACCACTCGCAGCATGGCGCCGAGACCGTCGAGCGCCTCGTGCAACTGCCTCCGGGTTACCGTCTGACTCCGCCGGTCGTCGGCGAGCGCGCTCAGGGACTCACGGGTCATCCCGACCGCGTCCTCGATTCCGGCCAGCCACGCCGGGCCCACGACCGGACGGTCGACGATCTCACGGCAGGCGTTGCCGAGCGCGATCAGGTGTCCGGCGAGATTGCCGCTGTCGACCGACGAGACGTATTTGGGATCGAGCGGTCGCAGGTCGCGAGTGTCGTACCAGTTGTAGAAGTGGCCAGAGAAGCGCTCGAGGCCGGTCATCGTGGCCAGCGTCGTTTCCAGGCGCTCCACGGTGGCGAGGGTGCCCAGCCAACCGAAGTCGCGCGCGGCGACGATGGACAGCAGATACAGCCCGAAATTGGTCGGGGACGTCCGGTGGGCGACGACCGGTTTCGGGTCCTCTTGGAAGTTGTCCGGCGGCAGTCCGTGATCCTCGGTGGCGACAAAGGTCTCGAAGAAACGCCAGGTGCGTCGGGCCATCAGGCGCAGGAATTGCCTGTCGGCGTCGGAGACGGCCGCGGGACCTGCGATGGACGGCGGCCGGCTCGCCCAGCGCGCGATGGCCGGTGACAGCATCCACAGGAGGACGAAGGGGGCCGCGATCGCCTGACCGCCGCGGCCGGTGCAGCCGACGGCGATCGCGGCAACGGCGGCGAGCGCCACGCCGCCCGCCATGCGGCGGTAGAAGCCGGGAACATCGAGCGGGAGGCCGAACTTGGCCTGGGCGGCGGTGAGCCACTCGAGGAGGTGGCGGTGGCTCACGAACAGACGGAAGAACGTCCGCGCGATGGCGTCGGCCATCAGCCACGCTTGATGCGCGAGCAGCGTCACCAGGAACGCGATCTGAAACAGTGCCAGCGAGAGATCCGCGCCGACCGCGCGCACGTGGCCGCGTTTCGAGATCCCGATCCGGCGCGGGACGATGCCGGCGAAGAAGGGCAAGAGGGCGGGGAGGGCCATGATCGAGAGGATGCTGGCCGTCCACGCGGCGGCGGCCGGGGTGGGCAGAGTCCATCCCGCCAGGAGGGCGAGGAAGGCGGCCGGCGCGGCCAGGGTGCGCCGCAAGTTGTCCAGCATCTTCCAGCGGCCGATCAACGGGATCGCCCTGCGGGTCGCGTCGCCGCTCGAGTCGCGCCCGCGGCCGAGAATCCAGGGCAGTAACTGCCAGTCGCCGCGCGCCCAGCGATGTTGGCGTGCGGCAGCGACGTCGTATCGGGCGGGAAACTCCTCCACCACCTCGATGTCGGAGATCAGCCCCGCGCGCGCAAAGGTACCTTCCAGGAGGTCGTGGCTCAGCAGCGTACTCTCGGGAACCCGCCCTTCCAGGGCGGCTTCGAAGACATCCACGTCATAGATGCCCTTGCCCGTGTAGGATCCTTCCCCGAGCAGGTCCTGGTACACGTCGGAGACCGCCGAGGCGTACGGGTCCATGCCGCCGGGACCCGAGAAGACGCGCTGAAACAGCGACCCCTCATGACCGGTTGGCAAGGTGGGTGTGACCCGGGGTTGCAGCACCGCGTACCCCTCGACCACGCGACCGCTGCCGGGATCGAGCTGCGGACGGTTGAGCGCGTGAGCCATCTTGCCCACCAGCCGCCTGGCGGCGCCCCGTGGCAGCCGCGTATCGGCGTCGAGAGTGATCACGTAGCGAACGCGGGGAGGAGCGACGGGTGCGCGGCCGCCGATGGCCACGAAAGTCGTGTCGGTCGCCCCGCGCAACAGCCGGTTGAGCTCGTGCAGCTTGCCGCGCTTGCGCTCCCATCCGATCCACTTGCCCTCGCCCTCGTTCCAGACCCGCCGGCGATGGAACAGAAGGAATCGTTCGCCGTCCTCTGTCGCGGCGTGTCGTCGATTCAAGAGCGCGATCCCCTCGGCCGCGGCATCGAGCAGCTCCGCATCGCCGGATGCGCGTTCGGTGGCGGCGTCGGTCCAATCCGACAGCAGCGCGAAGGACAGGTCGTCGTCCGGGCTGGCGAGATGATGGACCTCCAGGCGCTCGATCTGCTCCTCGAGCGCGGCGCGCGTCGTCAAGAGCATGGGGACGACGACCATCGTGCGCAAGTCGTCGGGGACGCCGTTGCGGAGCTCCATGCCGGGGAGCAGCATCGGGCCGAACTGCGTGGTGACGTGGCGGTTCACCAGCGCCGCCGCGGCCTCGGATGCCGGGACCAGGGCGAGCAACGCGAGCAGCCAGAGCTCTCCCTGGGACACGCCGAGCGCCGCGACCCCGAGCAACGGCAGGGCGAGAATTGCGATGCTGAGGAGTGCGATGGCGCCGAGATATCCGACCACACCGGCGGCCGCATAGGCGCGCGCCAGCCAATCCCGCCACGGGGCCCGAAAGCCGAGCACCGTCTCGAAGGCCGGCCGCCCGTTGGCGATCAGGTAGTACCCGGGATCCCGTTCGCGGCCGGTGGGGACATCACCACTCGGCAGGTCGCCTCCGGCGCGCGTCGCGGCCAGCACCGCGCGCCGGGCGACGTCGAGCTCCGAATGCCCCGAGCCGCGGGCGAGCGCTTCGATCGCGTGCCGGTAGCGATCCCGGGTCGGGAAATCCATGGCGGCAAAGTCGGTACGGGCGCTGAGCTCCGCATCCACCAGGCTGACGCTCTCGAAGAACTCCACCCAGTCCACGGCGGACATGAAGCGCATGCTGGTGATCACGTTGCGCACCGTGACGTTCATGGCGCCCTGCCGCTGATGCTCCTCGCGGACGACCTCGTCGGCCGTCGTCCCCTGGTGAGCCAGCCGCTCTTCCAGCCAGCGCAGCGCCGGCGTGACCGCTGGGTCCTGATCGCGCAGCCGCTGAATGAGCTGGACCGTGAACGTCGCCGGCAAGGGCATGCGTCCAAACTGGTGCAGAACGGTCGCCGTCAGCGCGGTCGCATCCCCGGCCTCGAGGAGGCGGTCGGCGAGGGCGTCGGCTTCTTGGCGCGCCATGCGGCCATGCACGATGCGCTCGGCGGAACGCCGCAGGTTCTCGACCAACACGATGCGCATCGTGATCGCCACCGCCCAGAGCTCGCCGATCGTCAGCGGCTGCACACGTTGGTAGGCGCGGACGAAACGGCCGAGCGTCTGCGGGTCGAACAGGCTATCGGTATGGGCCACGAAGGCCCAGGCCAATCCGAACACGCGCGGGTAGCCCGCCAGCGGCCCGTCCGCCAGCTTGGGCAACTGCCGATAGAAGCCGGACGGCAGATCGTCGCGAATCTCGCGGATCTGCTCTTCCGCAATGTGGAAATTATCGACCAACCACTCGGCCGCCGGGGTGATGACCCGTTCTTCCCGCACGGCCGCGGCGATGACGCGATACGCCGCGAGTAACACCCGGCCGTTGTCGCTCAGCCGTGAGGCCAACCGCCGCCCGGCTCCCGGGCGTGCCGAGATGCGCTGCGCAACGGCCAGGCTCTCGGCATGTTGCTCCAGTCGGTCGACGCTGAAAAGCTCACTGCGGATGAGCTCTTCGGCGGGGCGAGAGAAGCCGACCGCGCGACGAGCAAGCGCGCGAAGAACGAAGCGGCGCATCATACCGTCACCTCACCGCGTGCGGTAGGCGATGGATGCAGGGGCTTCCGCGCCCACCGTGCCAAGCTCGACGCTCCCCGCGGGGGGTCGCAACCGCAGCCGTGGTCGTCCCCTGTGGTGCGGCGCGTCAACGCGTCGCGGGGTGCGGCGCCCCCGCAGCTCCCGCGTTGGAGCGCCCGGACGCCGCCGGACCAATGGTCTCCGAGCGGCGGTTTCGGGCGTGGCGATTGCGGGCGGATGGCTACCTGAACGAACTACTGGGAGGCTCGGCGACGGGAGGGGACGAGGCCTCCCCCACGCCAGGTGCAGTCATTGGTTGCGGTCGCTCGGCACCGGCTTGCGGCGCTCCCTCGGGTAGGGCGCGGGGCGTGAATAGTCCGCCATCAAGAACGTTGCGCAGCTCACGGTGACCGCCACCTTGCAGCGCGGACACACCGGCTTCATCGTGCTGCCGGTGACGCCCTCCAAGTACGAGAGGGCGGAATTGCAATGCGGACAAGGTCCGAACCATGCTGATGCCACGGGCGCAGCCTCCTTTCGGCTGTCGCCATGCAGTGACAGCGGGTTGCCTCCTCCTCCACCTTCCCCACCAACTCCAGCCTCACCATCGTCGCTATCGAGCTCGGGCGCAAGGGGGGGATACATATGCGAGCGCGACGTGATAGGAAGAACACGCGTATCCGGCTGTCCTTCCGAGCGCCGCCAGCTTCAGCGTCCGCGACAGCCAAGAAGGTCTTGCTGCTGCTCCCACCGCCGTCCATGGCCCAGCCGACGACCGCCCGACGGAAAATCGGGTCCTGTCGCCGGCGCCCGCACCACTCGGGCTCCACCGCCGGTGTCTGGGGGCACCGTCCGGCTGCGCCGGGGTCCTAGCAGCCCGTTGAAAAACGCGTTCCGCCCACCCTTCGACGGGCTCAGGGTGAGCGGAACGCTTTGTGGCACAAGCAGTTCCCGCTCATGCTGAGCCCGTCGAAGCATGAGCGCGGCCTTTTTCAACGGGCTGCTAGCACGCATGAAAGGTTCGTGAGTCGTTTGAATTCCACCCCACCCAGTTTCCGAGAGCTCCAACTCTCATCGCCCATGCAGGCGGCTCTCGATGCCGCTGGCTATTGCGTTCCCACTCCCGTTCAGGTGCAAGCCATCACGCCGGCGTTGGCCGGGCGCGATGTCATTGGCACGGCCCAGACCGGCACCGGGAAAACCGCTGCGTTCATGATCCCGATCGTGGAACGCCTGCGCGGTTGGGCCGTGGCCGCAGAGCATCCGTGTGCGCTGATCCTCGCGCCGACGCGTGAGATCGCCGAGCAAACCCACCGCTGGGCGCAGCAGCTGAGCTGCGGCCTGCGCGCGACCGTTGTCGTCGGCGGTGTCGCGTTCGGGCCCCAGGTGGACGCGCTGCGCCGCCGGCCGTCGATCATCGTGGCCACGCCCGGCCGATTGGTCGACCATCTCGAGCGCAAGACCGTCGCGCTCAGCGCGGTCCGCATCCTCGTGCTCGATGAGGCCGATCGCATGCTCGACATGGGCTTCAAGCCCCAGCTCGATCGCATCCTGCGCATGGTGCCTACGGTGCGACAGACACTGCTCTTCTCCGCCACCTTGCCACCCGAGCTCGATCGCCTGGCGCGCACGCATGTCCGCAACCCGGTGCGCCTCGAGGTCGGCCGGCTTGCGGCGCCTCCCAGCCAGACGACCCAGGATGTCTATCTCGTCGAGCGCCCGCACAAGACGCCGTTGCTGTTGTCGTTGCTCGAGCAGAATGCGGAGACCGTGCTGGTCTTCGTACGCACCAAACACCGCACCGACCGCTTGGCGCGCACGCTGCGCAGCGCCGGTCACGCGGCGCAACGCCTGCATGCCGATCGGTCACAGTCGCAGCGGCGCGAAGCGCTCGAGGGCTTTCGCGGCGGCCGCTATCGCGTCCTGGTGGCCACCGATCTGGCGGCGCGTGGGATCGATGTGCGAGGGATCGAGCGCATCATCAACTACGATTTGCCGCACACGGTCGAGGACTACGTTCACCGCGTCGGTCGCACGGCCCGCGCCGGGGCCGGCGGTCGCGCCTCGAGCTTTGCCGCCCCGGAGGAACACGGGCAACTGCGCGCCATCGAGCGGCACATCGGCCATCCGCTGGCGCGCCAGCGGCATGACGGCGGCGGCGTTGCCGCGTCGTCGCGCGGCCAGAGGTGACGGCAAGCGTCTCGGGCTGGCGGTGTTGACCGCCGAGAAGGAGGCAATTCATGGGCGACAAGTCGCCACAGTCGAGAGCGCGCGGGAAGAAACAGAAAGATGCGGCCAGGTCCGCTGACGCGGTCAAGGCGTTCAAGCAGGCGAGTCAGAGCCAGGTCTCCAAGACGCCGAAACACACGTAACCACGGAGGCAGCCCGTCGAAGGATGAGCGCGCGGGAACTGCTAGCGCTCGACGGCGCAGCAGCGCGTACGTCCTCGGTCGCGACGTGGCGCTGCGGGTGGCGGTGCGCCATGAGGCGACCGCGGTCCTACTCACGCGGGGCGCCCACCGCCGGTGATCACCCGGTGTGTGAGGCGGTGGACGGCGAGAGGTACCCGGTTTGCCCGGCTGCGCGCTCGTGCTCGGCGGCATCGGTCGGCTGGTGCTCGGCCGCGATCAGTGAGTAGAAGACCGGCACGACGAAGAGCGTGAAGAGGGTGCCGATGGTCATGCCGGAGACCAAGACGGTGCCGATGCTGTTGCGGGCCTCGGCGCCCGAGCCCGACACCAGCACGAGCGGGAGGCTTCCGAAGACGGTGGCCGCCGAGGTCATCAGGACCGGACGCAGCCGCGTCAGCGAAGCCTCGCGCAGCGCCGCCACCTTCGACAGGCCGCGCGCCTGCAGCGTGTTGGCGAACTCGACGATCAGGATGCCGTTCTTGGCGATCAGCCCGACTAGGGTGATCAACCCGACCTGCGAGTAGATGTTGATGGTGGTGAAGTCGAGGAAGCTGCACACCAGCGCGCCGGAGATGGCGAGCGGCACCGAGCCGAGCAGCACGATCAAGGGGTCGCGGAAGCTGTGAAACTGCGCCGCCAGCACCAGGTAGATGAGCACGACCGCGAAGCCGAGCGTGACGATGAGCGCCCCGCCCTCGCGGCGAATCTGTCGCGACTCGCCGGCGTAGTCGATCCCGACGCGGTCTCCAGCCAGCGCGATGGCCGCATCTTCGAGGACGCGCAGCCCCTCTTCTTTCGTCACCCCTGGCG
>CAYYWP010000153.1:0-11726 GCA_964475125.1 uncultured Binatia bacterium (SeqCode) | reverse complement strand
AGGGGCGCTGAGGGCCGCCGAGATAGGCAGCGAATTTCGGATACAGGACACTAGACCCGCGTGCTCCGCGTTCTCTGCAGGCTCCGCGGCTCTGCCTTGAATCTCTGCTGTCCGATCAAGGTTCGCGGATCGCAGTATCAACTCGCAGCCGTTGAAGAGGTCACGGCGGGTCGAGATGCCGCGTGCAGTTGAACAGGCGGACGGTCCACGGCGGAGCGGCGTCGATGACGGTGAGGGCCGTGTTGCGCCAACCCGTGGCCGTCACGCCAGCCGGCATGGTGAGGTAGCGCTCGGCGATGGCGCGGCAAACCAGGCCGTGCGTGACCACGGCGAGATGGCCGTCCCTGGCACTCGCCCCGGCGGCGATACGGGCCCAGGCGCGGTCGATGCGCGCACAAAAGTCCGCCCACGCCTCGCCCTCCGGGGGCTCGTAGCCCGGGGCGAGGATATCGGGGGTGAGCGATGCGTAGGGACGCCCGCGCAGAGCGCCCAGATTGCGCTCCTGGAGGTCGGGGTCGAAGACGATCGCAGCGCCACTGGCGTCGGCGAGGCACTGCGCGGTCATGCGTGCCCGCAGCAGGTCACTGCTGAGAATCACCTCGAGTCCCTCGTCGGCGAGGCGTCGTGCCAGCCGCTCGGCTTGCGCCGTTCCGCGCGCGCTGAGCGGCGTATCCGGCATCTGCACGACGCGGGCGGCATTCGACGTCGTCTCACCGTGCCGGACGAGGAAGATCGCCATCCTACCCCTCGTCGCCCAAGAGAACACCGATGAACACCGAGCCCCGCTGCACCACTCCACGGATGAACACAGAGGAAGCCATTGAGGGGACGCGATCCGTGTTCATCGGCGGCGGGGTCGGCGGGGTTCCGTGTGCATCCGTGGTTCGCCGGGCGGCTGTGGCCGCCGCGCGCCCGCGTCCGTCGCGGCGCGGTGCGGCTTCGAGGCGGCCCAAGAACAAATCGGGCAGCCCTCCAGATCGTGGGCGCGGGCCGGGCAGTACTGGCGCCCGAAATAGATGATCTGCAGGTGCAGGCGGTTCCACGCCGCGATCGGAAAGACGCGCTTGAGGTCGCGCTCGGTGCGCGCGACGCTGCTGCCGTCCGACAAGCCCCAGCGTGCCGCCAAGCGGTGGATGTGGGTGTCGACGGGAAAGGCGGGCTGACCGAACGCCTGCGCCATCAACACGCTGGCCGTCTTGTGGCCGACGCCGGGCAGCGCTTCGAGGGCCGCGAAGTCGTCCGGCACGCGGCCGCCGTGCAGGCGCAGGAGTTGTTGCGCCAGCGCCTTGAGATGCTTCGCCTTCGACGGCGCCAGGCCACACGTCCGGATGATCGACTGGATCTGGCCGGCGGAGAGCCGCGCGAGCGCCGCCGGATTGGGGGCGCGGGCGAACAGCCGCGGCGTCACCTGGTTGACGCGGGCGTCGGTGCACTGCGCCGACAATACGACGGCGACCAGCAGGGTGAACGGGTCGGCGTGGGCGAGCGGAATCGGCGGCTCGGGATAGAGGCGGTGGAGAATCACCTGGATGCGGCGGGCCTTCTCAGCGCGATGCACGGCGGGCGACGCTACTCCCTTGCCCGCATCGAATCCATGCCGCCGGCATGCCGTACGCGCGCCGCGCCGGAACGCGGCTTTCTTGACAACACTCCGCGCCCCGCTATCGTCGCCAGAGCATGGCCGATCGGCAGAGGCGGCGTCGCCCCTTCGTGGTGGTCCGGCGCCTGCTGGCCGGGGCCCTCGCCGTCGTCGTCCTACTCGTTCTCGCGGTCGCCGCCTTCATCTATCGGGAGCTGACGGCGACGCTGCCGCCGCTCGAATCGGTGGTCGAGTACCGGCCCCCCGTCGCGACGCAGATCCTCGCCGCCGACGGCACGCTGATCGGTGAGTTCTACTCGCAGAAGCGCTATCTCGTCCCGCTCGAGCACATTCCCGCCCACGTGCGACAAGCCTTCATCGCCGCCGAGGATGACGCCTTCTACCGCCACCAGGGCATCGACACGAACGGCATTCTGCGCGCCTTCGTCAACAACATCATCGCCGGCGGGCGCATCCAGGGCGGCAGCACGATCACGCAACAGGTCGTCAAGACGCTGCTGCTCACGCCGCAGAAGAGCTATGAGCGCAAGCTGAAGGAAATCATCCTCTCGACGCGACTCGAGCAAGAGCTGTCGAAGGACCAGATCCTGTCGCTGTACCTCAACCACACCTATCTCGGCAGCGGCGCCTACGGAGTCGCGGCCGCGGCCAATGAGTACTTCGGCAAGTCGATCGACGAGGTGTCGATCGCCGAGGCCGCGATGCTGGCCGGCCTGCCGCAAGCGCCGAGCCGCTATTCACCCTACACCCATTGGCCGGAGGCCAAGGCGCGCCAACACTACGTGCTCAATCGCATGTACGAGGAAGGGTACATCGACCGCGAGGCCCGCGACGCGGCGCTGGCGGAGCCGATCGGCCTATCGAGCCGCAAAGGCAGCTACCAGGGGGCGCCTTACTTCGTTGAGCACGTGCGCCGTGTGCTGGAGGAGCAGTACGGGCGCACCGTGCTTTACGAGCTCGGCCTGCGCGTGCGCACGACCGTCGATCTGCGCCTGCAGCGCGACGCCGAGGCGGCGCTGAGGGCCGGCATCGACCGCCTCTCCGATGAGCGCGGCGGTTACCGCGACGCCTATCGCCTGATGTCGCCCGCAGAGCGCGAGAACTACCTCAAACTCCAGGCCCAGGTGTTCAAGGGCATGGAACAGCTCGAAGGCGGCTTCAGCTACGAAGCGCTGGTCACCAACGTCCGCGGCGGCGGGGCGCGCGTGCAGATCGGCCCCTTCGCTGGCGACATGCCGCTGCCGCCCTCGGCGAAGGGCAAAGGGCCGGGGCTCCAGCTCATGGACCTCATCCGCGTGCGCAGTAGCGACGAGGAGGACGGCAACGGCGACGGGCGGGCGCGCTTCACCTACGATCCGAGCCCGCTGCTCGAAGGCGCCGTGGTCGCCATCGAGCCGACGAGCGGCTACGTCCGCGCCCTGGTCGGCGGCTACGACTTTGAACGCAGCCACTTCAACCGCGCCACGCAAGCGCGGCGGCAACCCGGCTCGGCCTTCAAGCCGCTGATCTATGCCGCCGCGCTCGATCGCAACTTCACGCCGGCCACGGTGATCATCGACGAACCGGTCTTCTACCGCGACCACGACCGCGTCTGGTCGCCGCAGAACTTCGACAAGAAGTATCACGGCCCCACCTCGCTGCGCGAAGCGCTGGCCAAGTCGCGCAACGTGGTCACGGTCCGACTGGCCGAGCGCGTCGGTTTGAAGTTCCTGACCGGGTACCTGCCGCGCTTCGGTCTGCCCGGTCGAATCCCGCGCAACCTGTCAATCGCGCTCGGCACCCTCGAGGTCACCCCGCTCGATCTCGCCGTCGCCTACTGTGCATTTGCCAACAACGGCCTGCGTCCGGCGCCGATCTTCATCACCGAGATCACCGATGCACAGGGTCAGGTGCTGCAGCGCAACGACCCGCAGCTGACGCAGATCCTCCCGCCGACGACTGCCTACCAGATGACCAGCATGCTGGAAGACGTCGTCCGCCGCGGCACCGGCACGGCCGCGCAAGGGCTCGCCCAGCCGACGGCCGGGAAGACGGGCACCACCAACGACCTCGAGGACGCGTGGTTCATCGGCTACACGCCGCAGTTGCTCGCCGCGGTGTGGATCGGCTTCGACAACAAGCGACCGCTGGGCCCCAAGTCGACCGGCGGCCGCGTCGCCGCGCCGATCTGGAAGCGCTTCATGGAGCACGCGCTGACCGACGTCCCGGCGGCGCAGTTCCCGGTCCCCGATGGCCTGCGCTGCGTCAACATCGATCCAGCCACTGGAACGCGCGCCGCCCCGGGGACCGCGCCGTTGCTCGAGTGCTTCCGCGACGGCAGCGAGCCCGCTCCCGGCGCCATTCCCGCGGTCGACACGGCGACCGAGCGCCGGCCGCAGCAGCCGTCGGCGCGGGAATTCATGCGCCGAGACTTCTAGGCAGGCGGTTAGTTGCTAGGTTGTTAGTTGTTAGGTTGTTAGTTGTTAGATCACGACTTCCTGACGACCTAACAATTAACAACCTAACAACTAACAACCTGTCTCATAGCGCTCTCCACTGCTCGCCATGCAGCCGCCGCACCGCCTCAACGAGCGGCGTGGCGCGACTCGCGGGCAGGGTGGGGAGCGGCGGCAGCGAATGGCCGCACAGTTGGTCGAGCACCGCCATGGTCGAGTCGCGCAGCGCCTGCAGATCATAGCCGCCCTCGAGGACGGCGACGAGACGGCCGCCGCACACGCGCTCGGCGGCATCGATCAGGGTGCGCGCCAGACGGGCGAAGCCGTATTCGCTTACCATCATGCCGCCGAGCGGATCGCGCCGGTGAGGATCGAAGCCGGCAGAGACGAGGATCAGCTGGGGTTCGTACTCGAGCGCCAGCGGCGCCACGACGGCTTCGAAGGCCTCGCCGTACTCGGCGTCGCCGAAACCGCCCGGAAACGGCAGATTGACGGTGAAGCCGCGGCCGTCGCCCACCCCGCGCTCATCGATCGCGCCAGTCCCCGGGTAGAAGGGCCAGCGGTGGGAGGAGACGAACAGCACGCCCGGCTCGCGGGCGAAGGTGTGCTGCGTCCCGTTACCATGGTGGACGTCCCAGTCGACCACCATGACCCGCTCCAGCCCGTGCCGGGCCCGGGCGTACGCGGCGCCGATCGCGACGTTGTTGAACAGACAGAATCCCATGGCGCGCTCCCGCTCGGCGTGGTGCCCGGGCGGGCGGACGAGGGCAAAGCCGTTGCGCAAGCGCCCCGACACCACCTCATCGAGCAACGCCAGCACCCCGCCTGCGGCCAAGCGCGCGGTCCCGAACGACTGTGCCGACACCGGCGTGTCGGCATCGAAAGCACTGCGCGCCTGACCGGCGGTGCGCTCCACCGCGACATAGTGGCCCTCGCCGTGGACCAGCGTGATCTCTTCCGGAGTGGCGGCCCGTGGCGGAACGGTTGCCAGATCAGCACGCTCGGTGACGGCGGACAGTAGGACCCCGATGCGCTCCGGGCACTCCGGGTGACGGCGGCCGGGGTCGTGTGCCAGGTACTGACGGTCGATGACTACCCCCGTATGCATGCCGGCCTCCTGTGCAGCTTGGCAGAAGCACGGAAAGTTTGACACCCCGTGGCGCCGGCTCTAGTGTCGAACCGGGTCAATGTTTGGCATCGGCGTACCTGAGCTGCTCGTCATTCTGGTGGTCGCCCTGCTGGTGCTGGGGCCGAAACGGCTGCCGGAAGTGGCCAAGGCACTGGGCAAAGGGTTGGCGGAGTTTCGGCGCGCGACGTCCGACGTGACCGAGGAGCTGCGCAGCGCGCAGGCGATGATCGAGCGCGAAGCGCGCGAAGCCGAGCGCAGTGCCCGCCTGCGGATCGAGAACAAGGCGCTTCCACCGGGGGTCGAGCACCGGACACCGGCCGCCGGCGCCACCGCCGGGACGGCACCCACGCCGGCGACGGCTCCGGCCGACGCCGGCGATCCCGCCCGTAGCTGACCACGTCCCCGCTCAACCGAACCGTTAGCAGGCATGGCCGACGTCAAGATGCCGCTGACGGCGCATCTCGAAGAGCTGCGGTGGCGTCTGGTCAAGTCGCTGGTCGCCGTCGCCATCGCCTTCGCCGCCATCTACAACTACGCCGACCAGCTCTTCGCCGTCCTCACCCGCCCCCTGCTGGCGTTGCAGGCCGGGCCCGTCGAACTCATCGGTACCGGCGTGAGCGAGGCCTTCTTCACCAAACTCAAGGTGACGTTCATCGCCGCGTTGTTCGCCGCCAGCCCGGTGCTGTTCTACCAGGGATGGATGTTCGTCGCTCCGGGGCTGTACGAGCACGAGAAACACTACGTGCGGCCGTTCGTGTTCTTCGCCACGCTGTTCTTCGCCCTCGGCGCCGCCTTTTGCTACAGCGTGGTCTTCCCGGTCGGCTACCGGTTCTTCCTCGCCGAGTACGCCACCATCGGCGTCTCACCCTCCATTCGCATCAGCGAGTACCTGTCGTTCACCTCTCGCCTGCTGCTGGCCTTCGGCATCACTTTCGAGCTGCCCGTGGTGACGTTCTTTCTGGCTCGCATCGGCGCGCTCACCCACCACACCATGATCCACTACCTGCGCTATGCGATTCTGTTCATTTTCATCACCGCCGCCGTCTTGACCCCGGGGCCGGATATCGCCTCGCAGCTCCTGATGGCTGGCCCGCTCCTGCTGCTCTACGGACTCAGCATCGGCGTCGCCTACGTGTTCGCCAAGCGGCGCGACGCCGGCACCGACGTGGCGGCTTCGCCTGGCCCGTGACGGGCTCCCGGAGACCTGACCGACTCCCCCCGGGTGGCACCCTCACCCCAACCCTCCCCCGCTGGCCGTACCGGGGAGGGGGGCTTTCTGCAGCAGGCGCAGCAGCCAATCCTCGCCCGCCTCGCGCGGCGCCTCGATCACCCGGCAGTCGATGCGCCCCTGCAGGTCTTCAATGATGCCCCAGGCGTCGGCGAGAAAGTCATGGCTCACCAGTGCCACGACGGTCGCCGCGCGACGGTCGAGGGTACGCACGATGCCCACTCCCTCGTAGGATTCGAAGACGAACTTGAGCAACGCGATATCGGTGGGCGCGAGCTGCAGAAAGATGGGCTGCAGGCCACCCACCGCGGTGGCGCCGCCCGTGCGGTCGGCAGTTGGCGCGTCCATCGCTCTCGGCCCCGGCCGGGCCTAGCAGATCGCCCCGACGGGCGACAATGACGATCAGGGTTGCCAATCGACCTGTCGGCCGCTAGGACCTTTCTCCAGGCCGACGCGAAACGTCGAAACGGAGGAAGCGATGAGCAGAGTGACCGTGGCCATCGTAGCTACAGGGTTGTTCGCATTGCTCGTGGGAGACAGGCAGGCGGCCGTGCACGCCCAGGCGGGTACCCAGTACGTCGTCGGCGTGTCCGGCATGACGTGACCCACGTCATGCGCGAAAAGGGTCCGTGCGGCCCTGATGAGCATCCCAGAAGTCGCCGACGTGGAAGTCGCGATGAGCACCAAGTCCGCCACGATCACCCCGAAACCCGGTAAGACCGTCTCGCGCGAGGGGGTGGCAGCGGTGTTAGAGAAGGCGGGGTACGGCGTGACCAGCTTTACGACCAACGGCGGACCGCCGCCGGCAGGGACATGAGACGCGGGTCACACGACAGCCAAGCAGAGCGGCGGCGGCGCCGCTGGCAGGCGGCGGGTGCCATCGCGGTGTTGGCCGTTGCACTGAGCGGCTGCAGCTCGAAGAAGGTCCCCACCGCGCATGACTACTTCAAGTCCGGCTCCGAGGAGCTGCAGGTCGGCGCCTACGGGCGGGCCGTAGAAACCTACCGCACCATGCTCGACGAACACCCGTTCAGCGAGCACACCGAAGATGCCGAGCTGCTCATCGGCATCGCTCAATACATGGACAGCGCATGTCCCGAAGCGACCGCGACCTTCACCGACTTCCAGCGCCGGCATCCGACCAGTCCCAACCTGCCGCTGGTCGGCTACCTGCTCGGGCAATGTGCGGAGCTGCAAATGGGCACGGCGGACCGCGATCAAAGCGCCTCGCAGAACGCCCACGCCTACTACCAGGCTGTCATCCAGCAGTATCCGACCAGCCCTTACGCCCATTTGGCCCGCGATCGGCTCGATCACGCGCGCGAGACCATGGCCAACCACGAGTTCAACGTGGCGCTCTACTACGAGCACCGCGGCAACGAGGCGGCGGCGTCGACGCGGATCATCGATCTCGTCAATCGCTTCCAGGACACTGACGTGGCTGGAACGGCGCTGGTCCGGTTGGGCGAGATCTATGAGCGGCAAGGTGAGACCGACAAGGCGATTCTCGCCTACTCCGCCGTCAACGCGCACTATCCGCAGCACGAGGCCGCCGAGCAGGCGCGCCAGCAGCTCGATGTCCTGCTGGCAGGGACGCAGCCGCCCACCGGCGACCCGTTGGCGTTGCTGCGCAGCGAGACCGGACGGACGCGCAATCTGGCCTTAGCCCAGCTTCCGTCCCAACCCGCCGCTGCACCAAAGGGTGGGCGGCTCGGGGGCGCAGCCCGATCGCCGGGCTCTGGCTTCGGACTGCCGGGACGATCGCCGTACGGCGGTCCGGGCGGAGGGGGGCCGTTCGGTGGCGGCGGTATTGGCTATTGAAGGCGGCGCCGGCGCGGCGGGTTGACAGCCGTTGCCTCGCTCTGTAAGGCACGCAGCATAGAAACAGGCTAAGAATTCATACCTTATCCAGAGTGGCTGAGGGACTGGCCCTGTGAAGCCACAGCAACCGGTCCCGGCGTCTGCCGGGATGCTGGTGCTAAGTCCAGCCGGGATACGCAACCCGGGGAGATAAGGCGCGAGCGCGACAGCTTTCGCCCTTACTCTCCGGGGCAGAGGCTTTTTCTTTCGCGCCATGACAGACGAAGCGATCACGACTGCGGCAGCGGGCGATCGGCTCGAGCGCCTCGCCGCGGCGCGCGTACTGATCGTCGGTCTCGGGGCGCTCGGCTGCCCGGCCGCCTGGGCTCTCGCGGCGGCGGGGGTGGGCACGCTGGTGCTCGTCGATCCCGACCGGGTCGAAGTCTCCAACCTGCACCGGCAGTGGCTGCACCACAGCGACGCCATCGGGCTGCCCAAGGTGTTGTCCGCTGCCGATCGGCTGCACGCCGCGTTCCCGCGTTTGCGCGTCGAGGCCCTTCCGCAGGCCCTCGACGCCGACTCGCTGCCGGCGCTGTTCGCCGACGCCGACTTCATCGTCGACGGCACCGACGGGGTGGCGGCCAAGTTTCTCATCAACGACGGCGCCGTGCGCGGCGGGCACCCGTACGTGCATGCCGGCGTGCAGGGTTTTCTCGGTCAAGCGATGACCATCGTGCCCGGTGTCAGCGCCTGCTATCGCTGCCTCTTTCCCGAACCGCCGGCAGCAGATGCGGTGGCGAGTTGTCGCGAAGCCGGCGTGCTGGGCGCGGTGGCAGGCGTCATCGGCAGCCTGCAAGCCGCCGAGGCGATCAAGTATCTCACCGGTGGCGGCGCGCTGTTGGCCGACTGGTTGGTGACCTTCGACGCGCTGTCGGACCGCTGGCGCCGGGTGCGCCTGGCGCGCAACCCACGCTGCCCGCTGTGCGCGGGGCCTGCGACGGCCGAACGCCTGGATGCTGCTCGGGTGGCGCGATAAAGGAGAGAGTCGCAATGACGAACGTCTTGGGGCTGCGTTGCCGCGAGTGCGGGGCCGATTATCCGGCCGAACCGTTGCACGTGTGCGACCGGTGTTTCGGACCCCTCGAGGTCCAGTACGACTACGCCGCGATCAAGCGTGTGGTGTCGCGCGAGGTGATCGCCGCGCGGCCGCACAATCTGTGGCGCTACCGCGAGCTGCTCCCCGTCAATGGAGAAGTCACCGTCGGTCTCCACTCCGGCTATACGCCGCTGGTCAAAGCCGACCGCTTGGCGGCCGCGCTGGGGGTGGCTGAGCTCTACGTCAAGGACGACTCGGTGAACCACCCGACGTTCTCGTACAAGGATCGAGTCGTGTCGGTGGCGGTCTCGAAGGCCATCGAGTTCGACTTCGAGACGGTGTCGTGCGCCTCGACTGGCAACCTGGCGAACAGCGTGTCGGCGCATGCGGCGCGCGCCGGCCTCAACTGTTTCATCTTCATTCCGGACAACCTCGAGCAGGGCAAGATCCTCGGCTCGGCCATCTACGGCCCGCGCACGGTGGTCATCCGCGGCAACTACGACGACGTCAACCGGCTGTGCAGTGAGATCGCCGACAAGTATCGCTGGGCCTTCGTCAACATCAACCTGCGGCCGTACTACACCGAGGGCGCCAAGACGTTCGGTTTCGAGATCGCCGAGCAGCTCGGCTGGCGCCTGCCCCACCACATCGTCGTGCCCACGGCCGGCGGCACGATCCTGCCCAAGATCTACAAGGCGTTCAAAGAGCTCGAGCAGGTCGGGCTGCTGAGCGGTGCGGTGATGCCGAGGATCTACTCGGCCCAGGCCGCCGGGTCCGCGCCCGTCGTCCACGCCCTGCATCGCGGCAGCGACCTGATCGAACCGGTCAAGCCGGACACGATCGCCAAGTCGATCGCCATCGGCAACCCGGCGGACGGCTACTACGTGCTCAAGGCGGTGCGTGAATCCGGCGGCTGGGGCGAAGCGGTGACGGACGAGGAAATCGTCGCCGGCATCCAGTTGTTGGCCCGCAGCGAGGGCATCTTCACCGAGCCGGCTGGCGGCACGACCGTCGCGGTGACCAAGAAGCTCATCGACATCGGCCGCATTCCCCGCCACGAATCCATCGTCATCAGTGTCACCGGCAACGGCTATAAGACCCTCGAGGCGGTCAGCGCCAGTGTGGCGGCGCCGTTCGTCATCACCGCCCGCCTGCAGGAGTTCGACCGTCTCTACGAATCACTGGCGCCGCAGACGCGCCATGCCGCGACGCGCCCCTAGGGGCGCCTATGCAGGAGGTTCCGCATGCCTATCCGCGTTCGCATCCCGACACCGCTGCGCCGCTTCACCGGCGGGGCCGAAGAGGTCGGCGCCGCCGGTGCCACTGTCGGCGCCGTGGTCAACGACCTCGAGCGCCAGTTCGTCGGCATCCGAGAGCGCTTGTGTGACGACGAGGGCCGGGTGCGCCGTTTCGTCAACATCTATCTCAACGGCGACGATATTCGCTTCCTCAGCAACCTCGACACCGGCGTCAAAGACGGCGACGAGCTGTCGATCGTACCCGCCATCGCCGGGGGCTGACTTGCGCACTGCATCTGCCCCGAGCGGGGCGGTCGCCCCCGCGCCGCGTTTCACCCCACCCGATCGTGCGGAGTCGGTCCTCGATCTGATCGGCCGCACGCCGCTGCTCGATATCTCGGCGATCGTGCCCGAGCGATCGGCGGGCGTGCGCCTGCTCGCCAAGCTGGAGGGCTTCAACCCGGGCGGCTCGGTGAAGGATCGCGCCGCCTGGTGGATGATTCGACACGGGTTGGCCAGCGGCGCCCTGCGCCCCGGCAAGACGATCATCGACTCGACCTCGGGCAACACCGGCATCGCCCTGGCCATGATCGGCGCCGCGCTCGGCTACCCGGTCACCCTGGTCCTGCCGGAGAACGCCAGCCGTGAACGGCGGCGCATCATCGCCGCCTATGGCGCCACGATTGTCCTCAGCAGCGGCCTGGAGGGTTCCGACGGCGCCATCCTGCGCTGTCGCCAGCTGCTCGCCGAAAACCCGGAGCGCTACTTCAAGCCTGACCAGTACTTCAACCCGATGAACCCCCAGGCGCATTACGAGAGCACCGGCCCGGAGATCTGGCAGGCGACCGCTGGCCGCGTCACCCACCTGATCGCCGGCATCGGCACCGGCGGGACGATCATGGGCACCGGCCGCTACCTGAAGGCGCGCGATCCGCGCATCCAGGTCATCGCCGCCGAGCCCGACGATGCGCTGCACGGGCTCGAGGGGCTGAAGCACATGGCCAGCTCGATCGTCCCCGGCATCTACCACGAGGAGGAGCTGGACGGGAAAATCCCCGTTCCCACCGATTCCGCGTATGACCTGGTCTACGCGCTCGGCGCGCGCATGGGACTCATCGTCGGACAGTCGTGCGGCGCCGCGCTCGAGGCCGCGCAGCGCGTCGCCCGCGAGCTCGACGAGGGCCTGGTCGTGACGATCTT
>CAYYWP010000152.1:0-11777 GCA_964475125.1 uncultured Binatia bacterium (SeqCode) | reverse complement strand
GCCGTTCTTCTTGACGATGCCGAACAGCATGAACAACCCGAGGATGCTGTAGACGTTGAGGGTTTCGTTCAGCAGCAGCAGCGACGCGAGAGCGAAGGGAATCGACAGCGGCAGGGCGAGCAGAATCGTCACCGGGTGGATGAAGCTCTCGAACTGCGCGGCGAGGATCATGTACATGAAGACGAAGCTGAGCAGGAAGGCGATGAGGAAGTTGTAGGTGGTCTCCTCCAACAGCTTGGCGCGGCCGCTGAAGGTGAGGCCGTAGGTCGGCGGCATGTCGAGACCGGCCACCACCTCGCGCACCCGCGTCATGGCGTTGCTGAGCGCCACCTCGTCGAGGTTGGCGACGATCGTCACCTTGCGCTGGCGATTGAAGTGGTCGATCTGCGCCGGGCCGCGCTCCTCGCGCAGGCTCGCCAAGTTGGCGAGCCGCACCAGCGCGCCCTCGGGAGTGGCGATACTGAGGTCGCCGATGGCGCGCGGGTCATCGCGGTTCTGGTGTTGCGCCCGCACCCACACGTCGATCTGATCCTGCTCGGTACGGAAGGTGCTGACCGGCTCGCCGCCGACCAGGGTGCGCAGCGCGCTGGCGATGTCGCGTACGCTGATGCCGAACAGCGCGGCCTTGTCGCGCTGGATGTCGACTTGCAGCTCGGGTTGGGGGACGGCCTGCGTGGTGTCGACGTCGACCAGCCCGGGCGTCGCTTGCAGCGCCGTCTGGACCCGGCGGCTGTAGTCCTGGAGGGCATCGAGATCGGTGCCGCTGAGGTGAAATTCCATGTCGCTCAAGCGTTGGCCGCTGGCGACGAAGGCGACCACGTTTTGCACGCTGGTGCGCAGGTCGGGGTAGTCGGCCAGCAGTGCGCGGGCCCGGTTCATCAGCTCGAACTGACTGAGCGGGCGGGCCTCGAGGTCGGTGAGGCGGACGTAGATCGCCGCCTTGGTGACCGGGCCTTCGCCGGCGCGCAAGCGCCCGCTGACGTCGCCGATGGTGGTCAGCAGGTAGGCGATATGCGGCAGCGTGCGCAGCCGCGCCTCGATGGCGGTCACGGTGTCGTCCATGCGCTGCAGGCTGAACCCCTCCGGCGCCTGGAGCAGGATCTCGAACTCGCTCTGGTCGTCGGGGGCGCGGAAATCCTTGCCGATCCAGGAGACCAGCGGCACCGTGCTGGCGACCACCAGCGCCGAGACGGCGACGATGACCCAGCGGTGCGCGAGCGACCAGCGCAGCAGGCGCCCGTACTCGGCATCGATGCGCTGATAGAAGCGGCGCGGCCGCCGCGCCCGCGGCAGGGTGAGGAAGTGGGCGCACAGCATCGGCGTGAGGGTGAACGAGACCACCAGCGAGATGAGGATCGCCGCGGCGACGGTGATGCCGTAGCTGTGGAAGAAGCGACCGATCTGCCCCTCCATGAAGCCGACGGGCAAGAAGATCACCACCAAGGACAGCGTCGTCGCCATGACCGCGAGGCTGATCTCTCCGGTGGCGGCGCTGGCCGCCTGCCAGGCGCTGACGCCCTTCTCTTCCATGTAGCGGCAGATGTTCTCCAGCACCACGACGGCGTCGTCGATGACGACACCGGTCGAGAGCACCAGCCCGATCATGGTGATGTTGTTGAGGGTGAAGCCACACAGCCACATCACCGTGAAGGTGGCGATGATCGAGGTCGGAATCGCCAAGGCGGCGATGACGGTGGCCCGCCAGCTGGCGATGAAGAGCAGGACGGTCAGGCTGACCAGCACGCCGGCGAGCACCAGGTGCTTCTCCACTTCCGCGATCGACCGTTCGATGAAACGCGACTGGTCGCGCGCCAGCTCGACGCTGATGCCGGGCGGCAGGGTCGGTGCGATGGTGGCGAGCCGCCGTTTGACGCCCTCGACGACCTGGACGGTGTTGGTACCAGTCTGTTTGCGCACCAGCAGCGTGACGGCGGGCCGGCCGTCGAGCCGCGCGATGGTGCGCGGTTCGACGACGCCATCCTCGACGCGGCCGATGTCGCCGATGGTGAGCGGGCGGCCCTGCGCGCTGCCGACGATGAGCGCGAGGAAGTCCTCGGCGCGCTGCATACGGCCCATGGTGCGCAGCAGGAGCTCCTGCTGCCCCTGGTCGACGTGCCCGCCGGGCACTTCGAGGTTTTGCGCCCGGATCGCGTCGCGGACTTGCCCGATCGACAACCCGTACGCCGCCAGCTTGTCGGTATCGAGTACGATGTTGATGGCGCGCTCCAGGCCGCCGATCAGCGACACCGAGCCGACGCCGCGCTGGGTCTCGATGTCTTCCTTGATCCGCTTCTTGGCGATCTCCGTGACCTCGCGCAGCGTGCGCTGGCCGGAGACGACGAGGCTCAGAATCGGCGCGCTCTCGAGATCGAACTTCGCCACCACCGGCGAATCGGTGCCCTCGGGCAATTGTGCCAGCACGGTGGACACCTTGTCGCGCACGTCCTGCGCCGCCACGTCGCCGTCGCGCGAGAGGAGAAAGGCGACCGTGATGATCGACACCCCTTCGCTGGTCGTCGACACCAGCTCATCGATGCCCTCGATGGTGTTGATCGCCTCCTCGAGCGGCTTGGTGACGCTGCTCTCCATCTCCTCCGCGCTGGCGCCGCTGAGCGTGGTGGTCACCGTCATGGTCGGAAAGTCGACGTTCGGGAAGAGGTCGACCGCCAGCTCGCGGTACGAGAACCAGCCCAGCACCACCAGGAAGGCGATGAACATGGTCGTCGCCACCGGGCGGCGGATGCAGAGATCGACGATGCTCATCGGTGCTCGGAGGACGGGCGCCTCACGCTGCAGGTTGTTAGGTTGTTAGGTTGTTGGTTCTTAGTCAGAGCGACAGAAGAATCCAGCAGCTCAGCAATCCCTAACAACCTCACGACGTAACACCCTAACAACCTGTCCCGAGCGGTGGCACTGCGGCGCGGTTTCATCTCGGATTCAGCCGTCCCGGGCGCGAATGGCGACCGGCGTGCCGTCTTCCAACTTGCTGAGGCCGGAGGTGGCGACGAGCTCGTCGCGCTGCAGGCCGTCCACGATCTCCACCAGGCCGTCGTCGCCGCGGGCGCCGGTGCGCACGCGCCGCTCGTAGGCGACGCTGTCGCGCACCACGAACAGCCTGGTGACGCCGGCGAAGGTGATGACGGCGGTTTCGGGCACCACCAACGCCTCGGCATCGGCGCGCGTGACGATGGCCGCGGCGCTGAAGAACCCCGCTTTCAGGCGCCGGTCGGGATTGGGCACCTCGACTTCGACGGCGATCGAGCGGTTGGCGGCGTTGGCCGCAGGGCTGATGCGCGCCAGGCGTCCGGCGAAGGTGCGGTCGGGGTAGGCGTCCACCTTGATCTCGACCGGCTGGCCGACGGCGAGCTCGTCGGCGAAGCGCTCGGGCACATCGCCGCGCAGCGTCAGCGGATCGTCGGCCACCAGGTCGAAGAGCGGCGTGCCGGGCCGCACGTACTCCCCCACCGACACCAGCCGCTTGACGACCGAACCCGCGAGCGGCGAGCGCACCTGCTTGTGTTGCAGGGCGACGTTCATCGCATCGCGCTGGGCCTCGGCCACCCGCACGGCGGTCTGCATGGCCTCGTACTCCTGGGGCGAGATCACCTGGCTGCCGAGCAACTGGCGGCCGCGCGCTTCATCGGCCGTGGCCTTCGCCAAGCGCGCCTCCACCTCGCGCAGCTGGGCGCGCGCCTGCGTGTCGTCGACTTCGGCCAGCACCTGGTCGCGCCGCACGGCGTCGCCCAAATCGACGGCGATGGCGCGCAACTGCCCTTCCACCTGGCTCGACAGCGTGACCTCCTCGTTACCGAACAAGGTGCCGACGAATTTCAGCAGCTGCTTGGCCGGCCGCGCGCTCACCGCGGTGACGGTGATTTGCAGCGCCTCCTCCGTCTTGGCCGCCGTCGGTGTCGCCAGCGTCTGCGAGTCGCCCGGCCCGGCACAGGCCGTGAGCGCGCACAGCAGTACGAACCCGGCGCGGTGGCCTCGGCACCGGCGGGCGCGAGCGACCCCCGCGGTCATGCCTTGCCCGCCACTGCCCGGCGCCGCTCGACCGCCGTGCGCCGCTGCCGCGGGCGCGCCCCGGCGCGCGCGCCGGTGAGAAACGTCTGCGTCACCAGGCGCCCGAGCTCGGCCGGCTGCGCGGTATCGTCGCGATACATGCAGACGGCGCGAATCATGCCGAGCAACATCTCGGCCGACAGGCGCGGGTGAGAGCTACGGTCGCCGAGCTCGGCGGCGATGCGCTGGCTGACGCGCTCGACCAGGGCCGCGCGCTGGCGTTGCCATTCCGTCCGCTCGCTGGGCTCGAACTTGGCCTCGTGGCGCTGCAGCAGGACGAAGAAGTCGCGCCGCGCCCAGAAGTACTCGACGATCGTGCGCGTCAACCCCTCGACGGTGCGCGCCAGCGGTCCCGGCTGCGCCAACACGGCGTCGATGGCGAGGCCCAGGCCCTGCAGTCCCTCGACCAGGGTGGCGAAGTACAGGTCGTCCTTCGAGGAGAAGTAACGGTACAGCGTGCCCTTGCCGATCTGCAGACGGGCGCTGATCTCGTCGATCAGGACCTCGTGATACGGTCGCTGCGAGAAAATCTCCGCCGCCGCGCGCACGATCGCGGCGCGCGTCTCCTCGCGTTTCTGACGCCCGCGCATGTCTGACTCGAATTCCGATACTGACCGGTCAGTTCTACCATGGTGACCAGTGCCGTCAATCCGCGCTGTTAGCCCCCAATCAGAAAAGACCTTTCACCACGAAGAACGCGAAGCCGGCGAAGATCACGCGCCGGGCCGTGGCGCTTGGATCATTCTCAACCCCGGAGTTGTGAGCTTCTCTCCCTTCCTTACAACGCCGAGAGACCCTTACCATTCGTTTCCTTCGTGGCCTTCGTGGTTTCAAAGCATGTCGGATTAGGGTTACCTGTAGCCTTGCAGTCAGCCTCTGATGGGAGATCGCATGGTGGCGAGTGACGGTGCCGAGAGCGAGGTCGTGCGCTTCTATTTCAGTTTTCGCAGCCCCTATGCCTGGCTGGCGCTGCATCGCCTGCCGGAGGCGCTGCGCGGCTTGCCGGTGCGGGTGGAGTCGATCCCGGTTTTCCCCCCCAAGGATTTTCCCAACGATCCGGCGGCGCTGCCGGCGAAGCTGTCGTACGTCTTCGCCGACATCGAGCGCATGGCAGAGGCCTACGGCCTGACGGTGTGCTGGCCGCAGCAGGTCGATACGGACTGGCCGCGCCCGCACGCGGCGTTCTTGTACGCCGAGGCGGCCGGTCGAGGATGGGCTTTCGCCAGCGAGGCGTTCGCGGCGCGCTTCTCGCGCGGGCTGGATGTCGGGACCGACGAGACGCTGGCGGCGGTCGCGGCGTCGAGCGGCCTCGACGCCGCGGGCGTGCTGCGCGCGGCCGACGACCCGGAGTGGCAGCAGCGGGTATTCAGTGGCATGCAACAGGGCTTGGCCGAGGGGCTGTTCGGCGTGCCGATCTTCATCTATCGGGGCGAGCGATTCTGGGGCAACGATCGCCTCGATTGGCTGCTGCGCGCGATCAGACGACATCGCGGCGAGTCCGTTCCCGACTTGCGCCAGAATCTGATGGCGCACCCACACGGCTGACGCGGCGCCGCCGCACGCCGGGTGCTCCTACCCCGCTGCCTCGGTGGGGAACGGTCCGTAACCGATATTGCGGCCGACATCGCCCACGCAGCCGCTTACTCCGGCTCCGGCTTGTTTTCCCCGGCTCGTGACGCGAATAATGCTCCGAGGTGTCCCGCACGGTTGCTCGGTCGGCGGCCTGCAGCGCCTTGAAATCCTCCGCTCAGTCGCACCAGCCCGGCAACCAGTCGGTCGACGCGCCGGTACCGGGCGGTGCACAAGGCATTGGAGGGGTGCCTGTAACAATAGGGAGAGTCGTGACCGATAAGGCCAACGGACCTCGCGGGCCGTTTGACGGGTACACACGACCGTGTGTACCCTGACCGCCAACGAGAGGTACCGCAACCATGCAGCGACGAATCAATGTCTCCCTCTCCGAGGAAGCCGTCCGGCTCCTCGACCGGATGGCGGCCAAGGGTGACCGGAGCCGCTTCCTTGACGAGCTCGTGAAGCGTACGGCTCGCGGCCGCGCTGAGCTCCGCGCCCAACTCAAAGAGCGCGCCATCCGGCGCGCCAGGTTCGACCGGCAGATCGCGGCCGAATGGGACCCACTTTCCGACGAGGTATGGCGCAACCTCGACGAGTAACTGTCGTCCGTCGTGGCGACGTCTACATCGTCGAACTCGACCCGACGAGAGGTTCCGAACTCAAGAAGACGCGGCCCGCCGTCATCATCCAGAACGATGTCGACAACCGCTTCAGCCCTCTCGTGATCGTCGCTCCGATCACCTCAAGGTTCGATGCCAAGCTGTACCCAACGGAGGTTGTCGTAAAGGCGCCCGAGGGCGGCTTGCGCACCGATTCTGTTGTTCTCATGAACCAGATCCGCGTCGTTGACAAGGATCGCCTAGGCCGTCGGCTTGGTGCCTTGAAGCCAGCGACCATGTCCTTGGTCAACGAAGCACTCATGATCGTTCTCGAACTCGTCGAGATCTGACGGTCAATGCCGAGCCACACAACGGCCTCCGGCTTCGCGACGATTGCCAGCACCTCAACGGCGTCGTCTGTCATGTCGTAGAAAACCCGAATGTCCCCAACCCGTAACCGAGGAACCTCTAGGCACCGCGCTTGTCTTGGCGCCGCGATTTGACAGTCCGGGGGGGGTGAGCTACCGGAGGCGGGAATCGCCGGGGAGGGGCCGATGCGGGTCCGGACTGTGGTGATTGCGATCGCCGCCGCGATACTCGGGAACGTGCAAGTCGCGCCGGCTACGGTGGCCGGACCGATCGGCTGCTGCGATTACGCGGTGTTTGATCCGACCACCCGTAGCAATCGATTCCAGTGCGCCAACACCACGAGCGAGGAGTGTGCGAGCGTCGATGATGATGCCCATGGTCGTGATTCCGACTTCTTTCCGGATCGAGCGTGCATTGGCACGACCTGCCAAGCACCCGCGGAACAACATATCGCGACGCAGAATCTCCTCACCTTCGGCGCTTGTCGGAGCGGTACCGCGACGCCGGTGCTCACCGCAGAACGCGGCCAAGAAGTGACCGACTGCCACACCATCTGCAACGAGACCGGCGGCACCCTCACCCACTTCTCCCTAATCATCAATGGGTCCCCGGAATTCCTGAACTTTGCGGTCACCCTACCCAACGGTGCTTGCAGCGGGGCGCAGCGCACGATTACGGCCAATCCGGGCACCACCGAAATCGTCGCGCAATGGTGTGCCGCGGCTGACGATATCGAAAGCTGCCCGCCCAACGGCGGCAACCCGCAGCAGGGGCATGGGGGGGGCTTCGCGCCAACCGTGTTCACGGATACGCAGACGGCGTTCCTGATCGTCTCCGCACCCGCGCCAGCGCCCGCCGCCGGGGCGGCCGGACTGACACTGCTTGGGATCGCCCTCGGCGTCTTCGGTGTGCGGCGACTCATGCGGTCTCGGGCCCGCTCGGGCTACTAGTTCTCGTCCGTCCACCTGCGGCTTGGCGGCATCCGCAGGACGCTCTGCTCAGGCTGGCGGCGCACGTAGGTCTGCCGCCCTTGTCCGAGCTCACTTTGGGTGAGCCTTGATGGTGTCGAGGATGTAAGTGTCCCCCCTCGATGCGAAAGTAAAGGCGCCAGTCCTGAGTGACGCGCGCTTGCCAGAGCTTCGGGTCGCCACTCTCCGGGTGCTTCTTCAGACAGCATCGCGGCGAGTCCGTTCGCGACTTGCGCCAGGATCTGATGGCGCACCCGCACGGCTGACGCCGCGCCGCCGCCCGCCGGGCGTCCCTACTCCGCTTGTCGTAGGGCGGCCGGAGCGCGTATGCGGGGTCGCGCATGACTACGCCGGTCGATCCCCACGCCGCCGGTGAACCGCCCGCGCCGGTATCCTGGCGGGCCTACCTCGACCTGCTGCGCACCTGCGACTGCGCCGGCTCGCATCGACTCACCGGTGCGGCGCTGTGGTGGATGGCGGTGCGGCCGTGCGTCTTCCCGATGACCGCCATCGCGGTGCTGATCGGCGTCCTGCTGGCGGCTGCCGACGGTCCGTTCGGCGGCGGCGAGCTGGCGCGCGCCGCCCTGGTGTTGCTCGGCGCCGTGGCGGCGCACGCCGGCAACAACCTGCTCAACGACTACATCGACGTCGCCGAAGGGGTCGACCGCGCCGGCTACTTCCGCAGCGAGTACGCGCCGCATCCGATCCTCTCCGGCCAACTCACGGCGCGCCAGGTGCTGATCGGCGCCGCCGTTCTCCACGCCTTCGATCTCGTCGTGTTGATCCTGCTCATCGCCGCGGTCGGCTGGGGCGTGGCGCTCTTCGCGCTCGTCGGCCTGCTGCTGTCGATCGCCTACGTCGCGCCGCCGCTATCCTTCAAACGCCGCGGTCTCGGCGAGCTCACCGCCGCCGTCGTGTGGGGGCCGCTGATGGTCGCCGGCGCCCATTACGCCTTGCGCGGCAGCGCCCCGGCCAGCGTCTGGCTGCAGGCGCTGCCGTACGGCATCCTGGTCGGGGCCGTGCTGGTTGGCAAGCACCTCGACAAGTTGCCGCACGATCAGCCGGCCGGCGTCGGCACGCTGCCGGTGCGTCTCGGGGCCGAGCCGGCGCGGCGCCTGGTGGTGTGGCTCGCGCACCTCTTCCTCGTCGCCATCGCGGCGCTGGTGATCGGGCGCGTCAGCGGGGCCTGGATCCTGCTGGCGTTGCTGGCGCTGCCGCGCCTGCGCCTGCTGCACCTCGCCTACGCCAGCGAGCGGCCGGCCGCGCCACCCGCCGGCTTCCCGGTCTGGCCGTTGTGGTACGTCGCCTTTGCGATGTCGTTCACCCGCACCGCCGGCGGGCTGTTCGTGCTCGGCCTGCTGCTCAATGCGGTGTCAGCGCGCTGATCAGCACACCACCGATGAACACGGAGCCCGGTCGCAACCGGAGCACGGTTGGACCCTCGGTGTTTATCGGCTGCGGGGGAGGTCGGGCTCGGCGTTCATCGGTGGCTCAGGCCTTGGGGCTTCGGGGCCGCGGCTATTGGCGTGCCGCAGGCGGCGAATGATGCCGTCGGCCAGCGCGTCGTAGATCCCGACGCGACACAGGATGCGCGAGGCGTGATAGGCGATGACCGTGCTGGCCAGCAGCGGCAAGAGCAGATAGCGGGCGTTGGTCATCTCGATCAGGATGATGGCGGCGGTGATCGGGCTCTGTACGACTCCGGCGAAGTAGGCTGCCATGGTGAGCAGGACGATGTCCTGGCGCGGCACGGCGGTGGTGAAGGTGGCGATCTGCTGACCGAGCCCAGCCCCGACCGACAGGCTGGGGGCGAACAAGCCGCCCGGGATACCGCTGATCAGGGCCACGAACGCCGCCGCCGCCTTGGCGAGCGGGTAGTAGGCGGCGACGGCATCGCCACCCAGGATGGTCCGCACCTGCGGATCGCCGCCGCCGTAGGTGACGCCGCCGCTGATCAGCCCGAGCACGGCGAGCGTCAGGCCGAGCGAGCCGGCCACCGCCCACGGGCGGCGGCGGTTGAGGCGCGACACGCGCGGGGTGACCTCGACCACGGCGCGCGCGAACAGCCCGCCCAGCAGGCCGCCGCCGACGCCGATGATCGGCACCCAGATCCACAGCCGCAGCGTGTGCACGCCGGGCTCGACCTGACCGTAGAACAGGTACCACCCGAGCACTGCCAGACAGCTCAAGCAGGCGACCAGCACGGTGCGGATGGTGAGGCTGGCATTGTCCTTCTCGAAGCTGCGGCCGATCTCTTCGATGGCGAAGATCATCCCGGCGATCGGTGCGTTGAAGGCCGCGCCGATGCCGGCGGCACTGCCGGCGAGAATGAGGCCGCGTTCGGCCTGCGACGGCGCGAACGAGGCGAAGCGGCCGGCGAGATAGAGACAGCAGGCGGCGACATGCACGGTCGGGCCCTCGCGGCCGACCGTCGCTCCGGCGAACAACGCCATGGTCAGCAACACGACCTTGCCGAAGAGGATGCGCAGCGACAGCACGCGGTCGCGCTCGGCGCCCGGTCCGAGCTTGAGCGCGGCGATCGCCTGCGGGATGCCGGTGCCCTCGGTGCCGGGAAAGAGTCGATCGCGCAGGCGCATGATGGCGATCATGCCGATCCACACCAACAGCGCCTGGAGCACCGGCGACAGATCGCGCAGCCAGGCGGCGAAGGCCAGCGACCAGCGCTCGGCGAAGATGAACCATAACGCCCCGCCGCCCGCCGCCAGGGCCGCGACCAACCACAGCAGCTGGCGCCACAGCGCCGCCAGGATCCGCATGCGTGCCGAGATGAACCAATCGACGCGGCGCCGCAAGCGCGGCGCGTTTCTCAGGCCGCGGCAGTTGTGCTACGCCCCGGGCGATGCGCCAGTGCGGGATCGCCATCGGGCTCGTCTTGGTCGCTCTGGTCGCGCGCGCCGCGCCGGCGGCCGACTCGCCCGCCGCGGTGCTGCAGCGCATGAAGGCCTGGCTCGAGCCCGCCCAACCGAGCCTCCGCCGCCTCACCGTGACCGTGCGTTCGGGATCGGAGGTGGTGGAGTGGAAGGCCGGGCAGGCGCGCACCAGCCTCGACGGCAGTCAGTGGGTGTTGACCGTGTTGTTCGAGCCCAAGGACCTGCGCGGCATCGCGCTGCTGATCCAGGAGCGCCCGGGACAGCCTGCCAAGGAGTGGCTGTACCTGCCCTACCTGCGGCGCGTGCGCCAGGTGTTGCCGGTGAACGAGTTCGAATCGTTCCTCAACACCGAGTTCACGTACGCCGATCTCGGCTTCGTCAACGTCACCGATCGCGGCCTCGCGTTGCTGACCAGCGTGGAGACGCCGAGCGGCCTGTCGGCGGTCAAGCTCGAGGAGACGCCGCGTGATCAACGCACCTTCTCGCGTATCGTGTCATGGGTGGCGCCGGATTCGGGCCGCCCGTTCAAACGCGAGTACTACGACGTCGGCGGCACGCTGTGGAAGACGCTCACCTTCGATGAGGTGACATCGATCGGCGGGGTGCCGACCGCCCAGCGGGCTCGCATCGAGGATGCACAGACCGGGTTCAGCAGCGAGTACCGGGTCACCGACGTACGCTACGGGGTCGAGCTCCCGGCGGCGTTGTTCGATCCCGCCCGGCTCGCCACCGCCGCCGACAGCGCCGCGTGGCAGGCCGCGACGAGCGCGCCGTGAGGGGCGGCCCTTTCCCCCAGCGAGGAGGGATCATGATGCGATTTGGTTGGAGCGTTGGCGTGATGATGCTGGCGGCGAGCTGGGCGGTGAGCGCGCAAGCGCAAGGCGGCTGGGCAGTGCGCATCTGTCGCGGTCAGACCGAAGCCGCGGCGATGAAGATCAGCGTCGGCGACGGCAAGACCAGCAAGGAACTGGTCAACTGGCGCAGCGACAGCACGCAAACCGACTTCGCCGTGCCGGCGCCGTTGGCCACGGCCGAGCGCCTGACCGTCGGCATCGACTCGGAGCCCGCCGACGGAGCGGTGGCGGCGTGCGTCCTGTGGAACGGCGCCGCCGCCAAGGCGATGCAGTTCACCGACCAGCTCAGCGCCACCGTCGGGCAGGCCGACAAGGACGATTCCTGTCCGTGCAAGTGAAGCGTACGGCGCGGGTTCCATCCCACGCCTGACTGCGCTTGGTGCGAGTGATTCACCAACGCAGAGATCCAGAGTACGCAGAGGAGACAGAGGCAGCGTGCATCAGTTCGAGCGCTGACTCATC
>CAYYWP010000151.1:0-11884 GCA_964475125.1 uncultured Binatia bacterium (SeqCode) | reverse complement strand
TGAGCGGAACCCCGCCCCGATCTCATTGCACTTCTCCGCTCACCCTGAGCCCGTCGAAGGGTGAGCGGCGGGTTTTTCAGCATCCTGCCGAGAACAGCTACTCGTCGAGCTCCTCGTCGTCGTCCGGCTCGCCGACGGTGATCTGCGGCGGCACGGCCAGGGATTCCTCGGGCACGAACGTGATCCGCATGCCCCAGCCCGCATAGGTGCACAGCAGGCGCCCGAAATCCGGTAGCGACAGCGAGTGGTCGTCGATGTGAATGACCGCCTCACCGTCCGGCCCGGCGTCGTCGATCACGCAACGCAGCACCGCGCCGCGCGGCACCCACTGGTCGCCGCGCGCGAAGTAGCGCACCTGCGGGTGCCCGGCGGGAATCTCGACCGCGACGTGCTCCGGCAACGCCGCGCAGCGCTCGTCCTCGCCGCGCAACATGTCATTGAAACTGTCGAGCACTTCTTGGTCGCTCATCGTGCGCAGCGCCGGGCCGATGTGAAAGTACGTCGTGGCGATGGTCGGATCGCGGTACTCGATGACCGCGTCATCTCCCTCACGGCTGATTCGCACCTGATCGAGTGTGGCGATCTCCGGCTTCCGCTTACGCATACAGGGCCTACTCCTCCCAGCGCGGCGTCCCCGATCGCACCGCGCGTGGCCCCCGCTTTCGCCGACAGGGATGGTGCGCCGCGGTCGTTTGATGCAGCCGCCCGCGGCTACGCGCCGGCGGGCGGCGCAGTGACGCGGCCGGCTGGCTGGCTCAGGCGCTTTGCGCGCCGCAGCACTTCTTGAGTTTCTTGCCGCTGCCGCACCGACAGGGGTCGTTGCGGCCGAGCTTCGGGGCTTGGCGGCGCACCGGTTCCGGCGCTGCATCGCGGGCGTGCGCGTGATCGCACCCCGGGCCGTGTTCGTGTGCCTTCGCGGTCGTGGGCATCGAGCCCGTACCTTCGCCCAGCGATCGCCCGCGGTCAACGCCCCCAGGTCTGCGTCGGGCGGTGGATTCGCGCCGCCGGCCAGGAGAGGCGGCGTTGCGCGGCGGCCGTTGACCCCTTAGCCTCGCTGCAACCGTGCTCGATACTCTGCTCACCAAGTCCGGCAGCGCTTCGGCGCGCGCCTTCGATCGGCTGGCGCGGGCCCTGATTCGCCTCGGCGTCACCCCCAACGGCTGCTCCTAC
This sequence comes from uncultured Binatia bacterium (SeqCode), assembly GCA_964475125.1. Taxonomy (GTDB): domain Bacteria; phylum Desulfobacterota; class Binatia; order HRBIN30; family CADEER01; genus CAYYWP01. The sequence goes on along the minus strand of CAYYWP010000151.1, from coordinate 10,714 downwards.
GCGGCGCTGACGTTGGGCATCGTCGGGGCACTGCTGTTCTACGTCGACCGCGGCGGCTGGGCCCTGGTCGCGCTCGTCGCCTCCGGGCTGTGCGACGCCATCGACGGCCGTGTCGCCCGCCTCGGCACGGGTTCGACACCCTGGGGCGGCGTGCTCGACTTGACCTGCGATCGCATCGTCGAGGCGGCGGTCTTGCTCGGCATCGCCGTACCACATCCGGAGTGGCATCTGCCGGCCCTGGTGCTGGCGTGCACCTGGTACGTCAACTTGTGCGTCTTCCTGGCCGTCGGCGCCGCCAGCGAGAAGGTGAGCGACAAGCTGATCGTCTACCCGCCCGGTCTGCTCGAGCGCACCGAATCCCTGCTGTTTGCGCTCGTCGTCGTGCTGGCACCGGGTGTTGCCCCACTCGCCGGGTATCTGTATGCCGCGCTGGAGCTCTATACGGCGGCGCAGCGTTTGCGCTACGGCAGGAGGGCGCTGCGCGGCGCGGCGTGAGCGCCGATGACCATGCTGTGGCTATACTGATGTCGCGCTCGACGGCATCGTTATTGTCGAAGCCGGCAATCGCAATTATCTCCCTTGTCGAAGCGGCTGAACGGACTTAGGCTGCGCGCACCGACACCGCAAAGGAGGAAACGATGAATCGCGTCAAAACCGCCATGTTGTTGGCCTTGCTCACGGCCCTGTTGGTGTGGGCCGGACAAGCGCTGGCGGGACAGAACGGCCTCGTCATGGGCCTGGTCGTCGCCGGGGTGATGAACTTCGGCGCCTACTGGTGGTCGGACAAGATCGTGCTGCGCATGTACCGCGCCCAGGAGGTCAGTGAGTCCCAAGCGCCCGAGCTGTTCGGCATCGTGCGCCAGCTCGCCCAGGCCGCTCAGATCCCCATGCCGAAGGTGTACATCATTCCGGAGGAGGCGCCGAACGCCTTCGCCACCGGGCGCAACCCGCAGAACGCCGCCGTCGCGGTGACCGAAGGGTTGATGCGCCTCTGCAATCGCGACGAGCTCGCCGGCGTGCTCGGCCACGAGCTCGGGCACGTCAAGCACCGCGACACGCTCATCATGGTCGTCGCCGCGACCCTCGCCGGGGCACTCAGCATGATCGCCAACATCGCGCAGTGGGGCTTGATCTTCGGCGGCGGTCGCTCGAACAACGAAGAGGGCAGTCATCCGGCCGCGGCGCTGATCGGCATCATCGTCGCCCCGCTGGCCGCGATGCTGATCCAGATGGCGATCTCGCGCTCGCGCGAGTTCCTCGCCGACGAGGCGGGAGCCCGCTTGACGGGCAATCCGCTGGCGCTGGCCTCGGCGCTGCGCAAGCTACAGGCGTACAGTCAGCGCATTCCGATGCACGCCGGCTCGCCGGCAACCGCTCACCTGTTCATCGTCAACCCCTTCGCCGGCGGCGGCTTGGCGAAGCTGTTCTCGACCCACCCGCCCATGGAAGAGCGCGTCGCGCGCCTCGAAGCGATGATGCGCAGCGGCTTCTGATCGCCGGCCAGTTCGACCCGGGGGCGCTGTCGACGCGGCAGCGCCCCCTCGGCCGGAGCGAAGACGACGCCACAGATGAACACCGATAGACACCGGTGGGAGAAACACGAGACAATGGCCCATCGCCCCGCCACGGCGCCCCGGGAGCGCTTGTGCGGACACCCAGTTGTTAGACCCTGATCGCCGTTCGTCTGTGTTGATCTGTGGCCCGCGGTTTCTTCCTTCAGGGTCACTGGTGAGGTTGCTGGTCCGCCGCGCCTTTGCGCGCTCGGGTGGCAACCGGGGCGACGCCTAGCTGCGCTGCCAACCGCGGCGCCGTGCGGTCGTTTTCGACTGCAGGCGCTTTCTGCCACAATGCCCGGCCCACATCGGGAGGGCGCGCGCATGCCACGTATCGAAGCCAACGGCATCGGCATCTATTACGAGGAACAGGGCGGTGGTGATCCGGTCCTGTTGATCATGGGCCTCGCCGCCGACTCGGCCGCCTGGATGTTCCAGCGCGACGACTTCGCCGAGCGGTATCGCACCATCCTGTTCGACAACCGCGGCGTCGGCCGTTCCAGCAAACCGCCGGGCCCCTATACGACGGCGCAAATGGCGGACGACGCGGTGGCCGTGCTCGACGCGCTCGGCGTCGGGCGAGCCCATGTCGTCGGCGTCTCGATGGGCGGCATGATCGCGCAGGAACTGGCGCTGCGGCACCCGCAGCGCGTGCGTGCCCTGGTGCTCGGCTGCACCTATGCCCGCCCGGATGAAACGGTGAAGCAGACGCTGGCGACGGCGCTGACCGCCTTCGGCGGTGCGAGCGACGCAGAGGGCACCATTCAGCTCAAGATGACGCAGATCGACCCGATGGCGTTCTTCCAGTTGCTCGTGCCGCTCACCTTCAGCGCCCAGTTCCTCACCGACAAGCTGCCGGTCCTCATGCAGGTCTTCGCCGGGACGATCCAGCACGGTTTCAGCCTCGAGGGAATCCTCGCCCAGGTGGCCGCGACCCAGTCGCACGATACCTTCGAGCGCCTCGGCCAGATCCGCGCGCCCACCCTGGTCATCGCCGGCGAGCGCGACCAGCTCATCCCAGCGCTCAACTCCGACTTGCTGGCGGCGCGCATCGCCGGCGCCAAGCTGGTCAAGGTTCCCGGCGGCAGCCACGGCTTCAACTTCGAGCTGCCGGAGGTGTTCAACCGCGAGGTGTTCGACTTCCTCGGCACCTGCGGGGCGTGAGGCGCCCGGGCGTTCGAGGGCCGCGATGACCAGCCGAGCGCCTATTCACACCAGGCACGCGGGACGGACGGCGCTGGTCCTCTCCGGCGGTGGCGCCCGCGGCGCCTACCAAGTGGGCGTGTTGCGCGGACTGGCGCAGTTGGGGGTGATCGGGCCGGCGCCGGCCCCGTTCGCGATTTTCGTCGGCTCGAGCGCCGGCGCAATCAACGTCGGCATGCTCGCCGCACACGCCGACGAACTGCTGGCCGGGGTCGAACGGCTGGCGCGCGTGTGGAGCACGATCACCCCGCAGAAGGTCTTTCGCACCGATATTCGCTCGCTCGGCAGCATCGGCGCGCGCTGGGCATGGGATCTGTCGTTTGGCGGCGCCCTGCGACGGGCACAGCCGAAGTCCCTGCTCGACACCGCGCCGCTGCGCACGCTGCTTGCCGAGATCCCCTATGCGCGCATCGAAGCGAACGTCGCCAGCGGAGCCCTCTACGCGGCCGCGGTCGGCGCCACCGACCTGTCCTCGTCGAACGGCCACCTCTTCGTCCACGGCCATGCGGCAATCCAGTTGTGGCAGCGCAGCCGCTGGCGCATCGAGCGTGCCGCGTTGAGCGTCGATCATCTGATGGCGTCGAGCGCCATCCCGATCTTCTTCCCACCGGTGAAGATCGGCCGGCGCTATTTCGCTGATGGCTGCATGCGCAACACGGCGCCGCTCAGCCCGGCGATCAACCTGGGCGCCGATCGCATCGTCGCCATCGGCGTCCAGGGACCCGGACGACCCGATCCCCCGGCAGCGAAAAAACTGACGCCGCCCACCGTCGCCCAGATCGCCGGCGTGTTGCTCGACGCGGTCATGCTCGATTCGATCGAGACCGACGTCGAGCACAGCGCGCGCGTCAACCGCAGCGTCCTGAGCTGCAGCGCCGACGATGGCGCGAATCCGTTTCGCCACGTCGACGTCCTGTGGCTCAGCCCTTCGCAGGACTTCGGCACCATCGCCGCCGAGCTCACGCACCGCGTCCCCCCGATCCTGCGCTACCTCATGCGCGGCCTCGGAACGGACGAGTCGATCACCGAGCTGCTCAGCTACCTCTTGTTCGATGCGGCCTACACGACCCGCCTCATCGAGCTCGGCCGCGACGACGCCATCGCGGCCCGCCACGAGATCGACCGCTTCTTCACCGCCGACGGCCGGACCCCGGACCATGCGGCGACGCGACACCCGACGCCGCCGCCTCGCTGAGGATCCATCCGCGCGCTCACGAGCCCAACAGCCAGCCGACCGCGGCAACGGCCGCAATGTAGCCGGCGAGGTCGGCGATCAAGCCGCAGGCGACGGCGTGGCGCACGCGGCTGATGCCGACGGCGCCGAAGTAGACGGCGAGGACGTAGAAGGTCGTCTCGGTGCTGCCCTGCAGGGTGGAGACGAGGTAGCCGACGTAGGAGTCGGGACCGTTGGCTTGCATGATCTCGGCCATCACGGCGTAGGCTCCCGAGCCGGACAGCGGGCGCAGGATGGCCATCGGCAGCGCCTCGGCGGGGAAACCGAGCGGGTTGGTGAAGGGACCGATGGCGCGGGTCACCAGCTCGAGCAGGCCGGAGGCGCGGAACATCGCGGCGGCGACGACAATGGCGACGAGAAAGGGAATGATCCGCACCGCCACCTGAAAGCCCTCCGTGGCGCCCTTGATCATGGCGTCGTAGACCGGCACGCGCTTGGCCATGCCGTAGCCGAGCATGGCGACGATCAACACCGGCAGCAGCCAGCTCGAGGCGACGCCGCGGAGCTGAGGACCGAGCGGCTCACCGCCTGCCATCCCGGCGCGCAACTGCCACACCAGACCCGCGCCGATCAGCGCCACGCTGAGTACAGCCAGCGCGCAACCGAGCGGGGCTGTTGGGCGCTCGCTGCCCAGCTCGGCCGCCTCCGGCGCGCTCGCCGGCGTGGCAGCGGCGACAGCCTCGCCCGGCGCGTACGCGGCCGCCGGCCGCACCATCCGTCGCAACACCAGCGCGGCGGCGATCGCCGCTGCGGTCGAGCACGAGGTGGCGATGAGCGTCGGTAGCCAGATCCCCGCGGCGTTGGTCGAGCCGAGCGAAGCGCGCAGGGCGATGACGCCGAGCGGCGCCAGGGCCACGTTCGAGGTGTTGATGGCGAGGAACAGCACCATCGCGTCGGTGGCCACCCCCGGCACCGGGTTGAGACGGTTCAACTCGATCATCGCCTTGATGCCGAACGGCGTCGCCGCGTTGCCGAGCCCGAGCATGTTGGTGGCGATGTTCATGATCATCGCGCTCATCGCCGGGTGCTCCGGCGGGACCTCCGGAAACAATCGCCCCATGACCGGCCGCAAGCCGCGCGCCACGGCGTGCAACAGGCCGCCCTCTTGCACGACGCGCATCGTGCCGAGCCAGAAGGCCATGACGCCGATCAGGCCGAGGGCGAGGGTGACGGCACCCTTCGCCGACTCGATGGACGCGGTCGACACGGCCTCCATCGTGCCGCTGAATGCGGCGGTGACGACGGAGCCCAGTACGAGCCCGAGCCAGATCGCGTTCATCATCGGCGCCTCTCCTCACCCCTGCACGTGGCTGGGCTCATACACGAGCAGCAAGCTCGACGACATGAGCGCTGCTCAGCCCCAGCTGAGTCCAACCCCGCCGGTGGCGCGTCAATTGGCCGAGCGAACCGGCGCCGCTGACGTCATCGTCGCTGCCGCGGCGCCCAGACGTCGATCATGCAGCGCGGTTTCACTGCCGCCCGGTGCGTCGCGACACCCGCGCACTGGGTTCAGCAGTGAGCGGATCCTCGGGCCAGGCGTGCTTGGGATAGCGACCGCGCAGTTGCTTGCGCACCTCGGCGTAACCGCGGCGCCAGAAGCTGGTGAGGTCGTCGGTAACTTGCACGGGGCGGTGGTTGGGAGCGAGCAATTCCAACACCAGCGCCACCCGCCCACCGGCCAGCCGCGGCGTCTCGAGCAGCCCGAAGACCTCCTGAATGCGCGCCGCGGCGGCGGGCGGTCGATCGGCCGCGTAGGTGATCGCAACCGAGCGTCCGCTCGGCAGCGCCAGGCGCGCCGGGGCCTGGCACGCCAGCGCGTGCCGCTGTGCCGCGCTCAGGGCGTCACGCAGGGCGGCGCCCAGGGCGGCGTTGCGCAGGGCGGCGAAGCTTCCTTTCCCGGCACACAACGCCTCGACCGTCGCAGCCAGCAGATCGTCCGCATCCGGCAAGCCCAGCTCGGGCATCCAGCGGCGCAAGAAGCAGACCTGGGCGAGCAGCGCCCGATCGGCGTCGCTCAAGCAGACGGCCCGCGCTGGATCGGCGCGCGCGGCGGCAGCGAGAGCCGCGCTGGCGGCCTCCGATACCGGGGCCGGAGCGACGTTCTCGGCGAGGACCAGGTCGCGGTAAAGCTGTTGGCTGCGTTGGACGACGCGCTCCTGTTCGACGTCGAACTCGACCGTGACGCGGTGCTGCACGGCTTCCGGAAAGAGCTCGCCGAGCCACTCGACTTCGATGGCGCTGGCCAAACGCACGCGGGCATCGGCCGCGCTGCCGCGCTCGATGTCGACCGCGACGAACATCTGCGCCTGTCGCACCACGCTGTACGGGTCGAGGGCGACCCCGGTGCCGCCGACCATCACCGCCCGCGCCGAGCCGGGGGCTCGGCGGCGGCAGACCCGGTCGGGGAACGCCGCGAGGATCGCTCGGCGCACGGCTTCGTCGCCGGAGCGGCCGGGTGCGGTGCCTACGGCAGCGCCACGCTGCTCCCGGCGCACACGGGCGGCGGGCGCACCGACATCGCGCGGCCCGGCCGACTCCGAGACGGCGGCGATGAGCTGCAAGCGCGCCCGTGCCACCTGGCGGAGGGTGGCGCGATCGAGCCCCAAGCGACGACACGTCGCGTCGGCAAAGCCCGCTCGCTCGGCGTCGCCGAACAGCTCGGCGCGCAGCCGCAGATCGCAGGGCCCATCTGGCCAAGGCACATCGGTGCTCGCCAAGGCGCGCGTGGCACTGAGCACGTCGCGCTCGCCGGCCAGCGCGGCGGCGAGCGCGCCTGCGGCACCGGCGCCGCGGCGGTGGGCCTCGATCAGCAAGCGCGCCAGGCGGGGCGAGGTGGGGATGCGCAGCAGATGGCGACCGAGCTCGGTCGCCGCTCCGTCGGCGGTGACCGCGCCGAGCTGTACGAGCAGGCGCTCGGCCTGTTCGGCCGCCTGTCGGCGGGGCGGATCCAGCCAGGCGAGGCGGGTGATGTCGCGCGCACCCCAGGCGCGCACCTCGAGGGCGGTACCGCTCAGCTCCAAGCGGTGGATCTCGGGCGTCTCGCGCGCCAACCGCGCGGCGTGATCGGCGGCGCTCCACAGGCGCAGGCAGCGTCCCGGGCCGAGCCGCCCGGCCCGACCGGCGCGCTGCTCGGCGGCGGCGCGGCTGATCGGCGCCGGGCGCAACGCGTTGATACCGCGGCGCGCGTCGTAGGCGGCGAGGCGCGCGACGCCGCTGTCGATGACCGCCGTGACGCCCTCGACGGTTAGGGACGTCTCGGCGACATTGGTGGCCAGAATCACCCGGCGGTGCGCGCCGCGCTGCAGTGCCGCGCGCTGGGCGGCGAGCGACAGGTCGCCATGTAATGGCAGGACTTCCATGACGCGCGTGGCGGCGAGCGATGCGACCGCCTCGTGGGCGCGGCGAATTTCGGCGGCGCCGGGCAGAAACACCAGCACGTCGCCGCCGTCATCGTCGGCGGCGCCGAGCAGGTGCGCCAGCCCCGCGGCCACCCGCGCCGCGAGCGGCTCGTCGCCCGGCCCGGGGCGATATTCGACGCGCACCGGATAGGCGCGCCCCTCCGAGGTCACGACAGCCACACCCGGGCCGAGGTAGGCGGCCAGCGCGGCCGTGTCGAGCGTCGCCGACATCACCGCCAGTTTGAGGTCGGGGCGCACGCTGTCTTGCAGCTCGCGCACGATCGCCAGAGCCACGTCGCTGGGCAGGTGACGCTCGTGAAACTCGTCGAGCACGATCAGGCCGACCTCTTCGAGGAACGGATCACGACCCAGCTGGCGACCCAGCACCCCCTCGGTGAGGAACCAGAGACGGGTCGACGCGTTGCCGCGCGATTCGTAGCGCACGCGGTAGCCAACCTCCTCGCCGACCGCGCCGCCGCGCGCCGCGGCGACGAACTCGGCGGCAGCGCGCGCGGCGATGCGGCGCGGCTCCAGCACGACCACCTGCTTGCCACCCGCACAGCCGCCATCGAGCAACGCCGCCGGCACGCCCGTCGTCTTGCCGGCCCCGGGCGCGGCGCGCAGGAGCAGGCGCTGGCCGTCGGTCATGGCGGCGACGATCTCCGGCAGCAGGGGCTCGATCGGCAACCAGGCGGTCACGGGCGCCATGTTGCCGCAGGGGTGCGTCGCCTGCCAGCGTCCGCCGCGCCGGCGGGTGGCTGTGGCGCTTGGATTGACTGCGACCGCACGGCTTTGCCATTCGTGCCGTTCGAAGGAGTACGACCGATGCAGATCAAGGCCGCGATATGCTGGGAACCGCAGAAGCCCCTGGTCGTCGAACAGATCGACCTCGAAGGCCCGAAAGCCGGCGAATGCCTGGTGCATCTGGCCGCCACCGGCGTCTGCCACACCGACGCCTACACCATGAGCGGGCGCGACCCCTCGGGACTCTTCCCCACCGTCCTCGGACACGAAGGCGCCGGCGTGGTCGCGGAAGTCGGCCCCGGCGTGACCGCGCTCAAGCCTGGCGATCACGTCATCCCGCTCTACATCCCCGAGTGTCGCAACTGTAAGTTCTGCCTGAGCGGTCAGACCAACCTCTGCGGCGCCATCCTCGCCACTCAGGGGCGAGGTCTGATGCCGGACGGCACCAGCCGCCTGTCGTACAAGGGCAAGCCCCTGCACCACTACATGGGCACCTCGACCTTCGCCGAGTACGCGGTGGTGCCGGAGATCGCGCTGGCGAAGATCCGCGCCGACGCTCCGCTGGAGAAGGTGTGTTTGCTGGGCTGCGGCATCACCACCGGCATCGGCGCGGTGCTCAACACCGCCAAGGTGCATCCCGGGGCGAGCGTGGCCGTCTACGGCCTCGGCGGCATCGGCGTCTCGGTCGTGCAAGGGGCGGTGATGGCCGGCGCGATGCGCATCGTCGGCATCGACACGAATCCCAAGAAGTTCGAGCTGGCGCGCCAGTTCGGCGCCACCGATTTCATCGACGCCACGGAGGTCCCCAACCTCGCCGAGGCCGTCGTCGAGCTGACGGGTGGCGGGGTCGACTTCGCCTTCGAATGCATCGGCAACGTCGAGGTGATGAACCAGGCGCTGATGTCCTGCCACAAGGGCTGGGGCCAGTGCATCATCATCGGCGTCGCCGGCGCCGGCGAGGAGATTCACGTGCGCCCCTTCCTGCTCGTCACCGGCCGGCAGTGGCGGGGCACCGCCTTCGGCGGCACGCGCGGGCGCACCCAGCTGCCGACCTACGTCGACTGGGCGATGGCCGGCCGCGTCAAGCTCGACGAGTACATCACCCACACCATGCCGCTGGAGCGCATCAACGATGCCTTCGACCTCATGCACCGCGGCGAGAGCATCCGCAGCGTCGTCCGTCTCTAACCTCGGGTCCGACGAAAACCCCAACCCACAGCCCCAGAGTCCGCCGAGGGCAGAGAGGCAGCGCGCATGAGTTCGAACGCTGACGCATCGTCACGGGTGAGCGAAACCCGTTGCGGCCCAGGCACTTCCCGCTCTCCTGAGCCAGTCGAAGGATGAGCCCGCCGAAAGGATGCGCGCGGCCTTTTTCAACCGACTGCTACACCGTCGTGCTCGGCGTTCTCTGCGGCCTCCGCGCCTCTGTGTTGAATTTCTTTCCTCCAACCAATCTAATAATCTGATCGCTGAATGGACAGCGATGAGCGACGCGTGACGGAGATCCCTCATCGCTCACCGCGCGCACTCATTCTCCTCGTCCGCTGGGCTCGAAACGGTAGCCGATGCCGCGCACGGTGAGGAAGTAGCGCGGGCGATCCGCATCCGGTTCGAGCTTGGCGCGCAGGCGGCCGACGAAATTGTCGATGGTGCGCTGGGTCAGATACTCGGTGCGCCACACTTCGCTCAGCAGGATCTCGCGCGTCAGCGCCCGCCCCGGGTTGCCGAGGAAGAACGCCAGGAGTGCGAACTCGCGCGCGGTCATCGGCACGGCCCGCCCGGCGCGGGTGGCGTAGTGGCGGTCGAGGTCGACCCGCACGTCGCCGAATTCGTGAATCGCCTGGCCGGCATGGCGCAGGCGCCGGCGGCGCAGCGCGGCGTTGATGCGGGCGCGCAGTTCGGGAAGGTTGAAGGGCTTGGAGATGTAGTCGTCGGCGCCGAGCTGCAGGCCGAGGACCTTGTCCCCCTCCTCGCCGCGCGCGGTGAGGATGAGCACCGGGATGTCGGCATCGATGTCGCGCAGGCGGCGCAGGACCTCGAGGCCGTGCATGCCGGGCAGCATGATGTCGAGCAGCACCAAGTCGGGGCGGTTCTGCAGCGCCATGCGGTAGCCGGTTTCGCCGTCGCCCGCCGTCGACACATCGTAGCCTTCGAGCGACAGGTTGAGCTGCAGCCCGGCGACGATCGAGGGATCGTCTTCGATCAACAGGACGCGTTCCGAGGCCATCCGATTCCGTCACGCACCGTCTGCGCTGCCGCTCGCGGACGTCGCTCACCCCACCGCCGGCAGGAGGATGCTGAACTCGGCGCCACCCTCGGGGCGGTTGCGCACCACCACCTTGCCGCCGTGCGCCTGGGCGACGTGGCGCACGATGGCGAGCCCGAGACCGCTGCCCTCTTGCTTGCGGTTGAGGCGATCGTCGATGCGGTAGAAGCGTTCGAAGATGCGCCGCCGTTCGCGGCGCGGGATGCCGGGACCCTGGTCGGCCACCGACAGTTCGACCTGGCCATCAGCGGCGCGGCAGACGAGATCGATCGCGGGCGCCTGCTCCGGTCTCGCGGCTGCCCGCCGGAGCAGTGCC
>CAYYWP010000150.1:0-11884 GCA_964475125.1 uncultured Binatia bacterium (SeqCode) | reverse complement strand
TCGGCCGCGTTGGTCGAGACGGCGACGAAATGTTTGGCGATCGCGCGCTCGTCACGTAGCGCCGCCAGCGCCCACTGCCGCGCGCTGCGCGCGTTGGTCATCGTCTCCAGCGTCGTGAACGTCTTCGAGGAGACGATCCACAGCGTCTCGGCGGGGTCGAGATCGCGCGTCGCCTCGGCGAAATCCGTCCCGTCGACGTTCGAGACGAAGCGGAACGACAACGCGCGGGCGCTGTAGTGGCGCAGCGCCTCGTAGGCCATCACCGGGCCGAGATCGGAGCCGCCGATACCGACGTTGATGACGGTGCGGATGCGCTTGCCGGTGTGGCCGGTCCAGGCGCCGCTGCGCACGCGCTCGCAGAACGCCGCCATGCGGTCGAGCACCGCGTGCACCTCCGGCACCACGTCGGCCCCGTCGACGCGAATCGAAGTGCCGCGCGGGGCGCGCAGGGCCACGTGCAACACCGCGCGCCGTTCGGTCAGGTTGATCTTGTCGCCGCCGAACATCGCCGCCCGCCGCTCCGCCAGGCCGCTCGCCTCGGCCAGACGGATGAGCAGCCGCATCGTCTCCTCGCTGACGCGATGCTTGGAGTAATCGAGGTAGAGCCCGGCGCCCTCGGCGCTGAAGCGCTCCCCGCGCCGCGCATCGTCGGCGAACAGCGTGCGCAGATGCACCTCGCGCAGCGCCGCCTGGTGTCGTACCAGCGCCTGCCACTCGGGACGTTGGGTTACGGATGGTGCAGCCATGGCTCCTCCTCGGCGAGCGACGTCCGCGCACCGATACCATGGCAGTACCCCGCAGTGGAGAGCGAGGCCCGTCGACGCAGAGCTCGCTCATCCACCCGCGAGCAAGGCACGTGCTCCGCATTGCCGGGGCGTTCCTCGTAGCCAGCGCCGGGCCGCCTGCGGCCCTGTCCGTGAGTCGATGGAGCTACATGTTTGCTCGATCGTGCACTACGAGCGCCAAGTTCCCAAGCAGTCACGGCAGACCGAAGGAGTCGCGGCGCCGCATCCCCCGACTGGCCCCGTCCGTCTGAGTGCGCCATACTGCCGGCCGATGCGAACAGCAGCTCGACAGCGGTACACGTTCCGCGAATACGTCCAGTTGGAGTCGTACAGCAACGTTCGGCACGAATTCTTCGATGGCTGCATTTACGCCATGGCCGGCGGGACGCCTCGGCACGCGGCGCTGGCGGCGCGGGTGATTCAGCGCCTCGGCGCTCAGCTCGCCGGGGCGCCGTGCGAGGTCTTCACCTCGGATTTGCGCGTGCGCGTCGCCGCCACCGGCCTGGCCACGTACCCCGACGTCAGCGTCGTCTGCGGTCGCCTCGAAACCGATGCAGAAGACGCCGCCAGCATTATCAACCCGACCGTGCTTGTCGAGGTGTTGAGCGATTCGAGCGAAGACTACGACCGCGGCGAGAAGCTCGACCACTATCGGCAGATCCCTGCGGCGCGAGTGATCCTCCTCCTCTCGCATCGCGAGCCCCTGGCCGAGCTATGGGAGCGCGACCCATCCGGGCCGTGGTCGCGCCGGACGCTTCGCGCCGGCCAGACCATCGATTTGCCGGCGATCGGCTGCGACATCGCCCTCGACGCGCTGTATCGCGACCTGCCGGGCGGGACGAAGCGCTCCACGGGCTGAATGACTCGGCCCCGTGCCGGCGATGCTTCTCATCAGTCTGCCTGAGTTGTCGGCTGTGCGATCCTCGCGGCTCGTGTTCGCGGGCCCGACGATGCCAGACCTCACCAGCGCTCCGATCACCCAAGGCGGCCGGCTGGCGCGCAGTTGAGTTTGTCGTTCGCGCCCGCTGATGCGGCGCGCTCGGAAGATCGCGACGATTCCCCGTGCGCGCACCACGGTGGCGCGCGGCAGTCGACAGCGACACGGAGGGCCGGTGAAGCATCGCCTCCGTGGCCGCGTCGATTGACCGCGGCCGCGTTGAGGTGCGAGGATCCCGCACAGACGAGAGGGGGTGTCATGACCAGCGATCGGCAGGCCGTGGAGGCGATCGAGGCGCTGCGCAAGCAGTGGGACGTGCACTTCAACGCCGGGCGAATTCGCGAGCTGGTGGACCTCTTCTACACCGAGGACGCCTTGGCGCTCCCCGGTGGCACGGGTCACCTGCGCGGGCGCGACAAGATTCGCGAGTTCTTTCAGTCCTTCTATGACTCGGGCCAGGTGGAGTTCCACCTCGGGGTGATCAAGACCGAGGCCGCGGGCAACTACGGGTACCTGGCCGGAGACTACACACTGTCGGTGAGCGCGGGCGGTAAGACGCGACGCACGCGCGGTGAGACCTGCGAGGCCTACCGCAAGCTCCCGGACGGCCGCTGGCAGTGTTGCGCCGACATGTGGCACGACGTCGACGAGTTGTGATTCGCCGGACGGGATCATGCGGCCGCTCGCCAGGGTGCGGCTGAGCACCGGAATCGAGATCGAATACTGCGACCAGGGGGCTGGCGGCGTGCCGTGGCTGCTGCTGCACGGCTACGCCGACTCCTGGTACTCGTTCAACGGCGTGCTCGAGGTACTGCCCGAGACCGTTCGGGCCATCGCCCCGAGCCAGCGCGGTCACGGGTCGTCCGCCAAGCCGGCCTCGGGGTACGCCATGGCGGACTTCGCCGCCGACGCCATCGCGCTGCTCGACCATCTCGGCATCGAACGCGCCCTGGTCTGCGGCCATTCGATGGGCACCTTCATCGCCCAGGAGCTCGCGCTGTCTCACCCCGAGCGCATTGCCAAGCTCGTGCTGATCTGCGGTGCGACGACGGCCGACAACGCCGCCGTGCGGGAATTCTTCGCCGAGGTGCGTGGGCTCTCCGACCCCATCGATCGGGATTTCGCCTATGCGTTCCAGGCTGGAACCGTCGCCACTCCCCTGCCCCCGCGGGTCATGGAGACGATCATGAGCGAGACGATGAAGCTCCCAGCACACGTCTGGCGCGCCGCGCTGGCCGGTTTGATGGCCTGGCGTCCCCCCCGCCCCCTCAGCAACATCGCGTGCCCGACCTTCGTCGCCTGGGGCGATCAAGACGGGATCTTCCCGCGCGCGGAACAACACGCCCTGGTCGCGCAGATCCCCGACTCGGTGCTGCGCATCTACCCCACCGGCCACGCGCTGCACTGGGAGCAGCCGCGCGAGTTCGCCTCCGACCTGCTCGCCTTTGCGGCCGGGCGGTTACGCGCCGACACCGCTTGAGACTCACATCCCCTGACCTTCCTCTGTCCCCTCCTCAAGGGCCTAATAGGGAAGGGCGGACCTTGTCTTGTAGAAAGGCCTCAGAGCGCCGCGCCGCACGCCCGAGCTCGGGAGCGTCGGCCATCCACCAGAGCAGCAGCTCGATGAAGGTAAAGGCCGACGCCAGGCGCTGCCATCAGCGGCCGCGCGCGAGCTGGGCCTTGGCGGCGGCCACCACCGCCTCGGGCTCGAAGCCGAACTTCTTCTGCACGTCCTTGAGCGGCGCCGAGGCACCGAAGGTGCGCATGCCGATGATGGCGCCGTCGATGCCGACGTAGTGCGCCCAGCCGAGCGTGGAGGCCTGCTCGACGGCGACGCGCGCCCGCACCGACGGCGGCAGGACGCTGTCGCGATAGGCTTGCGGCTGGCGCTCGAACAGTTCCCACGACGGCATGCTGACGACGCGCGCCTTGATGCCCTCGGTGGCCAGCGCCTCGTAGGCGGCGATGCAGAGGCCGACCTCGCTGCCGGTGGCGAGCAGGAGGACGTCCGGTTTTCCACCCGGCGCCTCGGCGACCGCGTAGGCTCCCTTGGCCAGGCCCGAGGCCGGCGCGTACTTGGTGCGGTCGAGGGTGGGCAGGTTCTGGCGCGACAGCACGAGCATCACCGGCTCGTGGCGCAACGGCATGATGAAGCGCCACGCCTCGGCGACCTCGTTGGCATCGCACGGGCGCAGGGTGATCAGGCCGGGAATGGCGCGCAGCGAGGCGAGCTGCTCCACCGGTTGGTGCGTCGGCCCGTCCTCGCCGACGCCGATCGAGTCGTGGGTGAAGACGAAGATGACCGGCAGCTCCATGAAGGCCGCCAGGCGGATCGACGGCCGGGCGTAGTCGGTGAAGATGAAGAAGCCGGCGCCGAACGGGCGCACCTTGGCCAGCGACATGCCGTTCAGGATCGCGCTCATGCCGTGCTCGCGGATGCCGAAGTGGAAGTTGCGCCCGCTGTACTGCTCGGCTTCGAAGTCTCCGGCGCCGTCGAAGGTCAGGCGCGTCTTGGTCGACGGCGCCAGGTCGGCGGCGCCGCCGAGCAGCCACGGCACGTTCTTGGCCACCGCGTTGAGCACCTTGGCATTCGACTCGCGGCTGGCGAGGCCCTTGGCGTCGGCGGGGAAGGTCGGGATGTCCTTGTCCCAGTCCTCGGGCAGCTCGCGGCGCTGCATGCGCTCGAGGTGGTCGGCGAGCTGCGGGAACTGTGTGCGGTACTGCTCGAAGCGCGCCTCCCACGCCGTGCGCAGCGTCCGGCCGCGCGCCCCGATGCCGGCCTGGAAGTGCTCGTAGACGCCGTCGGGAACGAGGAACTTGGCGTCCTCGGGCCAGCCGTAGCGGCGTTTGGCGCCGCGGATCTCGTCTTCGCCGAGCGGCTCGCCATGCGCGGCGCTGGTGTCCTGCTTCGACGGGGCGCCGTAGCCGATGTGGCTGTCGACGATGATCAAAGTCGGCCGATCGTCGGTGCGGCGGAAGACCTCGAGGGCGCGCGCCAGCAGGTCGAGGTCGTTGGCGTCGCCGACCCGGGTCACGTTCCAGCCATAGCCGATGAAGCGCGTCGCGACGTCGTCGCTGTAGGCCAGCGCCGTGTTGCCCTCGATGGTGATGTGGTTGTTGTCGTAGATCCAGCACAGCTTGGCGAGGCGCAGGTGGCCGGCGAGCGAGGCGGCCTCGTGGCTGATGCCCTCCATGAAACAGCCGTCGCCGCAGACCGCGTAGACATCGAAATCGATCAGCGGGAAGCTTGGCCGGTTGAAGTGCTCGGCCATCCAGCGGCTGGCGATGGCCATGCCGACGCTGTTGGCGATGCCCTGGCCGAGCGGGCCGGTGGTGGTCTCGACCCCGGAGGTCCAGCGGTACTCGGGGTGGCCGGCGCACTTCGAGCCGAGCTGGCGAAAGCGCTTGATGTCGTCGAGCATCACCGACGGCTTGCCGAGGACCTCGTACTGCGGGTCGACCGCCTGCACGCCGGTCAGATGCAGGAGGCTGTAGAGCAACATCGAAGCGTGCCCGTTGGAGAGCACGAAGCGGTCGCGGTTCGGCCAGATCGGATCGGCGGGATCGAAGCGCAGGAAGCGCTGCCACAAGGTGTAGGCCACCGGCGCCAGCGCCATCGGCGTGCCCGGATGGCCGGAGTTCGCCTGCTGGACGGCGTCCATCGACAGGGTCCGGATCGTATTGATGCACAGCTGGTCCAGGTCGCGCGGCTCGCTCATCGCTCAGTCCTCCCCGGCTCGCGTTGGATGCCGCGGCACTGTAGCGGTTGCCGCGCTAGCTGAGAAACGGTTGCAGAGAACCTGCACCACGAAGGGCACGAAGACCGCGAAGATCAAGGTGTAGCGCCGTGTCGTGTGGATCGATTTCGACCCCGCAGACGACGAGTTGCTCTACCAACCTCATACGACCCGGAAATCCTTGCCCTTCGTGCGCTTCGCGTCCTTCGTGGTTTGAGGAGCGTTTCCGGTTGGGGCTCACCACTGCAAACCGGTCAGGTCCGCTGCTTGCCAGTAGCGCCATGCCGCCGTGCTAGAAGAGCGCATGGCGATCGATCCGCCTGCCTGCTACCGGGCGCTGCGGGCGCGGGACCGGCGCTTTGATGGGCGCTTCTTCACCGGCGTGCGGACGACCGGTGTGTACTGTCGGCCGGTGTGCCCGGCGCCGACGCCGAAGCGCGACCACGTGGAGTTCTTCGCCTGCGCCGCCGCCGCCGAGGCCGCCGGTTACCGGCCGTGCAAGCGCTGCCGGCCGGAGACCGCGCCGGGGACGCCGGCGTGGGTGGGCAGCTCGGCGGTGGTGGCGCGGGCCTTGCGGCTGGTGCAGCAGGGCGCCCTCGACGAGGGCGGAGTCGACGACCTGGCAGCCCGGTTGGGAGTCGGCGGCCGTCAGTTGCGAAGACTCTTCGAGCAGCACCTCGGCACCTCCCCGAGCGCGATCGCGCGCGCGCAGCGCGCCCACAGCGCCCGGCGCCTGATCGACGAAACCGCCTTGCCGATGACGACGATCGCCTTCGCCGCCGGGTACCGCAGCGTGCGGCAGTACAATCAAGCCGTGCGCGCCGCCTTCGGCGCTCCGCCACGCCTGCTGCGCCGGCGAGCACGGGGCGTCGCGGCGGCCAGCGACGGCATTGCGCTGCGCCTCCCGTACCGTCCGCCGCTCGACTGGCAGGCGCTGCTCGCCGTCCTCTCTCCGCGCGCCACGCCGGGCGTCGAAGTGGTGTCTGGCGACACCTACGCCCGCACCGTGCGCGCTGGTGATGCCCGCGGCTGGATCGAGATCGCACCGATTCCGGACACCGCCGCCCTGCAGTTGCGGGCCCACCTCTCCGATGCCAGCGCCGTGGCGAGCGTGGCCGAACGGGCGCGCCGCCTGTTCGATCTCGACGCCGATCCACTCGCCATCGCGGCGCAGTTGCGCACCGACGCGTGGCTGGCACCGTTGGTCGACCGCCGGCCCGGCCTGCGCGTGCCCGGCGCCTGGGACCCCTTCGAGCTGGCGGTGCGCGCGATCCTCGGTCAGCAGATCACGGTGCGCGGCGCCACCACGCTCGCCGGCCGCCTGGTAGCCGCGCTCGGCGAGCGGCTCGAATGCGATGGACGGCTGACGCATCTCTTTCCCGGGGCACGGACCCTGGCCGCCGCCGACATTGCCTCCATCGGCGTCCCGCGCGCCCGCGCCGGCGCCATTCGCGCCCTGGCGCACGCCGTCGCCGACGGCACGCTGGCGCTCGACGCCGCCCGCGGGCTCGACGACGCGGTGGCGCGCCTGACCGCGCTGCCCGGCATCGGCGAATGGACCGCGCAGTACATCGCCATGCGCGCCTTCGGCGAGCCCGACGCCTTTCCACACGGCGATCTGAGCCTGCGCATCGCCTTCGGCAACAACGCCGCCCCGGTTCCCGCCGCTGAGCTGGCGCGGGCAGCAGAGGCGTGGCGGCCCTGGCGCGCCTATGCGGCGCTGCAGTTATGGAATCACCGCGCCGACGGAGAGGACCAATGACGTTGCAACGCTGCGAGCAGATCACGCCGCTCGGCGAGCTGGTCGTCACCCGGCGCGATGGGCGCCTGTGCGCGCTGGCCTTTCGCGATTGCGCCGCTCGCGTCGAGCGGTTGCTAGCCCGACACTACGGCGCATCTGCGGGCAGAGTGACGGCGGCACCGGCCGACACGCTGCGCCACCAGATCGACGCCTACTTCGCCGGCGACCTGCGCGCGCTCGACGCCATCGCCATCGATCCGCCCGGCACCACATTCCAGCGCGCGGTCTGGCAGGCCCTGCGCGGCGTATCGCCCGGCACCACCATGGCCTACCGCGACCTCGCTCGCCGCCTCGGGGCGCCCGCCGCCGTACGCGCCGTCGGCGCCGCAATCGGCGCCAATCCGATCTGGCTCGTCATCCCCTGCCACCGCATCATCGGCGCCGACGGCTCTCTCACCGGCTACGCCGGCGGCCTCGAGCGCAAGCGCTGGCTGCTGGCGCACGAGGGGGGGCTGCTGTCTCCGTCCATGAGTGACCAGAAGGTGATGCCATGGGGTTAGCAGAACGATCGATGGAATTGATCGCTATTGGCGAAGCCTTTGCGTGTAGGGTAGGGATACGAGCGAAGGCCCGGTGCGCGGATGACGTGCAAGCCTCGTGAATTCCGTGCGAGAATTGGAGCGATGTCGTTGAGGGACGTGTCGAAGGTCGCCGGTCGGCCCCGCCTCCTGCTCGGGATAGCGGTCGTCGGCCTCGTCGTGGGAGGCCTGAGCGGCTGTGGCCCCACCAGGGCCAAGGGCCACCTGGGCGCTACTGCCCCAGAGGGCGCTCCCGCCCCCAACACGGTGGTCACACGCCGCGATGGGCAGGTGGTGTTCCACGTCCTCCCTTACACCGGGGAGATGGAAAAGAATGCGTTCGGCATCGACCTGCACCTCAGCAGACAAATGGCAATCGAGCTGAAAATAGACTACCACCCCGAGGGTGCGAGTCCCGCCGTGGTCGTCTTCCGCCGCCAAGGCGTCCAGCTCGTGTTCAAGGATGGCACCCGGCGCGCGTCGCTCGATCCGCTCCAGGTGTACGAGGTCCACCAGGTCGACACGACCGGTCCGGCCATCGCCTTCGGGCTGATTGGGGCAGCCGTTGCGTCCAGCCAGGACTCCGCGCGCAAGGACTTGTTCACCAAGTCGGCGCTCTACGAGATTCGCCTGGACAACAGCGTCCGCAGTGCGAGTGGATTTCTGTTCTTCGATTGGAGCGGAATGGTTGACCTGCGAGGCGGCACGCTCGTCATCGAGTACACGGACTCTGCGTCACCGGCGGCGCGTACCGTCGACATCCCGCTCTGAGGCCCTGCGCTCCAGCCGATCACTGAGACTCGCGAGGCACTCCGCACACCTGCCCCACACGGGCATCCGGGGCGCTGCGGTTGGCGCGATTGCCTCATGGCCGCGTGGACGAGGCCGATACGGCTTCCCGTGCCACGCGCCGGTATGCTACAAATTCCTTGCCAATGGAGCGCTATCCGACTGACAGCGGCTACAGCGTCGAGGCGTATTTCGACCTGGTGAGGCAAGGGCTGCTGACGGCGGATGATCGGGTCGAACTGCTCGACGGCGTGATCGTCGCCGAGCCGCCGATGGACCCGCCGCACGCCAGCACCGTCGCGGGTGCGGCGGAGGTTCTGCGGCGCGCGCTGGGCGATCGAGCCCTGGTGCGCGAGGACAAGCCGTTGATCATCGGCGAGCGCTCGGTACCGGAGCCGGACGTCGCCGTCGTCCCGGGCGGCCCTGCGGATTATGCTCGGCGGCACCCGACGACCGCCCTCCTGATCATCGAAGTGTCCGGGTCGTCACTCCAGCAGGACCGCTTGTCGAAGTCGCGGATCTACGCCGGAGCCGGGCTTCCCGAGTACTGGATCGTCAACCTGCGCGATGAGCGCGTCGAGATCTTACGCGCCCCCGACCGAGCGCGGCGCCTCTACACCGAGCGGTCGGCCGTCGGCCGCGGCGAGCAGGTCGATCTGGTGGCCTTTCCGGATGTGCGGATCGCGGTCGATGCGCTCTTTCCATGGCCGCGGCGCCCATGCGCCGAGGACCTCTGACGAGCAGACGGGGGGCGACGTTGACCGGTGTCCTCACGGCGCGTCGGGGATCCAGTTGCCGTGGAAGCCGAACGGCACGCGCTGCGGCAGCGGCACGACGGCGAGCGGCGGCTTGCGCACGTCGCTGGCGTCGAGGACGACGAAGTCGCTGGCGTGGCGCGCGGCGTCGTAGACGAACTGCATGACGTAGCCCTCGTCCTCGGCGGCGCGCGCGGCGGCGGGGACGAAGACGCCCTCGCTCGGCGTACGCCCGAGGCCGAACGCATGGGCGGTGGAAGCCCCCGTACGCAGGTCGTACTTCACCAGCGCGCACTGCTGGGCGGCGTCATCGAAGCCCTCGAAGACGTTGCCGGCGGCGTAGCCGTAGCGGTGCGGCAGGCCCAGGCGGCGCTCGTCGGCGCGCGGGAACTCGATCGGCCGGTCGTCGAGTTGCTGCTCGGCGACGCGGCCGGAGGCGAGGTCGATGCTCCAGCGATACAGCACCGCCGTGGCCACCTCCCGCGGTCCGCCGCGCCACAGCTCGGGGTAGCGCGCCACGTCGATGACGATCGCCGGACCCTCCTCGTAGGCGTTCAGCGGGTGAAAGACGTAACACGGGCGGATCGGGAACCAGCGCACGTCCGCATTGCCGCCGCCGCGCGGCATGACCCCGAGACGCGCGCCGTACTCGTCGCTCCAACGGTAGGGCAGCTGCTTCTGCAGCGCCAGCTCGGGGTCGAAGACCACCGGCAGGTCCATGAACACCACGTGGCCCGCCGTGATCGCGAAGTCGTGCATCATCGTCGGCCCGGGCACCTCGATGACCGCGCTCTGCACCAGGTGTCCACCGGCATCGAGTCGGTGGTAGGTAAGGTAGGGCGGCAGGAAGCCGTAGCCGAAGGCGTGCAGCTCGCCGGTGCGCGGGCAGGTCTTCGGATGGGCCGTGAAGCTGGTGGACAGCCGGCCGCCGAAGTCGCACACGCCGACGGTCTCGAGCGCGCGCGTCACCTCGACCGGAAACGAGCTCTCCACCAAGGCGTAGACGCGCCCAGCGTGTTGGATCACGTTGGTGTTGCTGACCCCGGCCGTGTAGTCGACGTTGCCGGTCTCATCGATGAACTCGACGCCTTCCACCAGGGTGCGGGTGCGCACGTAGCGGTTGCGGTACCAGGCGGCGCGCCCGTTCTCGAGGCGGACGCCGTGCAGCATGCCGTCGCCGAGGAACCAGTGCTCTGACCGCCCCTGGCGCGGGTTCGGGCCGTTGCGCAAGTACACGCCGCGCAACTCGGGCGGTAGCGCGCCCTCGACCGGCAGATCGACGACGTCGATCTCCTCGCTCACCGGCGCGTAGTTGCCGCGCAGGTGGAACGGCAGCTCGCTGTCTTGGCGTTCTTCCATCTGAGACCCCGCGCCGGTCCGACCTCACGGGCTCGCGGTCGCAACGGTGCGCCAGGTGCCGCCGATCAGCCGTTCGTGAGGCAGGAAGCGCGCCTTGTATGCCGTCGCCGCGCCGCCGACGACGTAGAGGCCGAGATAGAGATAGCGCAGGTTCCACTGGCGGCAGAGCGCCGCCTGTTTGAGGATCGAGTAGGTGCCGAGGCTGAGGCGGGCGAAGGAGGGATCGTAATAGCAATAGACCGCCGAGAGCCCGTCGCTGGCGCGATCGGCAATCGCGACTCCGACCAGTTGTCCGCACAGCACGTAGCGCAGCTCGATGGTTTCCGCACACGTCTCGACCAGGAACTGCTCGTAGCCCTCCGCGTCGATCAGGCCATCGCTGCCCACCAGGCCGCGTTCGAGCTTGTGGCGATTGTAGAGCGCGACCTTTTCCTCCGTGATCGCCGGGCGCCCGATGATCGTGCGCAACATCGACTCGCCGCGCCGAAAGATGCGCCGCTGCGTCTTGCTGGGCACGAACGCCTGCAGGTCGAGCCGGATGGCCTCGCAGGCGCTGCAGCGCGGACAATCCGGCTGGTACAAGAGCAGGCCCTGGCGGCGGTCGCCGGCCGCCAGGCGCCGGCTGAACTCGTCGGGCTTGAGGCGGCGCATCGGCAGGCGCAAGGGCAGGCGCGCCGTGCGCTCCGGCAGGTAGGGACAGCGGCTGGGCTGATTCCACACCAACCATTCCGGCGGGGCGCCGGCGGGGCGGACGGGCCGATCCATTGCTCCTTCAGATACCGCAACCGACGCGGAAGAAGAAAGCCCGATTTTGTCGGCCGCGACGGCGGGGGCGTGCCGCGTCTGCACGCACCTCGGCATTCCGTTCGGCCGCGGGCGATGCTATGCGCGTGGGCTCGGAGGCTGTGCGCCATGCCGCTGTACGAATACCGCTGTGATCGCTGTGGTGCCGAGTTCGAGGAGCTGGTCGCGGCACGCGCCGCCGACTCGGTCACGTGTCAGCGCTGCAACAGCACCCGCGTGACCCGCTTGCTCTCGGCCTTCGCAGTCACCGGCACGGCATCGGCAGCGGCGGCCGCCGCGCAGCCGGGCGGCTGCGGGGCCTGCGGCGCGCCGCGCCGGGGCATGTGCGGCGAGGCCTAGTGTCCTGTACCGGGCTTGCCGCTCATCCTGAGCCCGTCGAAGGGTGAGCGGCAAGCCCGG
>CAYYWP010000149.1:476-11891 GCA_964475125.1 uncultured Binatia bacterium (SeqCode) | reverse complement strand
GACGGCGCGCGTCGATGCCTCGGGCGCCGACAGGCGCTCGGCGAGCGCCTCATCGGACAGCGCAGCGCCGAGCCGCGCCAGCGCCTGCCAGGCGGCGGCCAGGAGCGCCGGAGGGGATTCTATCGAGCGCAGCGTCGGCACCATCTCCGTCAGGCCGGCGGCGCCGACCGCGCCGATCAATGCCATGCGCACGCGCTCCGGCAGGTCCGCCCGCAGCAGCGCCCGGCGCAAGATATCCTGCTCTTCGCCGCTCAGCGCGCCGGCGGTGCGGAGATCGGCCACCCCGGCGGCGCCGTCTTCGACCAGCAGCGGGCTCTGGCACGCCAGCAGGTCGAAAGTCAGTCGCCGCGCCGCCGCCGCGTCGAGGCCGCGCCCGCGCGCGGCCGCGACCAGCGCCTGCAGCACGTCGCCCTGGCGCGCCAGCTCCTGCGCCGTGTCGGCGGCGACGAAGGTACCGAATTGCGGCAGCAACTCGTAGCGCCCTTGCGCCGGCAGTACGCGAGCGACAGCGCTCGTCTGTCGCGCCGGGCGCAGAAACATGACGCCGCGCTCGCCCACCGACATCTCGCGCTGACCGGTGCCGTCGCGTCGCTCGACGATCTCCAGCGACGCCGGGGCGACCGGCGAGCCTTTGAAGACCCGACTGGCGGCGACCGCGATCACCGCCAGGCGCTCATCGTCGTAAGGCGTTACCGCCGTCACCTCGCCCGCCACCACCACGGGCGCGTCCTTCAGCAACTCGCGCAGCCGCGGCGCGGCCGCGGCCCCGGCTTGCCGCGCCGCCAGCAGGCTGACCATCGCCAGCAGTGTCGCCGCGCCGCCGAGGCGGCGCCGCCGAGCGCCGCGGGCGGCGGCGCGCCAGAGAAACGCCATCACGGCGCGATCTGCACCCCCGGAGGCGTCCAGCCACCGCCGTCGACGTCGACGAACAGGGGATTGGTGAAGGCGAGCGTCGTGACACCGTCCTCGCCGAGGTTGCCGTCGAGGAGATCGTCGAGGGAGGTATTGACGTCCGTCTTCAGGCTGTTCGGCAGCACCGGGAAGAGCGGGCGCGAGACGCCGTCCGTGCCCTTCACCATGACTACCACCCAGATGTCCTTCTGCAGATTGCTCAGCGGCAGCGTCGCCGTCGCCTCGAGACGGCTGGCGGTGGTGCCGGGCACGGGCACGGTCTGCACCATGAAGTCGACATCTTTGTTCTGCACGACGTTCGGCGCGATGGCGTAGCGGTTGACGTTCACGGGACCGGCGCCGCTTTGCACGTTCATGCGGGTCGAGCGCTTGGTCGCGGGGTTGATGTAATACTCGACGCGGTCGAACTCGGCCCACGTCGGGCTCTGGATCTCGACCCGGATCTCGACCGCACCGTCGGTGGTCGCGATGGTAGTCGACTCGTCGTGCGCCAGCGAGGCGGTTTGACCGGTGGAGGCGGCGTTGATCGAGACGCGGACCATCGGGCCGTTGGTGCCGATGGCGCGGCCGTCGTTGACGTTGGCCGAGACCAGATCGGCGAAGCCGCTCAGCAGGCCCGGATTGTCGGTGGGCATGGCCACCATCGTACGCGGGAAGCCGGAGGTGTTGATGGTGCGGTTGTGGGTGTCGGAGTCGGCGATGCCGGTGCGTACGATGCCTTGGTTGATCAGGTTGAACCAGTCGCCGGCGTTCTGACCGAGGAAGTTGTTGAAAATCTGGCCGCGGTCGTCGCCGATCCACACCTCGAGGGCATCGAAGTCGTCGCTGAAGTAGTTCCCGATCGCCGGATTGAGCCGTCGGGCCGCTGCCGGCGCCTTCGAGGCGGGCGGGGTGAGCCCGGTGTCGATCGCCAGGCCCGAGCCCCCGTCGAGGCCGAAGTGGCTGTGGATGTGGTTGATCTGCACGGTGTTGGTCGACCCGGGCGCATCGGCATGGGCGAGCGCGATGATCTCATCCGGCGACAGGGCGTAGGAGCCGGCGGACGGGTAGTCCTGCCCCGGCGGGGCCGCGCCGCCGTGGTCGAGCGCGCCGCCGTTGACTTGCAGCGGGTCGATGGTCAGCGGCCAGGCGTTGAAGTGCCCGTAGTCGAAGCTGGTGACCTCCTCGCCCGGCGCGGTGCCGATCAGGTCGGTGGCGCCGAGCGCGTCGATCGTCGACTGGAAATCGACGCGATTGTCGTGCTCGGTGGAGGCGAAGAAGTCGACGCCCTCGGCGAGCATGGTGGTGACGCGCTCGGCGCGCGTCACCTCGGAATCGGGGCTCTCGATCGAGTGCACGTGGAAGTCGCCGGCGATGAACCCGGTCGAGTCGATGACGCGCTCGACCGCAGCGTCGATACGCTCGGTGGCGCCGCTGGTCACCACGGCTGGCGACGAGCCGAGAGAGTACTCTGGGCCGCGCGAGACGAAGACCTCGTATGTCCCCGGCTCGAATGGCACCACGCCGGAGTCGCCGGCTGGGCCGAGGAACAGCGACGCGGCGATGCCGTGCGGCACGCCGTCCTGGAAGCGCTCCCCGAACACGGCCGTGCGGCTACTGATGATGCCGCCCAGCAAGCTCTGGGCGTTGAGCGGATCGGGGCTGGGGTCGAAGCCGACGACGCTCACCTTGGCGGCAACCGGCGCGCCGATCTCGTCGACCGCGGTCACATGCAAGGCACCGGTGGCGGGCAGCGCGAAGTTCTGCGCCACGGTGGCGAACGGCGCGACCACGACACGATGCAGCGTCGGGGTCCCCAGGTTGCCCTCGTAGGGCGAGCCGTCGAGGTTGGCGACGACGTCGTACTCGCCCGGCGGCAGCGTCAGGGCGTAGCGACCGGCATCGTCGGTGCGGGCGTGCGTCACGACGTTGCGCGTCAGATGGCCCGTGCGTGGCGTCCCGGGCGCACCGTCGAAGCCCGGGCCGTCGATCGGATCGCCGAGCACGGCGACGTCGGCCCGTACGGCGGGGCTGCCGGCGGCCGTCACGGTGCCTTCGAGCCGTCCGGTCGGCAGACACTGAATCTCGTTGCGCGCATCCGAGATGTCCGACACCGCGCCGCGGCCGACGACGAAGTAGCGCGTCAGTGTCAACGCCTCGGCCGGATCGCCGGCTGGTTGCAAGGTGAAAGGTGGCGCGGCGGCGCCGATCAGCGCCAGCAGCACTTCCACCTTGAGCTGCGGAACGGTCACTCCATCGCGCGTGAAGGCGCTCGATCCCGGGATCTCGTGCACGTACCCGTACGACACGCCATCGGCCTCGTCCTCGCCGGCGTAGGCGATGAAATTGCACAGGTTGGGCTTGTTCTTGGGGCACGTGCTGGCCACCAGGGGTTCGCCGAACCCGTAGCCGGGCTGGAAGAGCTCGAGCTGGCCGGAGCCGTTCATGTACTCGCCGAAGAAGATCGGCAGCGCCGACGGGCCGAGGTTGCGCACCGTGGTTTCGACGCGCACGTAGTTCGTGCCGGGCTCCAGGATGTAGTCGGTCGTCACGCTCACCGGGATGTCGAGGTCATTGGCGCCGGCGGGGAACGGAGCACCGAACCCGGCCACCACGGAACTGGCGTTGATGAAATCCAGCAGGTCGTCCACGCCGCTGGCGCGCAGCACGGCGGGGCCGCCGTTGCTGCCGTCGTTGACGATGGCGAGGTCGGTGTAGTGCGCCGTGCTCTCGATGTTGAGCGAAATGCTCCACTCCTCGAAGTTGTCGCGATCCGGGCCGCCGTTGCGCACCAGGTCGGCGTCGATGATCTGGCCGCCGTACTGGCCGACGCCGAAGAGGTTGCGCTGCACGTCTTGCACGACCACGCGGATGCGGTCGTTCTTCAACAAGTAATCGTTCGTGCGGCAGCGGCTGAGAGGTCCGCCGACGCAATCCTCGTGCGGCGCGGCGATGCGCTTGGCGGCGGCCGTGCCGCCGCGCGCGCTGCTGCCGTGTTGGATCAGGGTGAGCGACTCGGCCTGACGGGCCACCGTGCAGCCGCCGCAGGCGGCCACGGCGTCGGTCTCCGTCTGCCCCTCGCAGGCGCCGCCGAAGGCCATGCCGGCGGTGACGCTCCCCGGACAGGCAGCGCGAATCAGCCCCAGGGCGCGCCCGAAGGAGGCATCGAGGGTCGTCTGGCTGCGCGCCACGCAGTCGGTGCTGAGGGGGAGCGTCCCACGCGCGACGCCGCGCTTGCAGCGCTGCAGGACGATTTGCCGCGTGTCGGCGAGGGCGGCGAGCGCGGCATTGAGCGAGGTCGTGCAGGCGCGCTGCTCTTCGCCGAGCACGCAGGCCCCACCCGGGCACTCGGCGCTGCCGGAGCACTCCATGCCGTCCTCCGACCCACCGACGCAGGCGCGGGGGGTGTCGTCATCGTACACCACGTCGCTGACCGCGCGCGCTGCCGCCTCATGCGTGGCGATCAGACAGTCCGCCAGCGCGGCGGCGGTGGTGAGCCCGAAGCACTGGTCGCCGAAATCGAGGCTGGCGGCGGTCGCGTCGGAGCAGGCCCG
This sequence comes from uncultured Binatia bacterium (SeqCode), assembly GCA_964475125.1. Lineage (GTDB taxonomy): Bacteria > Desulfobacterota > Binatia > HRBIN30 > CADEER01 > CAYYWP01. Next base: position 7,446 of record CAYYWP010000149.1, on the reverse strand, counting down.
CGTCACCTGGCGGCGCAAGGCGCGCGCGGCGGCGTCGAGGCGTAGGCGGGTGCGCGGCTCGAGGGCGCAGTCCGTATCGGTCGACAGCTCCCCGGCGTTGATCCGTTCGTGGCACAGGCTGAGCGCTTTCAGCCCGCGCTTGAACAGCATGCGGCCCTGATTCGCCGCCGTACCCTGGCAAGCGAGCTGCTCCGGCGCGTACGCCGCTGCCACCCGCGGCGGTGTGGCCAACAGCATCCAGGCGCTGGCGATGGAAACGAGCGCGACGAGGTATGGCATTCAGCCCCCTGTTCGGTAGAGCACCATCCTGACAAACGCCGGTCAGTTTAAGCAAGCGAGAAAGGCAGGCCTGTGGCATCCCGACCCGGTCCATGCCATAAAGAGCGCTTGCGCCAGCGCGCCGGACGACGGCAGGAACGAGGGAGCGACGAGATGGCCGATGAGGGTAGTTGCAAGGCGGCAGGCTGCGATCAAGCGGTGCATGCCAAGGGGTATTGTGCGCGCCACTATCGGCGCTGGCGCAAGGGCGCCATGGGCAAGCCGCGCCACCGCTCCTGCAACGAGGCGGGATGCGGTAAGGCGCCGACGCGGCGCGGGCTGTGCGAGGGCCATTTCGCCAAGCGCCACACGAAAGCGGCGGCGGCGGCCGAGGGCGCGGCTTCGTAAGTGGGAAAATTGACTTGCCACCGGCACTGTGGTGTGTGACTTCGGTCGTGCGAGCGCTGGATTCGATCGGCGCGCACACCGACTGACCTGACGGGCGAAGGACGAACATGAAACGGACGTACCAGCCGAGCAATCGACGCCGGAAGCGCACGCATGGCTTTCTGGCGCGCATGGCCACCCCAGGTGGGCGCCAGGTGCTCAAGCGCCGGCGCGCCAAGGGCCGCAAGCGCCTGACGGTGGCGATCCCGGCCAAACAGCCGCGGTGACGGCCACCGCCGAGGCCGACCGCTCGCAGCGCTTTCCGCCCCGCTTGCGGTTGCGTAAGCGGCACGAGTTCGTGGCGCTGCAACGCCACGGGGAACGCCACGGCGCGTCCCATTTCGTGGTGATCACCCGCACGCTGGACAGCGGCCCACCGCGCCTCGGTGTTACCACCAGTCGCAAGGTGGGCTCGGCGCCGGAGCGCAACCGCGTGCGCCGGCTGGTGCGCGAGTTCTTCCGCCGCCATCGCGCCGCCCTCACCCCCCCTCGCGACGTCCTGGTGATCGCGCGCCCCGGCGCCGCCGCCGTGGCTTACGCCGATGTCGTCCAGCAGCTCGCCCGTGCGCTCGGCCTGCCGCACCGCCCCTGACAGAGCGCTCAGATGGCCGCAGACACCGATCGATTCGCCGCCCGACGGTGGCGAGGCTGGGCCCGGTGGGGAGCCGTGGGTGCGATCCGCGTCTATCAGACCCTTCTCTCACCGCTGCTCGGACCGCACTGCCGATTCTGGCCGTCGTGCTCGTCCTACAGCGCGGCAGCGATCGCACGCTACGGCCTCGTGTGTGGCGGCTGGCGCGCCGTGCGGCGCCTGGCGCGCTGTCATCCGCTGCATCCCGGCGGTTTCGACCCGGTCGATTGACGAAGGGGCCGCCGTATGGACCAGCGCCGGCTTTTCATCGCCATCCTGCTCTCACTCATCATCGTTGTCCTGTACTCGCTGGTGCTGGAGCGGCTGTACCCGCCCGCTCCGCGCCCCCAGCGCGACACGGCGACCCAGTCATCACCGGCCGCGCCAGCGCGCAGCGATGAGCCGGCCGTGGCGGACGCGCCACCCGCCGCGGCGCCGGAAGCCGGACCAGCGCCCAGTTCAGTGGCCGCGCCGGCGGCGGCCGGGCAGGTCCTGGTGGATACCGACCTGTTCCGCGCTGCCTTCACGACTGCCGGCGCCAGACTCGAGAGCCTGACGCTGAAGGGGTACCGCGCCGCGGTGGCGGCCGACAGCCCACCGCTGCAACTGGTCCTCTTCCCGGTCGCCGGACAACTCCCGCTCGGCCTGGCCCTGCGCGGCGAAGAGGGAAAACTGGAGGATGCAGCGGTCATCTACGCGGCCGATCGGGCCACCGTCGATCTGAGCGGAGAGGAGACCGCCACCATCACCTTCACGGGTCGCCTCGGCGAGGCGACGGTGACGAAGCGCATCGGCCTGCGCGGCCACGACTATCTCTGGACCGTCGACGTCGACGTGGCGCAGGTGCCGAGCGCCTTCACCGAGATGGCGCTGACCTGGAACGAGGGCATCGACCCGGCCGGGACGACTGCCAGCGAGGTCGTGTTCAACTCGGCGCTGGTGCTGCAAACCAACAAGCTGCAGACCCTGCCGTTCACCGATCTGGCCGCGGGCCAACTCCTGCAAGGCGACATCGGCTGGCTCGGCTTCGGCGGTCCGTACTTCCTCGCCGCCATCGTCCCGCAGGCCGAGCCGAAGAACAGTCTGCGGGCGTGGACGAAAGCCTGGCCGACCACGGTCGAGACCAAGCTGCTCTTTCCGCCCGGGGTGTTTAGCGCTCACGCCGAGGTGTACGTCGGCCCGAAGGACATCGACCGCCTCGAGACCGTCGGACACGGCCTGCGCAAAGCGGTCGACCTGGGATGGTTCACCTTCATCGCCCTGCCGCTCCTGCAGGCCCTGCGCTTCCTGCACAAGTTCACCGGCAACTACGGTGTCGCCATCATCATCCTGACCGTGGTGATCAAGGTGCTCTTCTACCCGCTTACCAAGAAGAGCTTCGAGTCGATGCGCGAGATGCAGAAGTTGCAGCCGGAGATGCAGAAGATCCGCGAGCGCCTGAAAGACAACCCGAGCGAGATGAACAAAGAGGTGATGGAGCTGTACCGCCGCCACAAGGTCAACCCGCTCGGCGGTTGCCTCCCCATGCTGCTGCAGGTCCCTGTCTTCATCGGGCTCTACAACGCCCTGCTCAATGCCGTCGAGCTCCGCCACGCCCCCTTCATCGGCTGGATTACCGACCTTTCGGCACCCGACCGCCTGGGCACGCTGCAGATCCCGTTCGTCCCCCACCCTGGCATCCCGGTCCTGACGATCATCATGGGCGCCAGCATGCTGGTGCAACAATGGATGACGCCCTCGGCGGCGGACCCCGCGCAGCAGCGGATCATGATGATCATGCCGATCATCTTCACCTTCATGTTCATCAACTTCCCCGCTGGCCTGACCTTGTACTGGTTGGTCAACAACATCCTCACCATCGCCCAGCAGTACGCCATCATGCGCCCGCGGCGCTGAGCGCGCCGTGCCCGCAGCGGTGCCGCGCGCGCACCGCCGGCTCATGTACGAGCTCGACACCATCGCCGCCATCGCCACCCCGCCCGGACCGGGCGCCATCGGGGTGATCCGCGTCAGCGGCCCCTCGGCAATGCGACTGGCCGACATCGTGTTCGAACGCCGTGGCGGCGGGGCGTGGGCCAGTCACCATCTCTACCGCGGCCGCGTGCGCGACCTCGCCGGCGCGGCGCTCGATGAGGGGTTGGCCGTGCTCATGCGCGCCCCGCACAGCTATACCGGCGAAGATGTGCTCGAGCTGCATTGCCATGGCAGCCCGCTGGTCCTCGAGCAGGTCATGCAGGCGCTGTTGACAGGCGGCGCGCGGCCGGCCCGGGCCGGCGAGGTCACCCTGCGCGCCTATCTCGACGGCAAGCTCGACCTCATCCAGGCAGAAGCCGTCATGACGCTGGTGCGGGCCCGCACTGCCGACGGCGCCCACACGGCCGCGGTACAGCTCTTCGGCGGGCTCTCGGCCCACCTCGGCACCGTGCGCGACGCGCTGGTGCGCGGCAAGGCTCACTTGGAGGCGCGCATCGACTTCAGCGAGGACGATCTGGAGCTCGACGAGGCGGCGCTGCTCGCCGAGCTACAAGCGGCGCGCCACGCCGTGCAGGCGGTATTGGCGACGGCGGCGCGCGGGGAGCTCTTGCAACGCGGCCTGCGCGTCACCCTGACCGGCCGACCGAACGTCGGCAAGTCGAGCCTGCTCAACGCCCTGCTCGGCCGCGAGCGCGCCATCGTCGCCGCCGAGCCGGGGACGACGCGCGACGTCATCGAAGCTGCGACGGACTTCGGCGGCGTTCCCGTGGTGCTGGTCGACACCGCCGGGCTGCGCGACACCGGTGAAACCGTCGAGCGCCTCGGCGTGGCCCGCGCCAAGGCTGCGGCCGCCGCGGCCGACGTGGTGCTGCTGGTGCTCGACACGGCGCAGCCCCTCGCCGCACAGCGCGATCTGCTCGAGACCGGCGCGGCCGTAGTGGTGTTGAACAAGATCGACCTGCCGACGTGCTGGTCCGAGGCCGAACGGGATTCCGTCGCGGCCACGCACACCAATGCCGCGGTGTCGGCGACCCTCGGCTGGGGCCTCGACGGCTTGCGCGATGTCGTCCTGCGGCACGCCGGTGCGCAGTGGTCAGACAACCTGCCAACCCTGACCAGCGTTCGCCAACGCGACGCGCTCGCTAAGGTCGAAGCCAGCCTGAGCGACGCCCTGGCGGCGGCGGCCGCCGGCCTGCCCGCCGAGCTGATCGCCGTCGACGTGCAGGCCGCGTTGGACCATATCGGCGCCGTCACCGGCACGGTGGCCAGCGAAGAGGTCCTCGACGCCGTCTTCGCCGAATTCTGCATCGGCAAGTGAAGAAGGCACAGATGAGCCAGCGAGCCCTCCCCGCCACCCCACCGATGAACACAGGAACATGATCGGGCGCCGTGCTCGCTCTTCCTCTGCGCGGTGCATCCGTGTTGATCGGCGGAGCGGCGGGCGGGGCTCCGTGTTCTTCTGTGGCTCTCCAAATCGTCCGGCCGGCATTGCCTCCGCACCCGCGGCTCTCGTATGGGTGCCGTATACGCCATGGATTGCGTCAGTCCGTTCACCCGTGTCTTCGATGTCCTGGTCGTCGGGGCTGGACATGCCGGCATCGAGGCCGCACTGGCGGCCGCGCGTATGGGCTGCGACACGGCCATCCTGACCTTGAACCTCGATCACGTCGGCCAGATGTCGTGTAATCCGGCCATCGGCGGCATCGGCAAGGGCCACTTGGTGAAGGAAATCGATGCGCTCGGCGGCGAGATGGCGCGCGCCATCGACGAAACCGGCATCCAGTTTCGTCAGCTCAACACTCGCAAAGGCCCGGCGGTGCGCGCATCACGGGCGCAAGCCGATAAGCGCCGCTACCGCGAGCGCATGAAGTCGCGCCTCGAGCGCGCCGCCAACCTCACCGCCTATCAGGCCAGCGTCGTCGCCCTGCGGATCGAGGACGGCGCCGCGACCGGCGTCGAGACGGCGATGGGGGAAACCATCCTGACGCGCCGCGTCATTCTGACCACCGGCACCTTCCTGAACGGGCTCATCCACGTCGGCTTGCGCAGCACCGCAGCCGGACGCGCCGGCGATTTCGCCGCCACCGGCCTGAGCGAGCAGCTGGCGAGGCTGGGCTTTCGCGTCGGCCGGCTGAAGACCGGCACCTGTCCGCGGCTCGATGCCCGCACGATCGATTTCGTCACGCTGACCGAACAACCCGGGGATGAACCGCCGCGGCCCTTCTCCTTCAGCAGCGAGCGCATCGCGCAGACCCAAGTTCCCTGCCACATCACCTACACGACCCCGCGCACACACGAGATCATCCGCAGTGGTCTGGACCGCTCACCCTTGTTCGGCGGTCGCATTCAGAGCCGAGGACCGCGCTACTGCCCATCGATCGAGGACAAGGTGGTGCGCTTCGCCGACAAGGAACGGCACCAGATCTTCCTCGAGCCAGAGGGCTTGGACACCGTCGAGATCTATCCGAACGGCCTCTCGACCAGCCTGCCGCTCGACGTGCAAGTGGCCATGGTCCAGTCGATCCCCGGCCTCGAGCGCGCCGCGATCATGCGGCCCGGGTACGCCATCGAGTACGATTACGCGGATCCGACGCAGCTCTGGCCGTCCCTGGAAACCAAGCTGGTGCGCGGCCTCTACCACGCCGGACAGATCAACGGCACGACGGGCTATGAGGAAGCCGCCGCACAGGGCCTGATGGCCGGTATCAACGCGGCGCTCAGCTTGCGCGACGAGCCGGCCCTGGTGCTGCGTCGCGACCAGGCCTACATCGGTGTGCTGATTGACGACCTGGTGACGCGCGGCGTCGGCGGCGAGCCGTACCGCATGTTCACTTCGCGGGCCGAGCACCGTTTGCTGTTGCGCGAAGACAACGCCGACTTGCGCCTGCGCGAGATCGGTCGCGGCGTCGGCGCCGTGGACGACGTGGACTGGTCCCGCACCGAGTCGAAGCGGACGGAGATCGAACGCGCCATCGCCAAGCTGGAAGAAGCCGTGGCGACGCCGACCGAAGCGCTCAACTGCGCTCTGAACCTTCTGAGCTCGACGCCCCTGCGCTTGCCCTGCCCGTTCGCGCACCTGCTGCGTCGGCCCGAGCTCGACCTCGCCGCCGTCTGGTCGCTGGCTGCCTTCGGCGAACCCCTGCCGCGCCCCGACGTCGCTGCCCAGGTCGAGGTGGCTCTCAAGTACGCCGGCTATGTCGACCGACAGCGCGCCGCCATCGCGCGCACCAACCGGATGGAATCGGCCCGCATCCCACCGAGCCTCGACTATACGGTGATCCCGGGTCTGTCGCGCGAGGTGCGCGAGAAGCTCTCGACTCTCCGTCCCCAGTCGCTCGGTCAGGCATCGCGAATCTCCGGCATCACTCCGGCGGCTATCTCCTTGCTCTCCATCCACCTGCGCCGACTGGGAACAGCCTGACGGGACGTTCGCTCTCGAACCGTGCGACAGCCGGATTGGGCCGCGCTATTGGAATGGTCGCGCAGTGTCGCCGGCCTCGACCTGTCCCACCACCAACTCCAGCAGCTACGCACCTACGTCGACCTGTTGCTGTTCTGGAACCGGAGGATTGCGCTCGTCTCGCAAGACGACATCGGATCGATCTTGGCCAAGCACGTCGCTGATTCGCTCTTCGCCGCCGCCCATTGCGGCGGTGCCGC
>CAYYWP010000149.1:0-466 GCA_964475125.1 uncultured Binatia bacterium (SeqCode) | reverse complement strand
GGCGCTGGTTTCCCCGGCATTCCAATCGCCATCGCCAGGGCCGACGCTCGGCTGTGTCTGATCGAATCGCGCCGGAAGAAGGCTTCGTTTCTGGAGGAGGCCGTCCGTAGCACTGACCTTCGAAACTGCGAGGTCTTCGAAGGCCGTATAGAGGCGGCAATAGAACGATATTCCGAGTCCTTCGACTTGGCGGTATTCCGCGCCCTGGCCCCCACCAGCCGTTTGCTGTCCATGGCGACCAGCCTGGTCAGGAAAGAAGGCCGAGTTCTGGCCATGCTCACCAAAGGCGCCGCACAATCGAGAAGCGCCGAGAAATGCGTGGATTACTCGCTCCCGGACGGCACGGTGCGGGAATTGGCCGTGTTTTCAGTCTGAAACCTCCCCCCATCCGCCCCGGGCGCACGCCGTGCGCCCCTACGGCATTCGGTAGCGCTCGTTTATCGACACCGGCGAGACTCCACGGCTC
>CAYYWP010000148.1:0-11897 GCA_964475125.1 uncultured Binatia bacterium (SeqCode) | reverse complement strand
CGCCCCCCGGGGCGGCCCCCGCGACCGCGGCGATCAGGAGACGGCGATGGCCGCCTCGCTGGCGCTCGGCGAGCTGGCCCTCGCCGACGGCGATATCGCGGCGGCGCATGCGCATGCGATGACCGCGCGGAGCCTGGCACCGGGCACGCCGCTGGCGCGCGAGGCGAAACGCCGCGCCCTCGCCCTGCGGGCGCGCGCGCCGGCGCTCGTTCCGACCGGTGCCGAGCTGGAAGGCGAGGTGCGCCTGTTGTTGGCCGAGCGCGACTACACGGCGGCCGGTGCCAGCGCCGAGGTGCTCTTCGCCAGCAACCCCGAGCCGCGCTGGCTGCGCGCCCGCGCCGACGCCGAGTACGGCGCCGGCCGGATCGACGACGGTCTCGCCACCCTGGCGCTGATCACCACTCGCTTTCCCGACAGCGCCGAAGCGGCCGAGGCACAGTTCCGCCTCGCCGCGCTGCTGTGGAACCGCGATCGCAACGATGAGGCGGCGGCGGCATTTGCCCTGCTCATCGACCGATATGCGACCTCCGCGCAGCGCCCCGAAGCGCTCTATGCCCTGGCGCGCATCGCGCAGAGCGCCGGACGCGATGAGGCGGCCGTGGCGCACTACCAACGGCTGATCGCCGCCGCCCCCGCTTCGCCGCAGGCGCGCGACGGGCGCTGGCGGATCGGCTGGATCCGCTACCAGCAAGGCGACTGGCCGGCCGCCGCGACCGCCTTCGCGGCCGCCGCACAGGGCGCCGAAAGCGGTGCGCCCGAGGCTCACTACTGGCGGGCGCGGGCGCTGGAGCGCGCCGGGGCGCGCGCCGAGGCCGAGCGCGCCTACCGCACCGTGCTCGAACAGGCGCCGCGGAGCGCTCACGCCGAGTGGGCGGAGGAACGCCTCGGCCTGTCGCCGACACCGTTGCGCCCCGCGGCGGTGCCGCCACGGCGCGGCCTCGGTCGACCGCCGGTTGGGGCCGATCCCTATCACTGGACCCGCGCGCGCGAGCTGCGGGCGATCGGCGCCGGCCGAGAGGCCCAGCGCGAGCTGCGCGCCTTCGAACGCGACCACGCCGGTAATGCGACCGTTGCCACAGTCCTCCCGGCTGCCTATCAGGCCGTGGGCGGGCATCGCGATGCGATCCGCCTCGCCAGCCGTCGGAGCGAACCCGACTCCACCCTGCTCTACCCGCTCGCCTTCTGGCCAGAGGTGTCGCGTCACGCCGCACGACAGGGGCTCGACCCCTTGCTCGTCCTCGCCCTGATGCGCCAGGAAAGCCTCTTCGACCCCGCCGCGCGTTCGCCCGCCGACGCCCGCGGCCTCATGCAGCTCCTGCTTAGCACGGCTCAGCGCGTCGCCGCGCAGCGCGATCTGCCCTCGCCCGCCGATCGCCTGGAGGACCCCGAGGTCAACATCGCCCTCGGCACCGCCTACCTCGGCGAGCTGATGCGCCGCTACGACGGCGACCCGCGCAGGGCACTGGCGGCGTACAACGGCGGCGAAGAGGCGGTCGGGCGCTGGCAACAACGCTTCGGCCACCTCCCGGCCGACGAGTTCGTCGAGAGTATCACCTACCGCGAGACGCGCGACTACGTGAAACGCGTCCTCGGCAACTACCGCGCCTATCGGCAGCTGTATGCGCGCTGAAGCGCGCGCGCCTCGCCTATCGCGTATCGCCGATCGCCTGACGGCGCTGCATTGCGTGGCGGCGGAGCCAGAGGAGGACACCGGCGGTGATGATGGCGGCGGCGATGCCGAGCTCGTAGCGCTCGAGGTGGCCGAGCATCGCCTTGGCCGCCCTGCCGACGGACCAGCCGAGGGCGGCGATCGCCACCGCCCACACCGCGGCGCCGACGGCGTTGAGCAGCGCGAACTTGACCGGCGATATGCCGCTCATGCCGAGCGCCAGCGGCGTGACGTTGCGCAGTCCGTAGAGAAAGCGGAACGAGAGGATGAGCAGGGTATCGTAGCGCCGTACCAATGCCTGGGCCTGCTCCACCCGTGGCCTCAGGCGGGGCCGCTTGGCGACGAACGCCGCCCCCCGCCGGCGGCCGAGAAAGAAGAAGAGCTGGTCGCTGCACACCGAACCGATGAAAGCGCACAGCATGACGCCGGGCAGCCACAGCACGCCGCGGTGCGCCGCCAACCCGCCGAGGGCGAGAATCGTCTCGCCCTCGAGGAACGTGCCGATCAGGATGGCGGCATAGCCGTAGCGACCGATCAGCGCATCGAGCACGCCTGCGCTCTTAAGGTGCGGCAGCGCGGCGCGCAAGCGCTGGTTCGCCTATCGCGGATCGCTCATCGCTCATCGTCAAGCCGAGACCTCAGACGATAAGCGATGTGCGATACGCGATACGCGCGCCCGCGCGCAGCGCGGGCGCTACCAATAGCCGTCGTCGACAAAGCTGACGTAGCGGCCGCGGCCGATGACGATGTGGTCGAGGATGCGCACGCCCATCAGCTCGCCGACCTCGCGCAGGCGACGGGTGATGTCGAGATCCTCGGCGCTCGGCGTCGGGTCGCCGCTCGGGTGGTTGTGCACCAGGATCACCGCCGCGGCCGACTCGCGGATGACGGGCAGGAACACCTCGCGTGGATGCACGATGCTGGCGGTCAGCGAGCCCTGCGAGACGCAGACGTCGCGGATCTTGCGGTGCTTGTTGTCCAGCAGCACGGTGTAGAAACACTCGTGACGTTCGTGCGCCAGGCGCTCGCGGAAATGCGCGTAGACGTCGCGGCTGCCGCTGAACGCCACCCCCGGAGCGAACTCCTCCTCGCCGAAGCGTTTGGCCAGCTCGACCACGGCCAGGAGTTGCGCTGCCTTGGCGGGTCCGACTCCGTGCACCCGGCAGAGCTCGGCCAGCGACAAGCGCGCCAGGCCGCGCAGCGATCCCCCCGCCGCCTCGAGGATCGCGCGCGCCTGATCGAGCACGCTCTCGCCCTCGCTGCCGGTGCGTAGCACGACGGCGAGCAGCTCCGCCGCCGTCAGCCCCGCCGGGCCCCCATCGAGCAGCTTCTCACGCGGCCGCTCGCCGCGCGCCCAATGCTTGACCGCCAGCTGACTCGGCATACCGCCTTTATAGCTCTCTCGGATATCCGTGACATAGCTGCGCGTAAGCGATGCTGGGGATGACAGCCAGGCGCGTATCGCGGATCGCCTATCGCCTATCGTCTGAGAACGTCGCCTGCGTTTGACGACTGGTGCCAGCGCCGTCTTTCGCGTGCCTTTCGTGTGTCGCTCGGCATCGCTTCTGACGATACGCGATAGGCGATCCGCGATACGCGCGGGGGGAGGCGCACCGCGCCTCCCCCCCGCTAGTTCTTGATTTCCTGCACGATGCCGTCCTTGAAGAGGATCTTGTTGGGGAACTCGTCCGGATCGCCGTCGTCGTCGTAGACCCATTCGGCCATCGGGATGCGCACCGCATCCATCATGCCTTCGTCATCGTCTCCGCCCGGGATGACCTGCGTCCACTCGCGCGAGCCGTCGGGCTGGCCACAGAACTCGAGCACGGTCTGCATGTTGTCGCCGGGGTTGATCAGGCGCGTGCCACAACGCATCGGCTGCGCCAGGGCCGGCGCCGCCGTCACCAGCAGGATCGCCGCCATCCGTTTCCACATCGCAACTCCCTCCCTCTGCGCCGATGCATATCTCGGCGCGGGCCGGCGCGACAATCGCTCAGTCGATCCGGAGCAGGAGGCCGTGCAAGTACTCGGCTTCGAGGTGGGGGAGCGCCACCGGGTGATCGGGACCGGGACCGAGGGATCGAAGCACGGCCAGCGTTCGCCCGGCGTCCGCCGCCGCGGCGGTGACGATCTGGCGGAAGAGCCCCGCGTCGACGTGCTGAGAGCAGGTGAAGGTGAGGAGGAGCGCACCGGGCAGGGCGCGCCGCAGTGCCCACAGGTTGACGTCCTTGTAGGCGCGGCTGCCGCGCGGCAGGTCCTTGCGCTGCTTGACGAGCGCCGGGGGATCGACGACCAGCAGGTCGAAGCGCTCGTCGGTGTCGCGCAGGAAGCGGCCGACGTCGGCGGCGACGCCGCGCGCGCGCTCGGGCGCCAGCCGGTTCAGAGCCCAGTTGCGTTCCGCGGCGGCGACGGCCCCGGCCGAGCTGTCGACCGCGACGACGTGGGCCGCGCCTCCCGCTCCGGCGTGCACGGCGAAGCCGCCGCTGTAGGCGAAGGCGTCGAGCACACGGCGCCCGCCGGCCAGGCGGCGCACGTAGGCGCGGTTGACGCGCTGGTCGCAGTAGTGACCGGTCTTCTGTGCCCCGCCGGGGAGGATGGTGAAGGCGAGCCCATTCTCGCGCACCAGCACCTCCGGCACGGCGTCGCCGGCCAGCATCCCGCTGGCCGGCGCGAGGCCCTCGGCACCGCGCACGCTGCCCTCGCTGCGCTCGACGATGGCGCGCGGCGCCACTTGCGCCCGCAGGGCATCGACGAGCAGTGGCTTGAGGCGCTCCGCGCCGGCGGTCAGCGCCTGCAGCACCAGCACGTCGGCGTAGCGATCGACCACCACACCCGGCAGGCCATCGCCTTCGCCGTTGATCAACCGGTAGGCGTCGCTCTTGGCACTCACCACGGTGGCGCGCAGGGCGATCGCGGCCCCGAGGCGCCGGGCGACGAAGGCCGCGTCGATCGGCTCGTCGCGGCGCGACAACATGCGCACGGCGATGGCGCAGCGCGGATTGACGGTGCCGATGCCGAGGACCGTGCCGTCCGCGGCGGCGACGCGAACGACACTCCCCGGCGGCAGCGCCGGATCGAGATCGCGAATGGCGCCGGAGAAGACCCACGGATGCCCCAGGCGCACCGGGCGATCCTTGCCGGAGCGTAGCGACAGCGTCGCGACGGGCGGCAGGGTGGGTGGTGAAATCGAGGCGTCCGGCTGCATGGCGAAGGTTGTTAGGTTGTTACGCTGTTAGGTTGTTAGGCGGCTAGGGGATCAGAGGCGTGGAGGCGAGACCGGGCTCCGAATCCCCTAACCGCCTAACAACTAACAACCTAACAACCTCTCTTCAGGAAGGCCGGTGACGTCTTTCTCTTCCTCACCCACGTCCCACTGCGCCCGCCGCGCTTCTCGACCAGACAGATATCGGTGATGACCATGCCGCGGTCGACGGCCTTGCACATGTCGTAGACGGTCAGCGCGGCGGCGCTCACCGCCGCCAGGGCTTCCATCTCGACGCCGGTCTTACCGCTGACCTTCGCCGTCGCCGTGATGCCGAGGCGCCCGCCGCGCCCCGGCGCGAAGTCGATCCCGGCCACCTCGACGGCGAGCGGATGGCAGAGCGGAATGAGATCGGCCGTGCGCTTGGCGGCCATGATGCCGGCGACGCGCGCCACCGCCAGCACTTCGCCCTTGGCGATCTGCCCGCGCTGGATGAGGCGCAGGGTCGCCGGGCGCATGCGCAGCGTGGCGCTGGCCACGGCGATGCGTTCGGTGACCGGTTTGGCGCCGACGTCGACCATGCGCGCGCGCCCGCGCGCATCGAGGTGCGTGAGCCGCGCTCGGTTCGTCTTGCCATCGCCTGCCTGCGCCATTAGCCTCCCCCGGACATGTCGCATCACCGTCTCGTCATCCTCGGCTCCGGGCCCGCCGGGCTCACCGCAGCCCTGTACGCCGCGCGTGCCAACCTGGCGCCGCTGGTGATCGAGGGCATGCAGCCCGGCGGGCAACTTACCATAACCACCGAGGTGGAGAACTATCCCGGCTTCCCGGAGGGACTGCAGGGGCCGGAGATGATGGAGCTCCTGCGCCGCCAGGCCGAGCGCTTCGGGACCCAGATCGCCTTCGGCGAGGCGACGCGGGTCGACCTGACGCGCCGTCCATTCGCCGTGCAGGTGGGCAAGGAGACACACAGCGCCGAGGCGCTGATCATCGCCACCGGTGCCAGCGCCAAGCTGCTCGGCCTCGCCTCCGAGCAGCGCCTGATGGGCTACGGCGTCTCGGCCTGCGCCACCTGTGACGGCTTCTTCTTCAAGGATAAGGTCGTCGTCGTGGTCGGCGGCGGCGATGCGGCGATCGAGGAAGCCCTCTTCCTCACCAAGTTCGCCAGCCAGGTACACATCGCGCACCGCCGCGATCGCCTGCGCGCCTCGAAGATCATGGCCGAGCGCGCCGCCCGGCACGGCAAGATCCATTTCGAGTGGAACACGCGCGTCGCCGACATCCACGGCGATCCGGATGCCGCCGGCGTGACCGGCGTGACGCTCGAGGACACCCACACCGGGGCGCGCCGCGAAATGGCCTGCGACGGCGTCTTCATCGCCATCGGCCATCAGCCCAACACGGCGCTCTTCCAGGGCCAGCTCGCGCTCGACGAGCAGGGCTACATCGTCACCCAGGGGCGCGGCACGTTCACCAGCGTCGCCGGCGTGTTCGCCTGCGGCGACGTGCAGGACCGCGTCTACCGCCAGGCCGTCACGGCAGCCGGCAGCGGCTGCATGGCGGCGATCGACGCCGAGCGCTGGCTGGAAAGCGAAAGCGAAAAGTGAAACGCGATGAGCGATGAGTGGCCGGCTGGCCACCCATCCTCATCGCTCGTCAGGCATCGCTTTCCACTCGCTCATTGCGGCAGGCACATGAGCAGGTCGGGAGCGAGGCAGCTGAGATACATCTTCGGCGTGCCGCCTTCGGGCGTCACCGTCACTCCGCCATCCATGTAGGTCACTGTCGCGTTGCCGTGACTCATGCTGGTGACGTTGACGGTGCCCGAGTCGGGACAGATCTGACCGGCCGCCACGGCGACCGGTGCAAAGGTCGTCAGGCCGACGCTACCGCCGAAACAGTCGGAGCTCATGCTACCCGACATCTCCACCTTCACCGGATCCGCCGTGGCATCCTGCTTCAACTGGAAATTCATGAAGCTGACGGGGAACGCATCCGAGCCGAGCCCCGCTGATCCGTCCAGGATGGGAACCATCGGCGAGAAGGTGGTGCTGCCGTTGAAAGTCAGCCGGTACTTCAGCGGCACGCAGTCACTGTTGAAGGTGATGTCGTCGAACTTCACCTGCGTGCCGTCGAAAAAGACTTGCACTCCTGAGCCATCCGTCAGTGTCGATATCAAGGTGCCGTTGAGGGTAAGGTCGAGTGCTGACACGAGGCACTTGTCCCCGATCTTCGGCGTCAGGGCCAGTGTCCCATTCATCTCGGGTATCGAGACGCCGACGAGGTTCTGCATCAAGTTGTTGCGCAGAATGACACTGAGCGAGTCGATCGTGAACGTGCCGGAGAGGAAAACCGGCCCACTGCAGGAGTTAAACAGAAAGGGCGCCGAATCGATCGTAATCGCGTTCATGCCATCGAACTCGCCCGTACCGCCTGCTGGACCCGGTGCCACGCACATGTCGGCGCCCAGGACGAGACGGATGGTCTTCGACCCCCCACTGCCCATCTCGGTGCAGTCCTGAGAGGTCGTTCCGGAGATCGGACAGTTGTCGACGTCCGCCGGGCCACCGATCTCCTCGTCCGGATCGAATACGAGGGCACCGGTCCCCTGATTGGTGACGATCGCCACCACCGCGCCGACGATCGACTGAATGCCGCCGAGCCCGGTGGAGACGATGGCGGCGCGGCCGCCGGCGGCCTCGCCGGGCGGGATGAACGGTTCGGTCGCCGTCGCCGTCGGTCCGGGTGTGTTGGTGATGGTCGGCGTGGGTGGCATCGTCGAGGTGGGGGTCGCCGTGAGCTCGACCGTCGACGTCGCCGTCGGGGTGTCGGCGGGGACGGTGCTGGTCGCCGTGGCAGTCGCCGGCGGCGGCGAATCGGTGGCCGTCGCGGTCGGCTCGGCCGGCGTATCGGTGGCGGTCGCCGTCGCCGCCTCGGTAGCGGTCTCCGTGGCAGTGGCGGTGGGCACCGGCTCCGGACAGCCGTTGAGGGCGTTGTTCACGCCGAGGACGAGTTGCGAGATCGTCACCTCGCCCATGTCGTCTGCGAAGGCGGGACATTCGCTCACCGGCAGAACGGCCAGGGCGATGTTCACGCCCTTGATCAGGTCATCGATGGTGACGCGGTTGTCGCCTTCGCAGTCGCCGACGCATTGCGCCGACGCCGGCTGAGACGCGAGCAGTGCGGCGACGAGCGACGCCGCAACCACTACTGGTTGATACCCCCAAACGCCTTTCAGCGATGCGCGCATGACTGTCTCCTTGACCCGGGCTGACTCCCTCTTCGACCTGTAGTCGAAGCGCACGGCAACGGTCAAAGCAATTTTGCAGCCGCGCCTTCGGTCGGAGAACAGGCGAGGCGGTGGGGCATTTGCCCCTGTGCTGTGGGCGTTGCCCCACGCGGGTCCGATGCGGAGCCCGCCTACTCGTGTACCAGGCGGCGGCGGCGGCACTGGTACGGAAGCTGCACCCCACGAACTCGCTCCGACCGCCGGGGGCATGTCGCCCAGCGCGGTCTAGCGGAGCAACGAGAGGAGGAGGCCATGGTTCGGAGCAAACCGGCTGGGAGGTCGATGAGCGGAGGCAGGTCGCGCGCCATGCGCGCAGCCCGAGCGATCGCGGCTCTCGCGGCGTTGGCGGTGGCGGCGATCGTGTGCCGTCCGGGCGATGCACAGGCCAAAGGCGGTGCGAGCGTTTCGGTTACCACGACGGCCAGCATCACCGGCAGCGTCGTCTCCGGCACAATCGAGATCACCAACGCGGGATCGACGGCGGTGACGGTGACGGCCGTGAGTGACTCGCTCGAGGTGCGTTTCCCCAGCGGCGTGACGCCGCCGCCGCTGCCGCCGGGCGTGACCAGCGGCTGGTACACCGTCATCACCGTGTCCCTCCCTGCTCCAGGACCCGTTCCCGCCAACAGTACGCGCACCATCCCCTTCAGCATCGACACCTGCGCTGGCGGCGTCGCCCCCTACCCCGGCGCCAAGGACATGCGCAACACCGCATCGGTCAGGGCTGGGAAAACCTACACGGCGCGCTCGCTCACCTTTGCCCTGCCGGCGAAATGCCCGGTGTGCGGCAACGGCATCCGCGAGAACGGCGAGCAATGCGACCTGGGCTACGGCGGCGGCGCCTGTTGCTCCACCGCCTGTCAATTCCGGCCGAACGGCACGGCCTGCAACGACGGCAACGCCTGTACGACGGCCGACCAGTGCCAGAGCGGCAGCTGCACCAGTGGTAGCCCGGTGAGCTGTACCGCGTCCGATCAATGCCACAGCGCCGGGACGTGCAATCCGGCCACCGGGTTGTGCTCGAACCCCGCCAAAGCGAACGGCACCACCTGCGACGATCACAACGCCTGTACCCAGACCGACACCTGTCTGTCGGGCGTGTGCCGGGGCGGCAGCGCGGTGAGCTGCGCGGCGGCGGGGCAATGCCAGGTGGGGACCTGCGATCCCGCTACCGGAAGCTGCTCGTCGCAGCCCAAGGCCGACGGCGCGGAGTGCATGGACGGCGACGCCTGCACCGTCGGCGACCACTGCGGTGGCGGGGAATGCGTCAGCGGTGCGGCGGCGGACTGCAGTGATCACCTGAGCTGTACCGATGACGCCTGCCAGCCCGCGACCGGGTGCGAGCACGCCGACGCCCCGACCTGCGACGGCTGCGACACCGCGGAATGTGCCGCCTGCGGCGCGGCCTGTGATGCGCAGTCGGCGCGCTGCAGCGAGGGGTGCTGGAGCGGGTTCATGGCTTGTCTCGATGGCTGCACGTCGACCTACTGTGCACCCTTCTGCCAGGTCGATCTGGGCCGCTGCCTGGAGTTCTGCCCGTCCGCCACGACCTGCCGGCAGGGGTGCGACACCGGCAACGGCTGCGCCGCCGGGTGCACGGCGCCGTAGATTTTCCCCGGCGCGGTCCGCGGCCGCGCTTGACGGCCGACCGATCGGTCGTGGTATCGCGTCCGATCGGGCGGTGCCCCCATGGCAGTGCGAACCCAGACGACGGACAGCTCAGCGCGCGACCGCATTCTCGATGCCGCCGAGCGCCTGTTCGCGCGGCGCGGCTACGCCGGGGTCGGCATGAGCGAGATCGCCGAAGCCGTCGGCCTCGGTAAGTCGACCCTCTTCCACCACTTTCCGGCCAAGGCCGAGCTCTACGCCGCGGCCGTCGATCGCATCCTCGGCGCCTTCGAAGTGGCGCTGATGCGGGCGCTGGCCGCCGGCGGCACGCCAGCCGAGCGGCTCGAACGCTGGATCGACGCGATCTGCGACCTGCTCGGCGAGCATCCGACCTACGCGCGCTTGCTGCTGCGCTCGCTGTTCGAGGACGATGACGTCGACCGCAGTCTGGCCGCGCAACGCGCCGCCGAGGCGACGCTCGGCCGCATCATCGGCACCGCCACGCAGCACCTGCGCGAAGGGATGCAGAGCGGCGGCCTGCGCGCGGCGAGCATTCCGCACACCGTGCAGAGCCTCATCGGGTTGCTCATCTATCCGTTCGCCTCGGGCGACTTCGGCGCCGAGCTGCTCGGCCAACCCGTCCACGCGGCGGCCGAGGTGCGCCGACGCAAGGCGGAGGTCAAAGCCCTGCTGCGCCACGGGCTGATCGGGCCGGTGGCGCGGCGCGTCAGGAGAGGGTGATGTCGCAGGCGGAGAAGATCCTCGCCGACCACCGCCATCTGGTGGGCGACTTCGAGGCGGTCGACTTCGTCGATGCGCAGCAGATCGAGCGCTTGCGCCAGCAGCTCGACGTCGACGTGCCGCTCGACCTGCACTGGACCTGGGACTACGGCCACGAGGTCGAAGAGCTGCGCGACCTGTATGAAAAGGGCAAGCGCGGCCAGTGGAACGCCGAATCGGACATCGATTGGTCGGCTCCCTTTCCGCGCGACACCTGGTTTCTCCCGCCCAAGGGCCTGCTGCTGCTGCCCTCCATGCTGGTCGAGATGGGCGCCGACGAGGCCACCTGCCGCGCCGCAGCCTGGGATGAATTCGCCCACACGCTGTCCCAGCTCCTCCACGGCGAGCAGGCGGCGCTGCAGCTCTGCGGCCAGCTCACCAACGTCTGCCCGACCATGGATGCGAAGTTCGCCGCCGGCGCGCAGGTGATCGACGAGGTGCGGCACATCGAGGTGCTGAGCAAGTTTCTGCAGCGCAAGATGGGCGTGCTGTACCCGGTGAACCCGACCATCAAGGTGCTGTTCGACAAGCTGCTCAGCGCCCCGACCTGGAAGCTGAAGACCCTCGGCATGCAGTGTCTGTTCGAGGGGATCGCCGTGGGCATCTTCGACCAGATCGCCGCTGCGACCAGCCATCCGCTGCTGCACGACATCTTGCGCCGCGTGCAGATCGACGAGGCGCGCCACGCCGCCTTCGGCATCCTGGTCATGCGCCGCGTGGTGCGCGAGTCGACGGCGGCCGAACGCGCCGCCATGGAGGATTTCGCCTTCTCGGTGCTCGAGTGCCTGAACGCCAATCAGCAGCTCGACATGCTGCGCGTGCTGGGCCCGAAATACGGCCTCGATGCGGAGAACGTGGTGCAGATGGTACTCGCCATGCCCAACTGGCCGGCGATCAACAGCGAGATGTACATGCACACCGTGGTCCCCAACCTGCGCCGCCTCGGCCTGCTCACCGAACGCACCGAGCCGGAGTGGCGGCGGCTGGGGATGCTGGTGGAGTCGACTGCCGCTGCAGACGGCGGTTGATCGGCGCGGCCTTCGCAACCAGCGGCTTGCCTGGCGAAAGGCCTTTCCACGCCAGGTGGTGTTGGGTGATGTTCGAAACCTCCCCGTGACCCTCTCCTTGGGAGTTGTGCAGTGGTGCCCTGATTCTTGATCTGACATCCCATCCCGCTCACCCTGAGCCCGTCGAAGGGTGAGCGCCTCGCGAGCGTCCCCGGGCCAGTCGCCGCCGGCCTTGCCAGTTGCCGCGGCGCAGGGCCTCCTTCCTGATGGCGGGGCTCCTACACTTAGCGCTTGGGTTGCCACTTGTCTCGCGCTCACCCTTCGACGGGCTCAGGGTGAGCG
>CAYYWP010000147.1:0-11932 GCA_964475125.1 uncultured Binatia bacterium (SeqCode) | reverse complement strand
GTCGACTTGGTCGGCAACACACCGCTGGTCCGCCTGCGCAAGGCCTCGGCGCGCACCGGCTGCGAGATCCTCGGCAAGTGCGAGTTCCTCAACCCCGGCGGCTCGGTGAAGGATCGCGCCGCGCTCGCCATCGTGCGCGACGCCGAAGCGCGCGGCCTGCTCGATCCCGGCGGCTTGATCGTCGAGGGCACCGCCGGCAACACCGGTATCGGCTTGGCGTTGGTAGCCGATGCGCTCGGCTACCGCACGCTGATCGTCATGCCCGAGACGCAGAGCATCGAGAAGCAGGACATGGTGCGCCTCTGTGCGGCCGAGCTGCGCCTGGTGAAAGCCGTGCCGTACCAGGACCCGGGCAACTACGTGCGCGTCTCCGGCCGTCTCGCCGAGGAACTGGCGGCGAGCGAGCCGCACGGCGTGGTGTGGGCCAACCAGTTCGACAACCTCGCCAACCGCCGCGCCCACTACGAGACCACCGGTCCGGAGATCTGGGCGCAGACCGAGGGGCGCATCGACGCCTTCGTCGCCGCCGTCGGTACCGGCGGCACCCTGGCGGGTGTCGGCCTGGCGTTGAAGGAGCGCAAACCGTCGGTGCGCATCGTCCTCGCCGATCCCTCCGGCTCGGCGCTGTACAACTATTTCGCCCACGGCGAGCTCAAGGCCGAGGGCGACTCGGTCACCGAAGGCATCGGTCAGGGCCGCGTCACCCAGAACCTCGAGGGCGCGCCGGTCGACGCCGCGCTCCGCGTCAGCGATCGCGAGGCGCTGGTCGAGATCTTCGACCTGCTCGCCGAGGAGGGCCTCTGCGTCGGCGGCTCCTCGGGCATCAACGTCGCCGGCGCCATCAAGGTCGCCGAAGAGCTCGGCCCCGGCCATGTCGTCGTCACCGTGCTGTGCGACTACGGCACCCGCTACCAGAGCAAGCTCTTCAACCCCGCCTTCCTGCGCGCCAAGGACCTCCCCGTCCCCGCCTGGCTCGCGCAACTGGCGTAACGCCACCGCCGCGCGCCTCGCACAGTGGCTGCGAGTGAGGCGTTAGATCGCACCGAACCGGGCGCTCGTGGTGGTGCTCTTTCTGTACCGTGCAGTCCTGCGGGTTGAGGTCGGTTGGCCCGACAATCGCGTGCGCGCCAAGCGCCCGAGGCGACTGCCGGTCGTCATGATCCGCACGGAGGTGGCGGCCTTGCTCGCCGAGTGGCGCGGTGTCGCCTGGATCATGGCAGTGCTGCTCTGCGAGAGCGACCTGCGGTTGCTCGACTGCCACCGCCGGCGCTACAAGGAGCTCAACCGAATGAAACGCGTCCTTTCAGGGATGCTCGCGTTGGCCCTTGCAGCGTGTAGCACCCGACCCGTCGCACACCCACTACCTCCCGCAACGGGCACAGAGATCGCGGAAGCAGAGCGCCTCGGTCAGATGATCCTCGTCCACGCCGCTGCCGCAGCACAGGCTACGGATGGGCTGATACGCGTTGGGGTCACTCCCTCGAACGAGACCGGCGTCCTCGGTTGGATCACGGTATCCACCCCCGAAGGAATTGTCGTTCGATTCGTCGGCGAAAATGCCGGCACATACGCAGCTCTCTACGACGTATCTTTCTCCGCCCACGGAACCCCGTCCGCGAAACGCCTAAGTTCTCCGGAACCGCTACCGCTGGTTCAGTTGTCCGCGTTCAAAGCGCGACAACTTGCCATTGCGAGTGCATCGCTCGATTGCGCCGAACGATACAACACCGTCGTGTTTCAGGATCCGTTCGGTGCTAACGGCGACTGGCATGTGTATCTCCTACCAGCCACAACTGTGCCGGGGCGCGTGATGGTTGGTCGTCAACTCCGGATCCTCGTCTCAGCTGATGGCAGCCAGGTCCTGGAGAACCGAGCGCTATCGAAGGACTGCATGTACGTCGATCGTTCCGCTATGCCACCGGCTGCGGCTGCGAAGGCTATCTTCCTGACGAATCTCGTTACTCCCACACCGAACGAATCCCATGTGTTCTTGAGTCTTCATGAGAGAATGCCCTTCGCCGTGGGAACTTCCTTGGGCGCCTGGATGGTCGCCGATGGGAGGATCAGGTATCTGGGACCGACGAATGGCGCGCGCGATTGAGATCTGACGTCGGTGTCGGTCCAACGAGCCGCTGCAGCCGACGCGCGCTGCGCAGCCGAACGGACAGCAGGAGACGCCGGACAGCGACCCGCGCGGCTGAGCGCCGGCGTTAGCCCTGCGTAGGGAGCGTAATGGCCAAAGGTGAGCAATTCGTCGCAGGCCGATGGCGGATCGTTGAGACCGAGATGTGGGATCAGGACGCACTCGACCTCGTCGTTCCAGCTCACATCACCTTCGGCCGCAACGGTCTGGGCGAAATGCAGCTGATCGCGATCGGTGCGTCGATCGACTATTGCGTCGAGGAGCGCGCCGGCGATGCCCCCGTTGTCGAATTCTCGTGGTCTGGTTTCGACGAAATGGACCCATCAAGCGGCCGCGGCAACGCAAGGATCGACGGCGACATGATGCACGGCAAGCTCTTCATACACCAGGGAGACCAATCGGGCTTCGTCGCGAAACGGGACCGCGTGGGCTCGCGGGCGTCGAGGGCTCACGAGCCGCTACAGCCGACGGTCACGGCACGGACCCGAGGTGTTCGAGCCCGGCCGAGGGTACGCCGCGGCCGCGGCTGAGCGGCACGACGTTAGCGGAGCGAAACAGTGCTGCTCCGAGCAACCGCTTCAGTTGCCGCTCTGATCGTCGCCATCGCCGAGCCGCGCCTTCCTGGAATTCTTCTGGTGCGGTGGCTACGCGTGGCACAGGGACGTCGCGCACGCGCTGATCGCTGGCTCGACGGTGTTTGTCGTTGCGCTGCCACCCCGTTGGTTGGCTTCCGCGGGGGGCGCATTGGGTTTCCAGCTTCGCTGATCCTCAGTTGCCTCGTAGCACCCGCCGCGGCGGCCGCCTGCTACCCTGCGACGCCAACTTCCTTCGCGGAGTTCGCCTCACACGTCTCGGCGAGCTTCCGGAACGGACCGTGTTGACCTCTAACATGCCGCTGCAGCCGACCCGGGCCACGTCGGCGTTCGGACAACGGGAGGCTGCACGTTGTGGCCCGCACGGCTGAGCGCCAGCGTTCGGCGGCACCTCCTGATACGCAAGCGTTGCTGGACAGATCCGGCGGCGGAGAGTACGGGAGGCGTATGAAAGTAGCGAGCGGCAAGGTGGTTGCAGGCCAGGTTGTCGTCGACGGCGCACCGCTTGAGGAAGGCTCAACCGTAACCGTCATCGCACCGGAGGGTGACGAAACCTTCGAGCTCAACGGCGAAGCCGAAGCGGACTTGCTGCTCGCGATCGACGAGGCGGAACGTGGGGAAGTGGTCGATGGGAAGCGGTTTCTCAGCGATCTCGCCTCGCGCAAGTGACGCCACTCACCATCAAGGTCACTCGTCGCGCCGCGCGCGAGATCACCAAGGCAGGCGAATGGTGGGACGCAAACCGAGCTGCGGCACCGGATCTCCTCAGGGGCGAGATCGAGCGGGTGTTCCGGCTGATCGCGCTCCAGCCAAGCATCGGCGCGCGTGCGCTGAATGCGCGACTCACCGGCGTACGTCGCGTCCACCCCAGCCGCGTGCGCTATCATCTCTACTATCGCGCACGTCTCGATCAGGACACCGTCGAGATTCTTGCCCTGTGGCATAACCAGTCGCGGAACCGGGCCCTGTATCCGACCAAGTTCTTCGTTTTCGTCGATCTGTCGCAACCCGTTCGAAACGCCGTGCGCCGTGCCACGGGATGACCAACATTAAGAACGCGGCGATAACCAGCCGGTGGAGCCGACCGGCTTGAGCAGCGCTGGTCGTTGCGACCAACCGTGCGCCGGGCGGCTCATCGCCGAGGCGTTAGGCGCCGGGAGGTGAGTGTTGAGCAAGAATGCGGAGCTTCAGGTCAGCAGCTCCCTCGAGGCTGGTGAGTCACTCATCTGGACCGGTGTACCCTGGCAAGGGTTGCTGTTGCGCCCATCCGATGCCTTCATGATCCCCTTTAGCCTGTTGTGGGGCGGCTTCGCGGTGTTCTGGGAGGCGAGCGTCCTCGAAAAGGGCGCGCCGCTGTTCTTCGCGCTATGGGGCATCCCCTTCGTCATCGTCGCCGTGTACATCACGGTCGGCCGGTTCTTTGTCGATGCGCGTGTTCGCGCCAACACGTTTTACGGGCTCACAAATCGTCGTGTGATCATCGTGTCGGGCATGTTGTCGCGCACTACGACGTCACTTCCTCTCAGGACGCTTACCGACATCTCACTCGAGGAGCGGAAGGATGGTACCGGCACGATCTACCTGGGCCGGCAGCAGCCCTTCGCAGCGTGGTACGCCGGAATGCAATGGCCAGGCATGGGAAAGTATCAGACCCCATGCTTCGAACGCATCGACGATGTGAAGCGGGTCTATGCGCAGCTCATAGAACGCCAGCGGAACGTCACCTAACAGAGTGCTGCAGCCGACGCGGGCCGCGCAGCCGTTCGGACAACGGGAGCGGGCGTGTCGCGGCATGCCGCTCGCGCAATCGATTCGGAGAAAACCCATGAAGATCACTGTCGAGACCGTCGTAAAGGCAGAGCCGAACAAGGTCTGGGACGCCTGGAGTACCCCAGAGGACATCAAGCAATGGAACGCGGCGTCGGACGACTGGCACACGACCAAGAGCGCTGTCGACTTGCGTGAAGACGGTACCTTTTCGTCGCGGATGGAAGCCAAAGACGGAAGCGTGGGGTTCGACTTCGAGGGAACGTACACCCGTATCGTGCCCCACAAGTCCATTGAATTCCGCATGAGCGACGGCCGGGAGGTCAAGATCGAGTTCGTCGAGCAGCGCGGCGGCGTCCTCGTGAAGGAAACGTTCGACGCGGAAACCGAGAACACGCCCGAGCTTCAGCGCATCGGCTGGCAGGCCATCCTGGACAATTTCGGCCGGTACGTGGAGTCGAAGGAATGAATCGGATCGACAACGAAGCTGGCCGGCAAGCGGTTCGCGGTGCTCGCCGTCCTGGACGCGGAGCGCTTCTGGCTGAGACCCGACAAGATCATGAGTGAGCACGATCAGTGCCCCGCAGTGGGCGTGGCGCACGTCGTTTTGCAGACAGACCGTATGGAGGAGTCTGCTCGGTTCATGCGCGCGATTGGCATGCGTCCCATATTCGATGGACCGCAGGTGTCCGTCTATGAGATGCGAGGCGGCACACACTTGATCCTGATGCTGACGGACAAAATCGTTGCGGGCGACGCGCCGTTCGACCTCATGGTTGACGACCTGCATGCAACCCATCGGCGCTTTGCCGCCCTCGGACTCGCCCCATCACCGCTCGAAGCTCGCCCGGCGATCGATCATGAGGTTTTCACTGTCCGCGAGCCTGCCGGCCATGTCATCACGTTTTTCTCAAGCCATGCGTCTGGCAAGCCGATATGAACCTGGTCTTTTCCCCGCTTCCTGATCCACGCGATCTCGCGTAAAGATCCGATCGACACTTGGAGAGAACGAGTCAGTGAGCTGGGTGCCTCAAGTCTGCATTCCACGCCCAACTGAGGCGGTGCAACCGACGCGGGCCCTGCAGCCGAAGACGGGAGCCGGCGCATTCCGGCCCGCGCCGGTGAAGCGCCGAAGTTAGGCGTGTTCAGATGGCCCACAGAATCTCCACAGCGGTCCTCAAGGTCATCGTTGTCACGCTGGGAGTCCTGGCCGCCCTCGTCTGGGGTGCCGTCGCCTATCGCTTGCTATCCGTTCTTCTAGGCGTCGCGTTGGTCGTGGTGCTCGCCTTCCGTGGCTTCCGATCCCGACGGGGTCTCGTCATCGGATCTCTCTGCGCTTGGATCGCGGCGACTGTGTCCCCGTTGGACGTGAGCTTCCGTTCAGTCCAAGGGCCGCCTCGTGTCGTGCCACTGGTGATGGGCACGCTGCCAGAGGAGGGATTCGCTGCTGAAAAGCGCGGAGAGTTCGTGGGCGGAGGCTGCATAGTGAGCGGTTTCGAGCCCCGATGGGTGATCGTATGGTGACGCCTGACAAGGCGATGGACCCAACCGGCTTGAGCTGCTCGTCGCGCAGTATCCTGCGCCGGCAGGTCATCGCCCACGCGTTAGACCGCTCTACGCGATCCACGAAGGCCGCCTCCTCCGACCCCCCTTACCAAAGGAGAATGACTCGTGCTTCAACTCAAACCCCTCGATCCGGTCGTTCCGATCTTTCAACAACTTCACACCGAGCAGGCGCCAGTGGTCTTGGTGAACGTGTTCACCGTCGCGGAAGGAGACATTCCCGCCTTGCTCGCGGCCTGGGCAGCGGACGCCACTTGGATGAAGCAGCAGCCTGGCTACATCTCAACTCAATTGCACCGCGGTATCGCGGGCAGCACGGTGTTCCTGAACTACGCAATTTGGGAGTCCGTGGCTCATTTCCGCGCCGCGTTCAGCCATCCCGACTTCAAGAGTGCCTTGGGGAACTACCCGTCTTCGGCCGTGGCGTCTCCACACCTCTTCGAGCGCCTTACGGTTCCGAACCTCTGTGTCGGCCCGTAGCCTCGGGAGTTAACGCACGTGATCATCGACGCGTGGGCGCAGCATCCCACCTTACGGCATTTGCAGGATCCGATCTTCGAGTCGCTGCGTCGCTGGACCAAGACTCCAGTTCCATCCGTCGAGTTGCCCGTGAAGATGACGGTGGCACTCATGGATGAGGCCAAGGTCGATCAGGCTTTGATCTCGGCTTGGGTGGCCCCGCGCAACGTCATGATCTCTAACGACGAGGTCGCGGGCTTCGTCGCCGAGGCACCGGACCGGCTACTGGGCGTGGGCTCTGTCGATATCGCCAAGCCGATGGCGGCGATGCGAGAGGCGCGGCGGTGCATCCATGAGCTCGGTTTCAAAGCCATCCGAGTCTTGCCCTGGCTTTGGGAAGTGCCTCCGACAGATCGCCGCTTCTATCCTGTCTACGCGGCATGCTGCGAACTCGGGGTGCCGTTTTGCACGCAGATCGGGCATACGGGACCGCTCATGCCTTCCGAGGTCGGCCGCCCGATCTACCTGGATCAGGTGGCGATCGATTTCCCGGAGCTCGTGATCGTCGGCGGGCACATCGGTTATCCGTGGACTGATGAAGCCATCGCCGTAGCCACGAAGCACGAGAACATTCATGTCGACACCTCGGCCTACACGGTCAAACGTTACCCCCCCGCGCTCGTCGAGTTCATGCGCGGGCATGGCCGACGCAAGGTCTTGTTTGGCACGAATTACCCAATGATCGCGCCGGCAAAGGCTTTGGAAGGACTCGATTCACTGTGCCTCGCTGATGAAGCGCGGGAGTTGTTCCTGGCTGGCAACGCCCAAAGGCTCTTCAAGATTGGACCGCAATGAGGCACAACCACTGCAGGCAGGCGACGGCGCAGCGCGCCGCCGCTGATGGCAGGCGTTACGCGACTTGAACATCGGATGGCGGCCTCGCGTGCACAGGTCGAAGGTCAGGTTCGCGTTGACCGGGTCGCGTGAGTGGAGCAGGTTTGTACAGACGGTGTTCTGCCAAGCAGGGTCAGGCACGCCGGCGATACAGGAGGTCGTGTGCCAATCATCAAGATCGAAGACGTCGAGCAGTTCGCCATGCCGGGTATCATGCATCGAACGGTGGGCGGGCACTTGCAGGGGGTGAAATCGATGGAGGTCTGGGTGCAGACCATCGCCCCCGGCGCGGCGACTCCGGTCCACCGCCACGCGTGCGAAGAGGTCATCGTGGTGCTGACCGGCTCCGGCGAATGCATGGTGGGCGGACAGACGACGCGGTTCGGCCCCAATAGCGCGCTGGTGCTGGAGTCGGATGTGGTGCATCAGATCGTGAACACATCCGATGAGGAGATGAAGCTCGTCGCCGCGCTCGGCATGGCGCCGGTTCGCGTGAAGACCGGCGACGGCAAGCCGTTGCCCGTGCCCTGGCATGCCCCCGATCCCCGGTGACCGGCCGACCACATCCGGGCCTGCGACCCGCGGCCAGGCCGGCGATTCGACGACCCGCACCCGCTTGCGTCGGCGGCCACGACGGGTGATGGAGTCGGTTCGACGGACTTCACTCGATGCTCAGCCGTATCCAGCAGGAGGCGTCGATTCGAGCCGCGACGGTCGCAGATGCCGAGTCGCTGGCCGCGATCTACAACCATTACGTCACCGGTACGGTCGTGAGCCTCGAGGAGGAGGCCGTCCCGGCGCGGGAAATGGCGCGGCGGATCGAGGAGGTCGGATCAGCCTCGTTGCCGTGGCTGGTTGCCGAGCTCGGTGGACAGGTCGTCGGCTACGCATATGCCAGCCGGTGGAAAGGGCGCTGCGCCTACCGTTTCTCGGCGGAGATCTCGGTGTATGTCGAGCCCACGCACAGCAGACGCGGGATCGGATCGATGTTGTACGCTCAGCTCTTCCCGATCCTGCGCGATCGCGGCGTGCACGCCGTCATCGGCGGCATCGCCCTGCCGAACGCGGCCAGCGTGGCGCTGCACGAGAAGTGCGGATTGGAAAAGGTCGCCCACTTCAAGGAAGTCGGCTACAAGTTCGGGCGCTGGATTGATGTCGGGTATTGGCATCGCACTCTCTAGTGGCCTGTATCAATTGCATCTCCCGCTCTTCTGAGCCTGACGAAGGATGAGCCCGTCGCAGCATGAGCGCGGCCTTTTTCAACCAACGGCCAGGCCATCGCGCCTGGTGGCCTTCGCGGTTGCGCTGAGTGCCGTGCTCATGTGCGCCCATCGAGGAGCGGCTGCCCCGGCAGGGGGCTCTAGCGCGCGCCGCATCTTCGCGCTCAACGATCATCTCCTCGCTTTCTACGACGGGCGCGATCCGAGCGGCCGGCGCGAACGCCCCGAGTGGAACTGGGTGGACGATGCGGCGATGAAACTGGGGATCGCCACGTACGCCATCCACAAGCGCGACCGCGCGATCGTCTTCGACACCTTCACCTCGGTCGAGCAGGCGCGCTGGGTGCGCGGCCATCTCGAGACACTGGGCATTCGCCACTTCACCGTGGTGCTCAGCCACTGGCATATGGACCACGTCGCCGGCAACGCCATCTACCGGGACAGCGACATCATCGCTTCGGACGCCGGCCGGGAGACCCTGGTGCGCCTGAAGGACAAGATCGAAGCCGGCGAGGTGTTCGGTCCGCCCGGCGTCACCCCGCTGATCCTTCCCAACCTGGTGTACCACGGCCGGATGGATCTGTATCTCGATGATCTCAAGATCGAGCTGCACAACGTCAACATCCACACGGCCGACGGGACCGTGGTGCTGATCCCGGCCGACCGGATCCTGCTCGCCGGCGACACGCTGGAGGACTCGGTGACCTATATGGTCGAGGTCGCCGACCTGCCGGAACATGTGCGCAACCTCCGCAAGCTCAAGGAGCTGCGCGCCGAGCGGATCTATCCGAATCACGGCGACCCCGAGGTGATTCGCGGCGGCGGGTATCGCCAGACGCTGATCGATGCCACCATCGACTACATCACCGCGATGGTGAGCCGCGCCAAGCAGGCGGGCTACCTCGACAGCCCGCTGGAAGCCTTCATCGAGCCTGCCGTGAAGAACGGTTCGGTGAGCCTCTACGAACCGTATCGGGAAGTGCACCAGCAGAACCTGAAAGCCGTGCACGAGTACTACAAGGACAAGCCGTTGCCGCGGATGAACTGAGCCCTGAGCACGCAGTGACCCGCCATGCAGTTCGAAGGGATGGACTCGGCCGAGGCGCGTGCCTTTGCCGAGACGTGGCTTTTGGCCTGGACCGGCAATCAGCCTGAGCGGCTGGTGTCGTTCTATGCGCCCGACGCCTTTTACTGCGACCCGGCCATCCCGGTGGGAGTACACGGCCGGGATGCGCTGCTGGCCTACTTCACCCGTCTGCTGGCACTCAATCCGAACTGGGTGTGGCGGCACCAGGGCTCGATCCCGATTCGCGATGGTTTCCTCAACCATTGGCACGCCTCCATTCCGGTCGGCGCGCGCGTCGTCGATGCGACGGGAGTGTGCACCGTGCAACTTCGAGCCGGGCTCATCTACTCCAACCAGGTCTTCTTCGATCGCAGCGAGCTGCTCGAGGTTCTGCGCGCTGCCCGATCGCGGTCATAGCTGCGCAGAGACACGCGCAGCGAGAAAAGAGAACCACAGATGAACGCCGATGAACACTGTTGAGGGGGGGCGAGACACGGGTTCGGAACATCGGCGTTCACACGGGCTCTCGGCCCGCGGAGACTGCCTGTGCCGCAACGCGCTCCGTCGGCGCTAGCGGCATCACCCTTGCCGCAGCCGGGCCGCGATCGCCCCACACGCGGTTGCGGCGATGCAGAGCCAGGCGAAGGCGTCGCCGAGGCGAGTGTACGGTGACAGCGCGTGCAGTAGCGGGGCGCTGACGAGGAGCGCGCCCGGGGGGCCGGTGCTGCTGGCGGCCAGGCGGCCGTCGGGGAGGACCAGGGCGGTGATGCCGCCGTTGGCGACCCGTGCCAAGGCGCGCCGCGTTTCGATGGCACGCAGGCGAGTGAAGAGAAAGTGCAGGCGCGGTCCGACCCCGGGCGTAAACCAGGCGTCGTTGCTGAGGTTGACGAGCAGGGCGGCGCCGCCGCGCACGTCGGCACGGGCCAGCTCGGGGAAGACGGCTTCGAAGCAGATCGACGGAGCGATGCACACGCCGCCGATCTCGAACCGGCCGGCGCCCTCCCCGGTGCCGAAGCCGAGCAGCGGCGCCCAGCCGCCACCGCCGGTCTCCGCCAGCGGCACCAGGCGGCGCTTGTCGTAGGTCGCGGCGATCCCGTCGGCGCCGATCGCGAACGCCGAGGCGCGCAACGCGCGCGGCGCGTCGCCGACCAGCCGTGGGCCGCCGACGAGGTGGGGGGCGCGATGCGCCGGCACGGCGATGCGCCGCACCAGCGCCGGGTTGTCCTCCAGCAAGACGCTGACGGTGTTCTCGGGCCAGACGACGAGGTCGAGCGGCACGTCGCTGGGTGGGGCGAGGACGAGGTGACGCTCGATGTTGTCGAGCGCACGCGGCCCCGCCAACCGCTCGGGGTTGGCGAGCTCGGCGTGGACGAGCGCGATCCGCCAGGTGGGCGCGGCGGCCATCTCGGCTCGCACCTCGCGCAGGCGCCAGGCGCCGTATGCGAGCGCCGCGACGAGCAGCAGCGCGGCGACGGCGACGGCGGCGAGGGCTGAGCGGCTGCGGCCTCGGTAGAGCAGGGCGACGAGTGCGGCGCTGGGCAGGACGGCGAGAAACGACACGGCATAGACGCCACCGAGGTCCGCCACCTGAGCCGGCACGAGCCACTCGGAGAGCGCCGATCCGAGCAGCCCCCACGGGGCGCTGAGCGGGCAGTGGGCGCGCCCGTACTCGACCGCGACCCACGCCGCCGGGGCGTAGAGCGCGAAGGCCGGCGCCGGCAGCCGGGCGCCGAGCGCGAGCAGCAGGGCGAGCACGGCGAACGGAACGCCGCCGACGATCTGCGACTCGACGGCGAGCATGGCGGCGATGACCGGCGCGGGCAGGGCGAAGACGTCGCGCATCGCCGGCCACAGCCAAGGCGCGTTGAGCAGTAGCGCCTGCGCGCTACCGATCGCCCAGGCGGCGATCACCAGCCGCCGAGCCGGCGCGGCGACGGCCAGGAGCAGCACCGGCAACGGCGCCACCCACGCCCACGCGCCCGCGCCGACAGACGAGAACATGAGGGTGTGGCAGGCGACGGCGAGACCTGCCAGAATCGCCGCCCCAGTGGACGAGCCGAGCATACCAGCCGCGGCGAGGCCCGGAGCACGACCGCGCCCGTCCCCACTGGTGCTGGCATCCCTGCCGATCATCGCCGTCATCACGCTGGGGTGCATCCTGAACGCGGCCCGCTGGCTCGACCACCCCTACGCCGGTTTTTTCCTCTGGGAGAACAATTTCGTTCCC
>CAYYWP010000146.1:0-11972 GCA_964475125.1 uncultured Binatia bacterium (SeqCode) | reverse complement strand
TTCAGGCACCGATCGCGCTGCCCACGGCCACACCCATCTTCGCCGAGCCCGCCGTTCCGCCGGCGTCGCCCGCGCCACCGCCGGCCCCGCCACCTGCCGCGGCGGCACCGGTTGCACCGCCAGCCGCGGCGCCGCCTGCTCCGACGCCCAGTGACGAGCTCGAGCGCCTGCGCCAGCGCGTGCGCGAGCTCGAGGAGCGCGTCAAGGAGCTCGAGCGCCGCCAAGGAACTGCGCCATGACCGAGACCACCCAGATCAGCATCGAAGAGTTTGCCCGTCTCGACCTGCGGGTCGGCACCATCTTCGCGGCGGCGCCGCATCCGAATGCCGACCGCCTGCTGGTGCTGACGGTCGATGTCGGCGAGGCGTCCCTGCGCCAGATCGTCGCCGGCATCCGCGCCTCGTATGACCCCGCCGCGCTGGTCGGCCAGCAGATCGTCGTCGTCGCCAACCTCAAGCCCGCGGTCCTGCGCGGCGTCGAGAGCCAGGGCATGCTGCTCGCCGCCAACGATGACGAGGGCATTTCCGTGCTCGCCCCCGGACGGCGCTTCGCGCCGGGGACGAAGGTGAGATGAGCGGCGTCACGACCCGCCCGTCACCGCCTGCAAGCGGGTTGTAGGCCCCACCCGCCACCCCCGGGCGCACGCCGTGCGCCCGATCGGTTCAATTCAGCCGTGCGGCTGCATGGAGCCGGTTCCCTACGGCCATCATGCGTCTGGGCGACCCTTCTTGCCGGCGCCGGCGGCTCCAAGCGCCGTTGGCACGCGCGTTGCCATAGGCATCCGGCAGGAGGTCGAACACGCGATGGAAGGTCACGTCATCAACGGCGCCGTCAGCGGCGCGGGAAACACCAGCGAGGAATTCTACAGTTCGACGCCGGCGCCGCAGCGCGGCGTGGAATGGGCCTCGCGCGTCCGCAACGAGGTTCAGCAGGCCGTGATCGGGCAGGACGTCGTCATCGAGCGTGCGCTCGTTGCCCTATTGGCCGACGGGCACGTGTTGATCGAAGGCATGCCCGGGTTAGCCAAGACGCTGCTGGTCAAGAGCCTCGCCACGGCGCTCGGGGTGGAATTCGAGCGCGTGCAGTTCACCCCCGACCTCCTGCCCTCCGACGTGGTCGGCACCATGGTCTTCCAGCCCCAGAGCGGCGAGTTTCGCACGCACCGCGGGCCGATCTTCGCCAACCTGGTGTTGGCGGACGAGATCAACCGCGCCCCGGCGAAGGTGCAGAGCGCGCTGCTCGAGGCCATGCAAGAGCGCCAGGTGACGATCGGCGGCGAGTCGCATCCGCTGCCGCGGCCCTTCCTGGTGATGGCGACGCAGAACCCGGTCGAGCAGGAGGGCACCTATCCGCTGCCCGAGGCGCAGACCGATCGCTTCCTCTTCAAGCTCATCGTCGACTACCCCGCCGAGCACGAGGAGCACGGCCTGTTGCGCCGCTGGGGTCAGGTGACGCGCCAGCCGAGCGTGCGGGCGGTGTCGTCCGCCGCCGAGCTGCTGGCGCTGCGCGCCGGCGCCGATGCGGTGTACGTCAGCGAAGACCTGCAGCGCTACATCGTCGCCCTGGTGCGCAACACGCGCGAGCTGGCCAAGGGCCGCGGGCCGGCGATGAACGGCGGCGCGCCGCCGCTCGCCTTCGGCGCCTCGCCGCGCGCCACTTTGGCGCTGGTGCAGTCGGCACGGGCGCTGGCCTTCGTGCGCGGGCACGACTTCGCCACGCCGGCCGTGGTGCAGGAGGTCTTCTGCGACGCCGTGCGCCATCGCATCGGCCTCACCTACGAGGCGGAGGCCGAGCAGATCACGCCCGACGCCATTCTCAAGCGCGTGCTCAAGACCACGCCGGTCCCCGAGCGCGCCTGATTCGGATCCCTGTCAGCTTCGCCGCCGAGACGCAGAGGCGCAGAGAAGGCGCGTACCCCCCACGCGCAACCACACGCCTCCCCACACCCCACCCCCTCTGCGCCTCTGTGCCTCGGCGGCGAACTCGAGTACGCCATGAACGCTCCCGTCTCCACCCCCACCGCGCTGCTGCGCAAGCTCGAATGGCGCGTCCGCCACACCGCGGACGCGCTGCTCGGCGGCGAATACCGCACCGCCTTTCGCGGCCGCGGCCGCGAGTTCGACCAGGTCGTCAAGTACGAGTTCGGCGACGACGTACGCGACGTCGACTGGAACGTGACGGCGCGCCGCGGTGAGCTCTACCGCAAGAGGTTCATCGAGGAACGCGAGCTCACCATCGTCCTGCTGTTCGACGACAGCATCTCGCTGCAGTTCGGCTCCGGGGCGCGCAGCAAGCGCGAGACCCTCCTCGAGCTGGCCGCCCTTTGCGCCCTCCTCTCGGCCGGCAACCGCGACCGCGTCGGGTTCTGGCACGCTACCCCCGACACCCACCTGGTGCGAGAGCCCGTACGCGGTCGCCTCCCCATCATCGAAACCGCCACGGTTCTGCTCGGCCAGCCCATCCCCGTGCTGCAGGACGGCGGCGCGGTGGAGATGGACTGGCGGCGCTTCTTCCACGCCTTCCCGCGCCACAGCGTGGTGCTGTGGTTGGGCGACTTCGCGCCGCGCACGCCGCCGCCGGCCTGGCCGGCGTTGACGCGCCGCTACCAGTTCATGGGCCTGCGCGTCGAAGACCCCTGGGAGCGCGCGCTGCCGGCACTCGGCGGCCTGACGGCCGTCGATCCGCTCAGCGGCGAGCTGCTGCCCTTCGATGCCAGCTCCTCGGCCGCCCGACGCCGCCACGGCGAATGGGTGCAGCGGCGCGACGCGTATTGGCGCGCGCTGTTCCCCTCGCCGCTCAGCGCCCTCACCGTCGGTACCGGCGACGATCTGGTGCTGCGCATGA
This sequence comes from uncultured Binatia bacterium (SeqCode), assembly GCA_964475125.1. Taxonomy (GTDB): domain Bacteria; phylum Desulfobacterota; class Binatia; order HRBIN30; family CADEER01; genus CAYYWP01. The sequence goes on along the minus strand of CAYYWP010000146.1, from coordinate 9,128 downwards.
TCCACTTTCTGCGCACCCGCATGCAGGGGGTGAAGCAATGACCGTCGGTTCCTGGACCCTGGCCTCGCCAGTCTGGCTGCTGCTGCTGCTCGCTCTCCCGGCCATCGCCTGGCTGCGCAGCCGGCGCGGCCGCTCGGTGCTGGTGATCCCCTTCGTCAGCCAGTGGGCCGGCCACGACCCGATGACGCGCTCGCGCCTGCCGCTGGCGCTGGTGAGCGTCGCGCTGGTGTTGCTCACCGTGGCCTTGGCGCGCCCGCAGCGCCTCGACGAGAAGCGCCAGATCCATCAGGAAGGCTACGACATCGTCCTGACGATCGATCTGTCGGCCAGCATGCTGGCCGAGGACTACGAGCGCGGCGGCGAGCGCATCAATCGCCTGCAGGCGATCAAACCGATCATCGACGCCTTCATCGCCCGGCGCCCGAACGACCGCATCGGCATCGTGCCCTTCGCCGGCCGCGCCTACACGCTGGCGCCGCTCACCGGCGATCACGACTGGCTGCACCGCCAGGTCAAGCGGCTCAAGATCGGCTTGATCGAGGACGGCACGGCGATCGGCGACGCGCTGTCGCTGGCCGTGGCGCGCCTCGGCCAGCCCGGGCGCGAAGCGGACGGCAAACGCCTCGGCGGCTTCGTCATCATGCTCACCGACGGCGCCAACAACGCCGGCGCGGTGGCGCCGCGCCAGGCCGCGGAGCTGGCGCGCGAGAAGGGCATCCCCGTCTACACCATCGCCGCCGGCCAGGAAGGTATCGTGCCGGTGCCGGTGTTCGACAAGCGCGGCCGCAAGCTCGGCTACGAGGAGGCGATCTCCGAGGTCGACACGGCCACCATGCGCGGCATCGCCGACGCCACCGGCGGCCGCTACTTCCGCGCCACCGATTCGGCCACCGTCGACGAGGCCTTCGCCGCCATCGACCGCGAGCGCAAGATCGAGTTCGACGCCACTGCGGCCCGGCGCGCCGAGGAGTTCTACGCCTACGCGGCGTGGCCAGGGCTGGCGTTGATCGCCCTCGGCTACGCGCTCGCCCTGGTCCCGGCGCTGTTCAGTGCGCGGTCGAGCCGGCGCCCGGCGCCGGCGGTGCCGTCGCAGCGCGGCGCCGGCGATGCCGCGCTCGGCACCACCGCGACCCGGCGCGAAAGCGATTCCTACGAGGTAGCCGCATGACCTGGCAGCATCCCTTCGTCCTGGCCGCGATTCCGTTCGCGATCTGCGCCGCCTGGTGGCTGTTCCGCCGCGGCGCCGCCGCGCGCGACAGCAGCCGCTTTCCCAACATTCGCCAGCTGTGGGCGGACCGCCGCGGCTTGCGCGACGGCACCCGCCCGGTCAGCCGCCGCCTGCGCGGCTTCGCTTTCGCCCTGGCCGCCGCCTTGGCGCTCGGCGCGCTCGCCCGCCCGCAGTGGGGCGAGGTGCCGGAGGTAACGATCGGGCAGGCACGCGAGGTCATGATCGCGCTCGACCTGTCGCGCAGCATGTTGGCCACCGACGTCTCGCCCAACCGCCTGGCGCGCGCCAAGCTACTGGTCGAAGCGCTGCTCGACCAACTGCACGGCGAGCGCGTCGGCCTCGCCGTGTTCGCCGGCACTGCCTTCGTGCAAAGCCCGCTCAGTGCCGACTACGAGGTGCTGCGCGAGTTCCTCGCCGCCCTCGATCCGTCCTATCTGCCGCAGGGCGGCACCGACTACACCGCGATGCTGCGCGCCGCCGCCAACGGCTTCGGCGAGCAGGGCGACGGCGATCGCTATCTGGTGGTGCTGAGCGACGGCGAAGCCCACGACGAGAGCTGGCAGAAGGTCGTCCCGGCCCTGCGCCGGCGCGGCATTCGCGTCGTCGGCTTGGGAGTCGGCACACCCGAGGGCGCGCTGGTGCCCGACGCCGATGGCGGCGCGCTCAAGGATGAGCAGGGCAACGCCGTGTTGTCGAAGCTCGAACCGAAGACGCTGCAGGCGCTCGCCGAGCAGACCGGCGGCACCTATCGCGACGCCGCCACCTGGGTCGACATCGCCGACCTCGTCGGCACGACCGTCGCCCTTGGCAAGAAGGGCGAGTACGTCGAGGAACGTCACCTGCGTTTGCAGGACCGCTTCGAGTGGTTCCTGGCCCCGGCGGTGCTGTTGTTCCTGCTCAGCTACTGGCTCGAATTCCCCGTTTTTCCCCTCGCCCGCGCGCTTCAGACGCGCGGCCGCCGACCGCTCCGGGCTTCCGCACCGGCCACCGCGGCGGTGCTTGTGGGGCTGATGGTCTGGCACACCCCAATCCAGGCCATCACGGTGGCGGCGGACAAACCTCCTCCCCTGTCCGTCGCCACCAAGCCCCAACCTCCGGGCGGTCTTCCCGTCGACCCTTCGGGTGATCCCTCGACCGAGCCCGCGGTCGACCTCGCCGCCACCGTCGCCGCGCTGAGCGAGAAGCCGGCCCTCGGACCGACCGACTACGAACGCCTGGCAACCGACACCATCGGCTTCGCCTCGCAGCCGAGCGCGCCCAGCGGCGCACCGCGACACGGCATCATTGACGACGCCCTCGCCGCCGTCGATCGCGGCGAGCGACAGGACGCCAGCGCGGCCGACTGGCCGGCGCTGCGCCAACAGCTCGAGGCGCTGCGCAACCCGCCCCAGCCCCCACCGCCGCCGCAGAACGATCAGCAACCGCCGGACAAGCCGTGCGACAAGGGCGGCGGCGGCGGCGGCGAGCAGGAGAGCGAGCAACAGCAGAGCGGCGGCGAGAACAGCGACGATCAGAAGGCCGACCAAGCGAAGAACTCCGAGTCCAACCCTGAGCAGAACGGCGAGGAGAGCAAGGACCAGGAGAACGGCAACCAGCGCAGCGACAAGCCCGAGACCGGCGATGCCTCCCAGGGCGGCGGTGGCGATGGCGAGCAGGACGCGGGTGCACCGCAGCCACCCGATCCCTCCGACGCCGCTCGGCAGGAGCACGAGCCCGGCAAGGCGAACGACGAGCCGCGCCACGGCGGAGCCGCCGACGCAGCGCCGGCAGAAGATGCGGCGGCCCGCGAGGACGGGGCGGACGAACAGCCAGAACCCGACACGGCGACGGCGCAGGCCGCGGCCGACGAGCCGCGCGACGAAGCGCCCGGTGCCGTCGAGCGCAACGACCATGTACAAGCGCTCGAGGCTGCCGGCCTCGACGACGAGCGGGCCGATGAGAAGCCCGACCAGGCCGCGGCAGCGGGCGCGGAAGAGAAGCCGGAGGCCGAGGCCGCGCCAGCGGCCATGCGTCTGGTCGGCGGCGGACAGCCGCAGGACCTGAAGCAGAGCGACGCGGCCGGCGGCGCGGCGCTGGCGCGCCTGCAGCAGGCCAAACAGAACGACTCGCCGGCCGTGCTCTTCGAGCGCATGAACCGCGCCGACGGACAGCCGCCCAGCGCGGCGCCGCGCAAGAACTGGTGAGAAAGGTCAGAGAGGTCGTGTCATGACGCGTCAGTCGCTTCGAACCCCGTCACTGCTGATCGCCTGCCTGGTGCTGCTTTGCGCCGGCAGCGCGGCGGCGCAGTCCGTGTACTGGCAGCCAACCGAGCTCGGCGCCGGGCAGCGCGGCGTCCTCGACTTGGTGTTCGAGGACAGCGAGCCCGTCGGCCCGGTGGAGCTGCCAGAGATCGCGGGCTTGCGCGTGCTCGGCCCGCCCAGCCAATCGACCAGCTTGTCGGTGATCAACGGCATGCGCACCTCGAGCGTGACGCTCAGCTTTCCGGTGCGCGCCGATCAGGTCGGCACGCTGCGCATCCCGGCCTTCGAAGTAGAGACCGGCGACGGCATGGCAGCGGTCGCCGCGCTGGAGCTGAACGTCGGCCCCGCTACCGTGCGCGACCAGGGCGGTGCATCGACGCGGCTCGAGGATGCCGTGCACGCACAGCTCACGGCCTCGAAAGCGGCGCCGTACGCCGGTGAGGTCATCGACCTCGACCTGGTCGTCGCCATGCGCGGCAACCGCCGCGGTCAGGTGGTGGGCGCACCGGCGTGGCATTCCGACGCCGCCGTCGCCGAGCCGTGGAGCGAGGGGCGCTCGGTGGCGACCGGCCGCGGCGGAGCCGTGCGCACGCACACCCGCGCCATCGTTCCGCAGGCGGGGTCGGTCGAGTTGCCGCCCGCCGAGCTGGAGGTGGAGATTGAGACCACTCGCCGCAATCCGCTCGATCCCTTTGCTGGTTTGGGTCGCGGCAGCGGCCGCGGCCTCCTCGAGTCGTTCTTCAGCGGCGGCGAGATGACGCCTGGTACCGTGCAGAGCAACAGCGTACCGCTCGACGTCCGCGCCCTCCCCGCGCCGTCGCCCGAAGGCTTCGCCGGCGCCGTGGGCCAATTCGCCCTCGAATCGAAGCTCACCCCCGAGCAGCCGAAAACGGGCGAGCCCGTGACCTGGACGCTGACCCTAGTCGGCACCGGCAACTGGCCGGCCGGCGTCGCCCTGCCGGCGCGCGCCGTGCCAGCCGATCTGCGCACGCTGCAACCGAAGCAGCGCTCGACCTTCGGCGAGAGCGACCGCTTCAGCGGTGAAGTCAGCGAAGATCTGGTGCTGGTGCCGAACAAACCCGGCGACCTCACCCTGGCGCCGGTGCGCTTCGTCTACTTCAACCCAGAAAGCGAGCGCTACGAGACGGCGGAGGTCACCCCCCCCGTGCTGCACGTCGCCGGTGCACCGATTGGCGACCCGGCAGCTGCGCCGGCGCAAGCCGCCGCTCCGGCCGCGGCAGCGGATACGACCTCCCAGGCCCCGGCGAACGCGATCGCGGCGCCGGCGCTCGCCGCACCGGTGATCGGCTCCGCCACCGGCCACGCCCCGTGGCGAAGTGAAACCGTGATCGCCCTGTCAGCCGTGCCGTTGGCCGTCGCCGCGCTCTACTGGCTGGCCGTGTTCGCCTGGCGCGCCATCGCGCACCACCCGCGGCGCATGAGCTATCGCTTGCGACGCGAGCTGCGTCGCGCCGTCGAGCTGGCGCGCACGGCCGGCGAGGAAGGCGCGCGCACCGCCGCCGTGCTGCGCTGGCAGCACGCCGCGGCGCGCTGGCTGCGCCTCGACCTGGCAGCGCCGACCAGCGCGCAACTGGCTGCGATCAGCGATGCGCGCTGGGCCGAGGCGTGGGCCGGCAGCGAGCAGGGTCTCTACCGGCGCGGTCATGCGCTGCCGGACGGTTGGTACGACCTGGCCCTGGCCCTGTGCGCCAAGCCGGCTCGGCAGCGGCGCGCGCCGCGACTCCGCCGCCCGCTGCGGCCGTTGATTGCCAAGGCGGCCACCGCGGCCGCGGCCCTGCTCTGCCTGGCCGGCCCGGCGCGAGCCGAGGACCCTGCCGACCCCGTTCCTGCCAAGGACCGCGAAGTGGCGGCGCCACAGCCCGCCCCCGCGGTCGATCCGCGCCTCGCTCTGCGAGCGCGTGTCGTCGCCAACCCGCTCGATTGGATCGCCCGCTACAACCTCGGCGTCGCCGAGGCGAGCGCCGGAGCCCCGGGGCGGGCGATGGGCGAGACCCTCGCCGCCTTCCTGCAGGCGCCGCGCACGGATGTCGTGCGCGATAACCTCGCGTCCCTGATCGCCCAGGCGCCGAGTGCCGACCCGACCTTGGTGCCACTCGCCAGCCGGCGAACCATCGCGGCCGTGGCCAGTCCGTGGACGTGGCAGATTACGGCGATCGCCAGCGCCGTGCTGGCCGGTTTCGGGCTGTTGGTGATCCCTCGCCGGCGGCTCGCCATTGCGGCGCTGGCGGTCGGCGCCGCCGGCGCCGTCACCTCCGCCGTGGCCCTGCATCAGTACGGCCCCCTCACCGATCCGCAGGCCGCGTTGATCGCCTCGGCCGCACCGTTGCGCGCCGTACCGACCGATGCGCAACCTGCCGAGGGTGCGCCCGCACTGCCGATTGGCGCCGTCGTGACCGTGGACAGGCATTTCCTCGGCTGGACCCGCGTTCAGAGCCGCGAGGGCATCAACGGCTGGCTGCGTCACGCCGACGTCGTCGAGCTCTACCGTGCGGCAGATGCCTAGCAGCCCGTTGTCAAAGGCCGCGCTCATCCTTCGACGGGCTCAGGATGAGCGGATGGTGCTGGTGCCGCAATGCGTTCGCCAACTGTAGACATCCCCTCACCGCCTAACCCCTAACCCCGTAACCCCTTGAACCGACAGCATCCCGCCGGGGCTGGGGAAAGCGCCGGCGGGTCAGGGCGAAGGTGCTTCCTGGGAACGCTTCGCGGCGGACCTACCAAACAAGGAAGACCGAGTAGGAAGCACCTTCGCCCGCATTCGTTTTCCCCACCCGCGCGGCTGTGGTTTGATCGGCTGCCGCGATGAGCCCGTCGATCTTTCGCCACCTCCGCCTCGCCACCTTCGCCTTTCTGGCCCTGGTCGCGCTCGGCCTGGTGATCTCGGCGGCGCTCACCATCGCCGAGCAGTACCGGCTGCGAGCCGCGCAACAGGAGCTGGCCCGGGTGCACGATTTTCACCAGGTGCACGTGCGCGTCACCCGGCAGCTCGCCCAGGTCGGCGCCGACCCGGCCCCCGATCCGGAAGGCCGCAAGCAGATCACGCAACAGCTCGACCTGCTCGTCGGCCTCTCGGTCCACCCGCGGGCGATGGAGAAACTGGCGGCCGTACGGGTCAAGCTCGAGCTCATCGACACCGGCGGGGCCGTGCACTTCGCCGAGGGCGTGGCGATGCTCAACGACGCGGCGACCGCCGAAGAGGAGCACCAGGGAGAGATCTTAGCGGCCCTCGAACGCGGCAGCGCGACACAGTTGTGGCTCGAGCTGGCGGCGCCGCTCGCCATCCTCGCCGTCGGCGTGTTGCTGCTGCCGCTGGCGCGCCGGCGCATCATCAAACCCCTCGATGCGTTCGGCCGCCGCTTGTCGCGCCTGGCCGACGGCGACTTTTCGCCGGCGCCGCTCGCCGACGTCGATGCCTTCCTCATGCCGCTGCACCGCCAACTCAACGCCGTGGCGGCGCGCCTGCACGAGCTCGAGGCCGCGCACGTCGCCCGCGCCGCCGCGCTGGAGACCGAGGTGCGCGCCGCCACCCAGCGCCTGCTCGAGCAACAGCGGACCCTGGCGCGCGCCGAGCGCTTGGCGGCCACCGGCGAGCTCGCCGCCTCGGTGGCGCACGAGCTGCGCAATCCGCTGGCGGGCATCCAGGTGACCCTCGGCAACTTGCGCGCCGAGGTACCCGATCGCGAGCTCGGTGAGCGCATCGATCGCGTCTCGGGCGAGGTGGCGCGTCTGACGCGCTTGCTCAACTCGCTGCTCGACGTCGCCCGCGAGCAATCCGAGGCGGCGCGGCCGGTGCGCTTGGCCGCCGAGCTCGACGACCTCCTGGCGCTGACGCGCGGCCAGCTGCCGAGCAGCGTGCAGATCCGCAACCAGATCAACCCGGCGCTCACCTGGGTGCTGCCGCCTGACCGCCTGCGCCAGGCAGTGCTCAACCTCGTGCTCAACGCCGGCGCGGCCCTCGGCGCCGGCGGCGGCGCGATCACCCTGGCGGCGGCGGTCGACGGCCAGGGTCTGGAGCTGAGCGTCACCGATGATGGCCCCGGCTTCCCGGCCGAGCTGTTGTCGGGCGGCGTGCGTTCGTTCTTCAGCACCCGCGAGCGCGGCACCGGGCTGGGGCTGGCGATGGTGCGCCGCTTCGCGCGCGACCTCGGCGGCGAGCTGCGCCTCGACAATCCCGCCCCGCGCGGCGCCCGCGCCCGCCTCTACCTGCCGCGCGAGGAACACGGCGCGGCAGCGTGAGCGAGCGCCCGCCCCGAGCTTGCCCGCTTCCCGGGATGTGGCTACGGTGTCAGCACCTGCGGCGCGGGGAAACAGAATGAAGGCTCGCATCGTGCGCATCGGCAACTCGAAGGGCATTCGCATTCCCAAACCGCTCATCGAACAGACCGGACTGCGCGACGAGGTAATGATTGAAGCCGAGGGCGACCGCTTGGTGATCCGCGCCGCTCGCGGGCGGCGCGCGGGATGGGCGGAGGCGTTTCAGGCCATGGCCGCGGCAGGCGATGATCGCTTCGCGGACGGGTCGCCCCGATGACCACCAAGGGGCGGCCCTATCGCTCCGGCGAAACAGACCGCGCTCATCCTTCGACGGGCTCAGGATGAGCGGGAAGTGCTTGTGCCAAAGCGCGTTCCGCTCACCCTTCGACCCTCCGACGGGCTGCTAGACCGAGATGTCCGACGACCGATCCAGGGCGAAGTTGTTCTCCAATGGCCGCTCGCAAGCAGTCCGTCTACCGAAGCAGTTTCGTTTCTCCGGCGCTGAGGTGGTCATCCGCCGCCAGGGGCGCGCGGTAGTCCTCGAGCCAGTCGCGAAGCGCGATTGGCCACCTGGCTATTGGCGGCGGCTCGACCATTCGGCCAAGGATCTGCAAGCTGGGAGGGTGACGCCCATGGGCGGTCGACTCCTGGATGTGCGCGCGGGCCGCGGTTGATTTGGCTGCCGGACACCAACGTGCTCATCCATGCGCTGCGCGGCCGGCCCGCGGCGGTACGGGCGCGCCTGCGCCGCGAGAGCCCGCAGGACCTGGCGGTCTCGAGTATCACCGTCGCCGAACTGTGGTACGGCGCGGAGCAGAGTCGGAATCCGAGCCGCGTACGCGCGGCGTGGGCGGGGGTGTTGAAGCCCTTCGAGATGGTCGGGTTCGACCGCTCGGCCGCGCAAGAGCACGCGCGCGTCCCCGGCCTGCGAGTCGAAGACTGGACGATCGCGTGAGCCTGCGATGGCGGACGCGCTGCTGCTGATCGAAGACGAGGCGCTGCTCGGCGACGAGCTGGCGCGGCACTTTCGCCGTGGCGGTTGGCTCGTCACGCTGGCCGCCGACCTCGCCGCCGCCCGCCGCGCCTTGCTCGACGAGGAGCTGGCGCCGCTGGTGGTGGTCTCGGACATGCAGCTGCCCGACGGCAACGCCCTCGACTTGCTCGCCGAGGTGCGAGACCGCCGCGGCGGCGGGGAATGGATCTTTCTCACCGGCTACGGCAGTGTCGCGGACTCCGTGCGGGCGCTGCGACTCGGGGCCTATGACTTCCTCGAGAAGCCCTGCGACCAGAAGCGCCTCGACCTGGTCGTCGCCGGCGCGGCGCGCAGTGCGCGGGCCCAGCGCCAGCTCGCCGAGGCCGCCCACCAGCAACACGCCAGCTACTCG
>CAYYWP010000145.1:0-12022 GCA_964475125.1 uncultured Binatia bacterium (SeqCode) | reverse complement strand
TTGCCTTTTGCCTTTTGCCTTTTGCCTTTTGCCTTTTGCCTTTTGCCTTTTGCCTAACCCGACGCTCGTGCCAACGACGTCTCTCCAACCAGCCGGAGCGCCGCCTGCGGTTGGTGGAAGCCCTTCAGGGACAGCTCGCCGATGGGCTGGCAAACGAACGACTCGTGCAGCTCGGCGGCGACGCGGGCCGAGATGATGATCTCGCCGGGCGCCGCGGCATCGGAGAGGCGGGCGGCCAGGTTGGCGACGTTGCCGATCACGGCGTAGTCGCGCCGCCCTTCGTAGCCGATGAAGCCGCAGGTGGCGTAACCGGTGCTGATCCCCATGCCGACGCCGATGTTGTAGCCCTTGCGCGTCCAATCGCCGCGCAGGTGCTCGACGTCGGCGCGCATCGCCAGCGCCATGCGCGCGGCGCGCGTGGCGTGATCGGGTTGATCGACCGGATCGTTGAAGAAGACCAGGAAGCCGTCGCCGGCGAAGTGCTCGAGCGTGCCGCCGTATTCGGCGATGCGCGCCCCGATCGCGGCGTGGTACTCGTCCAGCGTGGCGATCACCTCCTCGGGTTCGACGCTGTCGGAGAACGAGGTGAAGCCGCGCAGATCGGCGAACACCACCGTCACCAGCTTGCGCTGGGTGCGCAGCTCGGCCGCGCCGCCGCGCGCCATCACCTGCTCGATGATCTGCGGCGAGAAGAAGCGCGTCAGCTCGGCGAACTCGCGCTCGCGATGGCGCAGGCGTTCGGTGGCGGCGACGCGCATGACGGCTTGGCCGGTGAGCTGGCAGGCGGTGGAGAGCGCGTCGATCTCGGCCCGCTCGTAGGGCTCATCGCGCGGTTGCGGGCCGACCGCCAGTCCGCCGACGACGCGCTGCTCGTGCACCAGCGGCAGGAGCAGGACGGCGCCGAGGCGATCGAAGGCCGCTTCGCACTCGGCGCGCACGTTTCGGTACTGCGCTTCGACCGCGAGCTGGGCGCGCACGATCTCGCGCCGCGTCACCCGCATGAGCTCCACCACGGGCAGGGCGCCGACCTCGCGCACCGCCTCGCCGAGCGGGGCGCCACCGCGGCGCACGTGCTCGGTCTCGCCGACCGTCCCGGCGAGCAGGAACGCCACCGCGTGGCGGGCATGGCAGAGACGCGCCGGCGCCACGGCCAGCACGTCGAGGACGCCTTCCACCGTCGGCGCCGCGCCCAGCTCCACGCCGATCTCACGCAGCCGCTCGGGAAACCGAGCCCGCTGCGGGTACAGCTGTCGATCGAGCTCGGCCTCGAAGCGCGGCCAGTAGTAGAAGAGTGGGAACAGCAGCACCGCCACGGCCAACGGCTGCACCGCCACCAGCAGCGCCGCCAGCGCGCTGACCAGCACCACGGCACTGCCGTAGAGTACGGCCTTGCGCGCGGCGACGCGCGCGTTGAGCAAGGCGGGCCGCAGGACGACGCGCGCCAGCGCGAACACGAACAGGGCCAGCGGCCAATAGACGAAACGGCTGTCGATGGGCAGCACGCCGAAGGCTTCACGCATGAACTCGACCACGGCGAACGGCGCGATGCCGAGCAACGCCCCGGCCAGCAGGATGCGGGCGCGCTGCGCCACCAGCGGGTCGCGGCCGACGACCGCAAGCCACGCGCAGCGTCCGACCGTGACGGTCATCGACAGAATGAGGACGGTGGCGTTGGCGAGACGCGTGTAGGCGAAGGGCCCGGCGTAGCCCACCGACCAGCCGATGTTGATGACCATCGCCTGCAACGCGGCAGCGCCATAGATCACCCACAGCACGCGGCGGCCGGCGAGCAGCCGATGGGCGACCGGAAAGGCCAGGGCCGTGTGAAAGGGAACATAGGGAATGAAGCCGAGGACGGCCAAGAAGTAGCGCGTGCTAAACGGGTGGGCGTCGTCGATGGGCGTGAGGGTCAGGAACAGCGCGCCGCTGGTGAACGCACAGAGCGAGAGCAGCGCCCAACTGACCGCTTCATAGGGGCGCAGAGCGAAGGTAATGACTCCGACCGCCAGGAACAGTACGCCAATGAGATCGCTCGGCCCCTGCGTGAAAGCGAAGTCCTGCCACCGCCAGGGCTGCACCTCGAGGGCGACTTGGCGCACCGCGCCGCCCGGTGCCCGCAACTCCAGCGTGTTGACGGCGCCGATGGCCTCCTGAACGCTGGGCCCAGCGCCGCCGAGGCGCGAAGGGCCAAGAAGCACGTCGACGCCGTTGACGCGCAGCAACTGCCCGCCGCCGTGCAGGCCCGCGTCGGCGGCGTCCTCGCGCGTCGGTGAGATGAATACGTTGTCGAGCAACCAGCCGACGTTTGGTGTGCCGATGCGCTGAAACTTGTCGGCGACGGCCAGGGCGAGCCCGACCGCGCCCACCGCAACCAGGAGGGCAAACAGCGCTTGCTGGCCAACCGTTCCGTCGCGCAGCGACATGGCGGCTGCTCGATAGCACGGCAGCGACGGAAACGTGACCAGTGACCAGTGGCCAGTGACCAGTGGCCGGGATCTGCACAGAATAGATCAATCGCATGCCGCACAGATCCGCCCTTCGGTTGTAGGGCACCGGCCAACTGGCCACTGGTCACCGGTCACTGGTCACTCTCCCACCGTATTGGCGACAGCCACGCCGCCGCGTTATGGAAGGCGGGTGTTCGCCGACATCCCGCCGTTTCGGCCACGCCTGCTGTGGTGGGGGGGAGACCTCCAGACGCTGCGCAACACCCTGCGCCCGCCCCGGCTGACGGCCTCGGCCATGCTCGGCGAGCGGCTCGCCCTGGGGCTCGGCGACGGCTCGGGCGATCGCTTGGTCGGGCTGCTGCAACACCCGCCCGGTGGCGGCCGCGGCGCGCCGTTGGTGGTGTTGATTCACGGTTTGTCGGGCAGCGAGGACAGCCCCTACATGGCCGTGAGCGCCGCCGGGTTGTTGGCCGGCGGCTATCCGGTTCTGCGTCTCAACCTACGCGGCGCCGGGCCCTCGCGCCCACTCTGCCGCTGGCAGTACCACGCCGGGCGCACCGGCGATCTGCGGGCTGCGCTGATGGGGCTCGACGCCCGGCTCTACGCCGACGGATTCGTCTTGGTCGGCTACTCGCTGGGCGGCAACATGCTGCTCAAGTTTCTCGCCGAGCACGGCGCGTCGTTTCCGATTCGCGCCGCCGCGGCGGTGTCGGCGCCGATCGATCTCGCCGCGGCGGCGCACCGGATCCTGGCGCCGCGTAACCGCTTGTACCACCGCCACCTGCTGCGCCACATGAAGGCCGAGAGCCTGGCGCCGGCTGCCGAGTTGACGGCGCAAGAGCGCGCCGCCATCACCGCGGCCGCCGACATCATCGAGTTCGATGATCGTTTCGTGGCGCCGCGCAACGGCTTCGCGGACGCCGCCGATTACTACGCGCGCAACTCCGCCGAGCCGTTCTTGCCCGACATCCGCGTGCCGACCTTGATCGTGCATGCCGGCGACGACCCCTGGATCCCACCGCACGCCTACCGGCGCGTCGCCTGGGACCGATACCCGCATCTCCATCCGGTGCTGCCGCGGCGCGGTGGACACGTCGGCTTCCACGCTCGCGGCACGCGCCTGCCATGGCACGACCGCGTCATTGCCGCCTTCTTCGACCACTGCGCCGTCCGGCCGCTGCCGCGCCCTTCACCTGCTGCCGTGCGGAGTGCTACAGGAGCGGCGATGGAGCGTGCATGAGCACCAGACTTCGTATCGCCCTCCTCGCCTTGGCGGTGCTGGCCGGCGGCGCGGCCATGGCGTGGAACTGGCAGGGCGGCGAGCGGAAAAGGGTCGAGCCAGCCGCCGTCTCGGGAGCCGTCGAGGCGGCATCCGCGCCGGCGTCGCGCGCGATCTTCCCCAAGGTCAGCAAGTAGGAGCGGCGCGGAGCGGGGGCGCGCTCACCCGCTCGGCGGGCTCGCCGGCCCATCCATCTCGCAGTCGAGGAAGCCGGCGCCGAAGATCTGTCCGATCAGCAGGCGGTTGCCGAGTCGCGCCGCGACGCTGGCCGCGGACAACGGCTGGCCGTCGTTCAGATACACCTCCTCGACCGTCTCGCCATCGGCGGCGATGCGCAGCACCTGCGCCGGAGCTGGACGGCTCGGATCGCCCTGGTGCGCGAGCACGGCCAGCAGCTTGGGATGGCCGGCGATCCACAGCTGCCCCTCGTCGTCGATCTCGATGTTGTCGCCACCGCTGCGGATGGGGATCTCGCGGCGCAGCGCCACGGCATCGGAGGCGGGATCGCGGTCGTAGACGAGGACGTTCTTCCAGGTCGTCGAGGCGATGTAGAGCGTGCGGCCGTCGGCGCTGACGTTGATGCCGTTTGGAAACACCAGACGGGTAATCGCGCTCGTGAAGCCGCCCTGGCCGTAGTGCAGGACCTGGGCACCGCGCAGTTGCAGATAGCTCTCGAGCGTTTGCCGCCAGCCCGGCGGGTACTGGTGGGTATTGGTGACGTAGAAGCGATCGCGCGCCACGGCGACGATGTCGTTGGGCATGAAGAGGCGCTCGTCGGTGAGGGTGGCGCGGTGCGTGAGCTCGTCCTGGCCGACGTCGTAGACCTCGATCGCGTGCGGCGGCCAGCCATGTCCGGCAGCGGGGTGGTTGACGACGAACAGGACGTCATGGCCGTCGGGGGCGCGCCACAAGCTGATGCCATGCGGCTGCAAGTACACGCTCGCATCCGGCGTGAGGTTCACCGGCATCTGACCGACGCCATCGAGGTCGTAGGCCCAGATGGCGCCCGGTTTGGCCGTGCCGGCCGCTTCGGCGCGGCGGTCGGCGGCGGAGATGTAGGCGCGGCGGAGGCGCGAATCGATCGTTACGTCTTCGGCGCCAACCGGTCCATCGACGAGCCGGCAGCGTCCGGCGAAATGCGGTCTGATGCGCGTGAACGCCCCGCCGATCCAGGCGATGCGGGCGGCGAAGCCGAGCCCTAGCACGGCGACGAGGATCAGGCCGCTCAGCCACAACCGCTTGCCCAGTCGGCGGCGGGGCGCCGCTTCGGCGCTCGGCGTCGGATCGGTCATTCGCGTTCCCCCCGGAGTGGCTCCCGCTCAGTCCACGCACTGGCGGCGCGCGCGGTCAGCCTGACGGACAGCCGTTGAGCGCGTTGGCTTGCGCGGCGATGATCTCGTCGATCGTCACTTCGCCGCTGTGATTGCGGTCGAATGCCGGGCATGCCGACGCTGGCAACTCGGCCAGGCCGATGCTCACCCCGCGCACGAGCTCGTCGACCCGTACCCGGCCGTCGCCATCGCAGTCGCCGACGCAGCGGATCGGGGTTGGCGACGCGGTCGGCGTCGGTGGGGAGGTGTCGGTCGGCGAGGCCGTAGCGGTGGCAGACGGGCTGGCCACCGGGGTGTCGGTCGCCACCGCCGTCGCCGTGAGCGTGGCGGTATCGTCCGGCGTCGCCGTGTGGCTGGCGGTCGGCGTAGTGCCGTTCGGCGTACGGCTCGCGGTTGGCGGCGCGGTCTGCGTCGGCGACGCGGTGCTGGTCGCCGTGCGGGTCATGGTCGGCGTACGCGTCGGCGTTCTGGTCTCCGTCTCCGTGCCAGTGGCCGTCACGGTGCGGGTAACGCTCGGCGTGCGCGACGGCGATCTGGTCTCCGTCTCCGTGCCCGTCGCCGTCGCCGTACGGGTGACGCTGGGCGTGCGCGTGACCGTCTGCGTCCGGGTCGCGGTCACCGCCGGCGTCTCGCTGGCGGTCGCCGAAGCGGTCCGACTGCGCGTCGCCGTCGGGGTGGCGGTGGCGGTAACGCTGGCGCTCGGCGTGCGCGTCGGTGTCAGCGTCGGGGTCGCACTGGGCGGCAGCGAACCCGTGATCACGGCCGTCGCCGTGCGGGTGCCGGTGGCGGTGCGCGTGGCGGTGGTCGAGTGCGTGACCGTGCGCGTCGCCGTCGACGTGGCGGTCGGGGTGATCGTGCGCGTGGCGCTGGCGGTCCGCGTGACGGTGTTGGTGCGCGTCTGGCTGGCCGTGCGCGTGACGCTGGGCGTCGGGGAACTACTCGCCGTGGCGGTCACGCTCGGGGTGCGCGTCACCGTCGGGGTGGGCGTGATCGACGGGGTCAGCGTCTCGGTGCTCGTCGCGGTGAGACTGGGGGTTTCGGTCGGCGCCGTGGACGTCTCGGTCGGCGTCAGCGTGAGCGTCGGGGTGCGCGTCTGTGAGACGGTCGGGGTGCGCGTCACCGTCGGCGGCAGCGTGGCGACGGCGCGCAGGACGCCGTGGTTGCTCGAGGTCGCCAGCGGAGCACCGAGCGGGCCGAAGGTCACGGCGAGCAGATTGAGCAACGGCAGGTTCGTATCGACCGGGGCATTGGCGGCGATCCCCACCTGGCAGGTGTAGAGTAGCGTGGCGGGGAGCGGGTCGGCACCGACCTGGCGAAAGATGGTGGCACGCATGGTGGTGCAGTTGACGTCCTGGCACTGGAAGCTCGGCGGGCTGAGCGCGCCGAGGCCCGGGTTGACGCTGCAGTCGGGCGCTCCGCCGGGCAGGCGGACGATCGGCGTCAGCGGGTCGAACTGGATGTCGTTGCGCGCCCCGATCACCACTTGGTCGCCGGGATCGAGTGTCACCGGGACGCTCACCTGGCCGCCGGGCACCCCGAGGACGTTGCCGACCGTGAGCAGCGGATCGGTATCGGTGGAGCTCGGATTGGTCGCCGTCGGCGAGGCGAAGAGAGGCGGCGTGCGGGTCGGGGTCGCGGTGCGACTGGCGGTGAACGTCAGCGTGACGGTCGGCGTCACCGTCACGGTCGGCGTGTCGGTCGGCCGGGTCGGCGTCGCCGTGTGCGTCACCGTGGGCGTCGGCGTGATGCCGATCGTCGGCGTATCTGTCGGCACCGGCGTTTCGCTCGGGGTCGCGGTGGTGCTGGGCGTGCGCGTCGCGCTCGGCGTCGGCGAGGGTGGAATCTCGCTGACGACGTCGACGGCGCCGTCGGCGCCGTCGACCGGTAACTGCTGACTGAGCACGTCCCGCGCTTCCTCGGATAGGGACGCCAGCGGATAGCTGCCGAGAGCCGCGCCGGCATCGACCACGGCGACGCAGCTATAGAGGAGCCCCTCCGGCAGGGCCGGGCCGGCCAGGCGTGCCACGATCGCGCGCGTGCGCCGACAGCCCGCCGTGGCGGCGGTGATACACTGAAAGCTCACCGTCGCGCCGGCGATCTCCGGGTTGACGACACAGTTGGGTGCCCCCCCCGGCAAGCGCTGGATCACCACCGGTGAGTCCGTTTCAGTTTGGATGTCGTTGCGGGCGAAGGACGGCGGCACCGAGCCGTGCAGCAGCGTCACCGGCACCGTCGCCTCGCCCCCTGGCAGGGCCGGGACGACACCGATGGCAATCACGACCTGAGAGGGCGGCAGCGGCGTCGCCGTGCGCGTCGCGGTCGGGGTTTGCGCGGATGCCGTCCTGGCCAACACGCCCAGTGCGGCGAGCGCAATGGCCACAACGGTCACCGCTCGCTCAACCACGGTCTTCCCGACGAGCGAACGGACCGCGTTCCTCGCGCGACGGCTGGGCCGCCTGAGTGCTTGCGGCAGTGCGCTGCGACTGGTCAACGTGTCCTCGGTACGCGTGGTCGCCCGGCGCCGAGCCGCCGTCGATCTCACAACTAAACACAGGTCGACCCGGTTTAGAAAGCCCGATTCGCAACCGAGTCGCGGCCAGCTCCCATAGCCTGCCGGGCTACCCTTGCTCGCTAGCGATTGACAGCGCCCGTGCTGTTGTGCGCTTACCGACTGCGGACCCGCAGGAGGCTTTGGATGTCTCAGGGCGAGATGTTGGACGTGGCCGGAACGGCCGTGGATATGCGGCGCCGAGGAACCGGCGAACCGGTGCTTTTCTTGCACGGCGTGCAGGGGCTCGGGGTGCCACCCGGAGCCTGGGCGCCCTTTCTGGATGCCGTGGCCGAGCGCTTCGAGGTGTTGGTTCCGTCCCACCCGGGCTTCGGGCGCTCGCAGCGACCCGAGTGGTTCGACTGCACGGCCGACCTCGCCGACCACTACAGCGATCTGCTCGACGCCCTCGGCCTGAAGACGGTGCGGGTGGTCGGCCATTCGTTCGGTGCCTGGGTGGCGGCCGAGTGGGCCGCGCGCGCCCCCGGGCGTGTCGAGCGTCTGGTCCTGGCCAACCCGCTCGGCATCTGGCTCCCCGGGGTCAGCGAGAGCACCCCCGATCTCTTCGCGTACAGTCCGCAAGAGGTGATTGACTTCACGTATGAGGACCCGCGCCTCGGGGCGGGGGTGATACCGACCGATCTGCAGCAGAGCGAGCAGTGGTTCGCTGATTGGTCGAGCTTCGCGCTGTACGGGTGGACGCCGTACCTCCACGATCCGAAGCTCATTCACCGTCTGCGTCGCATCAGCGCGCCGACGCTGGTCATCGCTGGCGCGGACGATCGTATCGTGCCGGTGGCACACGCCGAGGCGTTCCAGCAGCGCATCAAGGGCGCGCAGCTCACCATCGTGCCCGGCGCCGGGCACGCCCTGCCGATCGAGCGCGCCAAGGAAGTCGGCGCCATGGTGCTCGAATTTCTCGCCCAACCCGCCGCGCGCACAGCGCAGAAGAAATCAGCCCAGAGGTGAAGAGATGGATTTCTACCTGTTTCATTTGATGCCCTACGCGCCGCTGTCGGACGACTTCGATGCGCAGCGCTCGGCGTGGACGACCTACCCCAACAAGCACTTCGACCCGGCGCACGGGCATGAGCTCTACCACCGCTACCTCGATCAGTTGGTGCTGGCCGAGAAGCTGGGGTGGGACGGCGTGTGCGTCAACGAACACCATCAGAACACCTACGGCACGATGCCGAACCCCAACCTGATTGCCGCCATGCTGGCGATGCGAACCAGCCGCGTGCGCATCGCCATTCTCGGCAACGGCCTCCCCCTGCGCGACCACCCGCAGCGCATCGCGGAAGAGATCGCCATGCTCGACGTGATCTCGAACGGTCGCATCATCATCGGTTTCGTGCGCGGCATCGGCCCCGAGTACTTCAACTTGGGGCTCAATCCGGCGCATTCGCGCGAGCGCTTCGATGAGGCCCAGGAGCTCATCCTCAAGTGCTGGCAGAGCACCGAACCCTTCGAGTTCTACGGCAAGCACTACAAATTTCGGCATCTGAACATCTGGCCGCGACCCATTCAGCAGCCGCATCCGCCGGTGTGGTGCCCTTCGACCGGAAGCCTGGAGACCATCGAGTACGCGGCCCATCCCAGCCGAAAGTTCCCGTTGATCCTCGACTACACGCGCAAGGACGCGATCAAGCGCGTCTTCGACATGTACCGACGAGCGGCAAACAACTACGGCTACGAAGCCAGCCCGAGTCAGATGGGTTGGCTGATTCCGGTATACGTCGCCGACACCGACCGCGAAGCGCGCGCCGAAGCCGGCGACCACGTGCTGTGGCTGTATCACAAGGGCCTGAAGATTCCGCCGGAAATGATCTTCCCGTACGGATACATCTCACGACGCTCCTACAAACCGGTCATGGAAGCATGGGCGAGCTTCTATCCTGCTCCGACAGCCTTGGGTTTGAATGAGTTCATCGAGGGTGGCCACGCCCTGGTCGGCAGCGTCGACAGCGTCATGCAGCAGATCGAAGAAGTGATCGTCGACGCCGGCTGTGGCTTGTTCGTGCCGCTGCTGCAGTTCGGCGACATGCCGCATTGGAAGGCAGTGAAGAACATGGAACTGTTCTCCAAGGAGATCATGCCCAAGATTCGCGCCCGCGACCGCGCCAACGGCGTGACATCGCCGTGGTCCACGTTCGACCGCACGGCCGTAGCCGCGTGAGCTCGGCGTCCACACTAGCCCGCTCTGCGCGACATCGCGCCGGGACGAGGCGATTGCTCTTGAGCCGACACGGCGCGGACCGCCGGGTAAAGGGCTTCCGCAATACCCAGCCTTGACCTGAAAAACCTCAACGCCGAGACGCCGAGTCAGCAGAGGGCACAGAGGCGGCGGGCATGAGCTCGAGCGCTGCCCCATTGTCGTTGTCGATTGGGTTCGGGGTTCACTCTCGAGACCCTCGGGCTCCGCGTCCTCTGCAGGCTGCGCGGCTCTGCATTGAGTTTCTCTTGTCCGATCTAGCCTAGGACTCCATCGGCCGGAAAAACGGCCCGCTCTCGCGCACGGATCGGGGGGGCTTCGACCCCTTTCACCCCGCCCCGGCACGCCAAGGACCGCACCCGGTTCACGATTCTGTCGACGCTATGCGGCATGACTGTGTCGCATTCGCGGCGCAACGACGCCGCAATTTGTCACCCCCCCTTGTGGCGACGTGCGGGCGAGCGACGTGACTTGCGGCACGCGGCTTGCTTTGCGCGTTGACTTCGATGGTCTCGAAGGGCAGTTCGAGCGCCGGAGGTTTTCGGCCGACCCTCCGGGCCGTCAGCGCGCTGTTGCTGCTGCTGCAGCTGTTCCCGAACGTCCTGCATGCTGCGGCTAATCTGACTATTAGTCAGAGTACCGCAGCCAACGGATCCACACCGCTCAACAATCCGGCTTGTACGCTCAAGGACCCGTCCCCGTGCACCGGTCCGGGCGGCAGCTCCACATCGTGCCCGACGAGTAACGCTGGACATCCACTCAACCAGCCGCGCGAGATCAGCTGGAACGTGATCGGGCTGGACAGCAACAACGTCTGCGACGGGCCGAATCAGTTCATCGTCGGCGCACGCGTCTGCAACAACGGCGACGCGGCGGCGACGAACCTACAGGCCACGCTGGTGTGGGACACGAGCGGCGCCTGTCTGACCTCGGTCGGCTGGGACTGCACCGCGGACCCGCCGGTGCAAGGTCCGACGATCGGCGCCGCCAAGCCTGACTGCGTCGACCTGATGGCCGGGGAAGACAACCCGCTCACCCAGAGCTCGCTCGCCGCCGGCGTCTGCTACGACTTTCACTGGCTGGTGCAGATCACGCGCGAGGCATTGGCCCACAACAAGGCGCGCCAGTTCCACATTGCCGTGACCGCCGACGGCGGCCTGTCGGTCAGCACCCCGGGCAACCGCGAACTGTATATCGAACAGCTGGTATCGCAGAACCGCAACGGCTCCACCTCGCTGAGCGGCTGCACGCTGCTGCAAGTGGGCGACACCTGCACGCTCACGGCGGCCTCATTCACGGCCACCAACGGCTATGAGCAGCTAGTCGATTTTCTCAACCTCCCCAACGACTGCTTCGAGTTCCAGATGCCGGGCGCCTATCCGGATACCAGCACCACGCAGACCTATCCGAACCCCAGCACCTGCGATTGCGATCCGGCGCCGTACGTCAACGACCACCTCTACGCCAACGCCTGCTTCTGGAACAACGATCGCACCAACTCGACCTACCGTAGCTGTATCGATACCCAGCCCGGACCAGGTGTCTCCGGCCAGCGCGACTTCTGCCCCGGGGAAGACAAGGCCGGCGGCGACCCGGTCAACACCACCTACGAGCTGCGAGCGAAGAAGGCCTGCGCGGGCACGTTGATCGAGACCATCTACGACTTTTCCGGCAGCAGCTACCACTACAACTCCGACTTCGGCGATCCCGCGCTCAACTTCTGCATCTGCGATCCGATCACCGGCTGCCCGGCCGACCCGCGCTGTCCCACCGCAACGCCGACCAACACCCCGACGGCGACGCCGACTCAGACGCCGACTGACACGCCGACTAACACCCCGACTGCAACTCCAACCGATACCCCGACCACAACCCCAACCAACACCCCAACGGCGACCCCGACCGAAACCCCCACCGATACGCCAACGGCGACCCCAACCGACACTCCGACCGCGACGCCAACTGACACCCCAACTCAGACCCCAACGGAAACGCCGACCGAGACCCCCACCGATACGCCAACGGCGACGCCGACCGACACCCCGACGGCGACGCCAACCAACACCCCAACTCAGACCCCAACTGAGACCCCCACCGATACGCCAACGGCAACTCCGACCGACACCCCGACCGCGACGCCAACTGACACCCCAACTCAGACCCCAACGGCGACCCCAACCGAGACCCCCACCGATACGCCAA
>CAYYWP010000144.1:0-12030 GCA_964475125.1 uncultured Binatia bacterium (SeqCode) | reverse complement strand
GCCCTCCGCTCGCCCTTCGACGGGCTCAGGGTGAGCGGAGGGCTTTTCAGCCTCCTGCCAGTGTCCTGTATCAATTGCATCGGGAGTGACTCGTTGGAGCGGCGCGCTCCAAGACGGGGGCACTACCGTGGGACAGGCCACTCGCTGTCTGCGTATCCCAGCGAAGCAATATTGCGCCAGCGAACGTCTGCGACGAGTTGTAGCCGCCCGGATGTCGCCGCGTCCGGTTCGGCTTACGGCAGGGTCGCCCACTCGTCCCAGGTCACCAGCGGGTCGATCAGCACCGCGCTTCCCTGCCCGTCCGGCTTGTAGATCGCCGCCCCTGCCCACGGCAGGTCGCTGAGCGGTGAACAGGCGTTGCCGGCGTGTCCGATCAGGGCCGTGTTCGTACCCGCCGCGGGCACCTCGGCGAGCAGCGCGAAGCTGTTCGCGCAGCGGTTGACCTCATCGTAGACGAAGAAGGTGATCGCCGGCGACGGCTCGATCGGCGGGCCGAAGTCCATCAACTGGGCGGTCTCGAGGTTGCGGCAGAACTCGCTCGAGACGACGCGGCCGATCGGCACACCGCGCTGGTCGAGGGTCTGGCCGATGGCGAACGACTCGTTGCGGCCGGTGGCGTTCAGTTGGCGCGCGGTGGCGGTGGTGCAGTTGCCGTCGCAGCTCTTCCACCAGTTCGGCGCGCTGGTCGTGGCGGCTGGACCGAGCTTGGTCTGGTCGCTGCAGACGTCAGCCGAAGCGTGTCGCCAGTGGATCACGTACCCGCCAGCGCGCAAGGCCTGCGTCGTCGTCACCGTCGCCATGGTGTGGCTGCCGACCTGCTCGCAGGTGGACCCGACGCAGCCGTACACGGCGTAGTGGTACGTGCGGTGTTCGTGTGCGGTGTCCGGCAACAGAGCGGTGAGCGGATCGAGCACGG
This sequence comes from uncultured Binatia bacterium (SeqCode), assembly GCA_964475125.1. Lineage (GTDB taxonomy): Bacteria > Desulfobacterota > Binatia > HRBIN30 > CADEER01 > CAYYWP01. Next base: position 11,114 of record CAYYWP010000144.1, on the reverse strand, counting down.
TATCGCCGGCGCCATCGTGCAGCACGCTGGCGGCAGGATCGGCAGCGCCGTCGACCGGCGCATTGAGCCGGCGCAGGAGCCGGGTGCTCGGATAGGTCGGGGCGTTGGTCCACGTCAGGCGCACCTGTGTCGGCTCGAGGCTGGCTGAGAGCGTGCTCGGAGCCGCCGGCAGCAGCTCGTCCCACTGCTCCGCCGTCAGGCGGGTGATGAGGGGACTCTCGCCCGCTCCATCGGGCTTGAAGATCGCCGCCTCTCCCCAGGCGAGATTGTCGAGCACGGGGCATCCAGAACCAGAGAACCCGGCGTGGCCGATGATCGCGGTGTTGGTCCCGGCGGCGGGCACCTCGGCGATGAGGGCATGCGAGTTGGCGCAGCGGTTGGGCTCGTCATAGACGTACACGGTGATCGACGGCAGCAGCTCGATCTCCGGACCGAAGTCCATGAGCTCGGCGGTGGTGAAGTTGCGGCAGTACTCGCTCGACAGGACGCGGCCGACCGGGATGCCGAGGATGTCGAAGGCGCCGCCGATCGCCGCCGCTTCGGCCCGACCCTTGTCGTTCAACTGGCGGGCGGTGGCGATGTCGCAATTGGCCTCGCAGCTCTTCCACCAGTCGAGCACCGGAGAGTTCAGCCGGTCGACGCAGACGTCGGCCGAGGCGTGCCGCCAGTGGATGACGTAGCCGCCGCCGCGCAGGACCTCGGGCACGGTCGGCGCAAGCGTCGCGCCGGCTCCCTCGGCCCCGCAGTCGCCCAACTCCTCGCAGGCGAAGACGGCGTAGTGGTAGGTGCGAGGCTGCCCGGGTACGTCCGGTAGTAGGTCGAGCAACGGGTGCGCCGCATTGGCGGCCGACCCGGAGTAGATCGCCTCGGCAGCGGAGTCGTCGGGTCCCGCCACTGGCGTGTTCAGACGGCGCAGTAGTCGGGCACGGGTGTATCCACCGGCGGGGTCGGCATTGACCCAGGCCAGCCGTATCTCTCCCCCGTCGATCGCGACAGTCAGATCGGACGGCGCGCCGAACGGCGTCTCCTTCGGCGTCGGCGAGGCAGTCGGTGTCGCGCTCGGCTCGATGGTGGGCGGGACCGTCGGCGCGCTCGCACAGCCGTTCTGTGCGGCCGCCACGCCGGCGAGCAGGTTGTCGATGGTCACGGCCTCGTCGCCGTCGGGATCGAACTCGGGACAGGCGCTGAGCAGCTGCGCCCCGAGCGCGATCAGCACCCCGGTGAGCAACTCGTCGATCATCACCACGCGGTTCCGATCGCAGTCGCCCGGGCAAGACGGAGCGGCCGCCGCGGACGGTGACGCCGAGCCGCCGAGCGCGACCGCGCCGGCGAGGCCGGCAAAGCATCCGAAACGGATCGCCTGTTTGAACATGGTCATGGGGCCAGCCTCGTAGCAGTCGTCAGGACACCATCCAAGGTTCGTCTCGGGTCTCCCCAATAGAGCGGGCGGCGCGCTGATTGGGAAGTGTCCCGGAGGCTACCACCCGGGCCCGGCGGGCTGGGCTGGTGCGCATGACCGGACGCGACGTCTATGCCTCGGCGCCGGGAGCCGAAGCGCGCAGCGCCCGCAGATCGGTCCGCCGGATCGGCTGCGCGGCGTCGAGGACGTACCAAGTGGCGACGCCGCCGAAGAAGCGCGGCACCAGGCCGGCCAGCTGTCCGCACGCCTCCTCGACCTGCGTGCGCGTCGCCGGCGGCAGGCCGTGCACGGTGAGGATCGCGTCGCGCGTCCCGACAGTGATCTTCGTCCGCTCCCCCTGCCGCCAACACCAGCGCCGGCAGAGCACCGTGGCGGCGTCGGCGTAGATGATCTCGCCAGGCTCGGGACACTCCGGCTGCGGTTCGCCGAGCGGCAGATAGTCTTCGTCGCCGCGCGCGCAGCGCAGGACCAACCCGCCGCGGATGTGCGCCAGGTCATCGCCGCCCACGGGCAGCAGGTGCTGCAACGACACCGCATTATACAGGTCGACCAGGCCGTTGATCGCGGACAGGGCATCGCCGCGCCGGACGCGCCGGACCAGCGCCTCGATCGAGGACTGGTACTTACTCGGTCGCGCGCCGAAGGCGGTAAACGCCGCGCGCCAGGCGGCGATCGCCGGATGTGCCACCACCTCCGCGTCACCCCAGCTGTCGCGGCGGTGGGCTTCCGCAGCGCGCAGGTGTGCGGTGACTCCGGCAGGCGTGCCGCGATTGTCCAACCCCAGGGCCACCACCATGCCCCAGCAGTAACCGGGGAAACGGTCGAGCACCTCGGGCTCGATACCACCCTCCAATACGCGATCGGATGACACGGCGGCTGAAGCGGGCGTGCGTCTAGCTAGTCCGACAAAAAACCTCAACGCAGAGACGCAGAGGGCCCAGCGGCGGCGTGCATGAGCTTGAGCGCCGCCGCCCCATCGTCATGGTTGATTTGGGTTCGGGTTTCACTCTCGAGATCCTCGTGCTCCGCGGCTCTGCGTTGGAACTCTCCTGTCCGATCAAGGCTAGGCGCGACGCCTTCGCTCACCTGACTTCCGCGCCCGGCGCTCACCATAGTTCGGCACCAACCGATCGTACTCGCCTTCCATCAGCGGGGACGAGATCATGAAGTCCGCCGAGGCGCGATTGCAGGCGATCGGGATGTTCCACACCACCGCCATGCGCAAGAGCGCTTTGACATCCGGATCATGGGGTTGTGGCTCCAGCGGATCCCAGAAGAAAATCAAGAAATCGATCTCGTTGGTGACGATCTTGGCGCCGATCTGCTGATCGCCGCCCAAGGGACCGCTCTGAAGCTTCACCACGCACAGGTCGAGGTGCTCCTCCAAGACCTCACCGGTCGTACCGGTGGCGTACACTTCATGATGCGTCAAGAGGATTCGGTTGAACGCGGCCCATTCCAACAGGTCGCGCTTCTTGTTGTCGTGCGCGACCAAGGCGATCTTCTTGCGCGGCATCATGACAATCCGATCCTGCGCCATGACGTGCATTCATCCTTTCTGCGCCCGGGTCGCGCGCGCTGCTCAGCGGCTGATACGCTTGCTCAGCGTGGGCGTGATGTGGCTGGCAAAGCGCTCGGGCATCAGGCGCTTGAGGTACCAGGCAACCCGTGCGTCGCGCATCGGCAGGCAGTAGAGCCGCCGGCGACGCACCGCGCGCAGCGCCGCGGCGGCGACGTCGTCGGCCGTGAGCGCAGCGCCGGCAAAGGCTTTCTCGGCCAGGGCGAGTGCCTCGACCGGAGCGCGCGCGGTGGCGAGGAGGTTGGTGCGGAAGAAGGATGGACAGAGTACGGTCACGTGCACGTTGCGGCCGCGCAGCTCGGCCGCCAGCGTTTCGGAGAGCGCGACGACGCCAGCCTTGGTGACGCTGTACGCCCCCATCCCGGGCGCGTGGATGAGGCCGGCGACGGAGGCGACGTTGAGGATCGCGCCGCCGCCCTGCTTGAGCAGGCGGGGCACGAAGACGTGACAGCCGTGAATGACGCCCCAGAGGTTGGTCGAGATCACCCACTGCCAGTCGCTGAGCGGCGCCACGCCGACCGCGCCCGCGGCGGCGACGCCGGCGTTGTTGACCACCAGGTCGACGCGCCCGAGCTGAGCCTCGGCGGCCACGGCGAGCCCCTCGACCTGTGCCGCATCGGCGACATCGACGGACATGGCCTGGGCCGCGGCACCGCGCTGCGCGGCGAGCGCAACGGTCTCCGCACAGCCGTCGCGGTTGATGTCGGCCAGCAGCAGCCGGGCCCCCGGGCGCGCCAACTGGAGGCTGATGGCGCGGCCAAGGCCGCTGGCAGCGCCGGTGATGACGGCGGAATCGAGCGGCGTCGCGGCCATGGCGTAACCTCCTGCGGCAACGAAAACGAGCGGCACGGGTAGCACGCCGCCCCGGAGCCGGAAAGCGGCCGAATCGAAGCTGCGCCTGACGACCTCGTACGGATGCGAAGCCGGCGAAAAAATTGCTAGCCTAGTGCGCCATGCCGCTGCCACACCTCGGTTCAGTCGCCGGCGCGGACGGCGAAGATGAGCTGGCCGCCCGGTACCGCGCCGAGACGGTGCGGCTGGTCCGCGCCCGCCTGCCTTCCGCCATGGCCATCCTCTTCGTCTTGAGCGCGGCGGCGTACACCATCGACTGGGCGTATTCCCCTGGGCGCTGGCCGGCACTGGCGTTCAGCTACGGCGGATTCATCGCCATCGCCGCCGCTGTCTTCGCGCTGGTGCACCGATACCCGGGGGGGACCATCGAGGTCGTCTTGATCGGCTGCCAGTTCCTGGCCGTCGACATGCTCGCGTACATCGCCATCATCTTGGGCAAGGCGGAGCTCGCCCTCCTCGCGCTGACGGCGTTTCTCACCGCGCAAGTCGTCCAGTTCCCGTGGGGGGTGCGCGCCCAGCTCACCTCCGCCATCGCCTCACCCGTGCTCTACCTCGGCGCCGTGTGGCTCGGCGCCGAGTCGACGATCGCGCTGCCGTACGCGCTCTTCGCCTTGGGGGCGCACGCCGCCATGACGGTCATCGGCGCGCAGGTGCTCGATTCGCACCGCTTCGCCGCTTTCCGCGACGCGGCCGATGCACGGCGGCACGCCAGCGAGTCGGCGCGCGCCAACGCCGCCAAGAGCGAGTTCCTCGCCACCGTCTCGCACGAGCTGCGCACGCCGTTGCACATCATCGTCGGGTACACCGATCTGCTCCTCGACGGCGCGTTTCCACAACCGGCGGAGCAACACGACGCCCTCAGCCGCGTCCGCCAGCAGTCCGGACAGCTGCTCGACCTCATCCAGTCGATGCTCGACCTCAACCGCATGGAAAGTGGCGGCATCTCCCTGGTGATCGAAGAGTTTTCCCTCGCTACGGCCCTGGAGCGCCTGCGCACGAGCATCCCGGACAGCTGGTGTCGGCCGGGCGTCGCCTTGCGCTGGGAGACGGACGGCGCGGCGGTGACGATGCGCAGCGATCGCGGCAAGCTCGACAGCATCCTGCGCAACCTGATTCACAACGCCCTCAAGTACACCGAGGTGGGGTCGGTGACGGTGCGCACGCGACCCGATCCGCGCCCGGATTGGGTCGAGTTCGCCGTGCGCGACACCGGGCAGGGCATCGCGGCGGCCGACCTCAACGGCATTTTCGAAATGTTCCGGCAGGGTTCCACCACCCCGCCCCGCGGCGGCGGCGTCGGCCTCGGCCTCTACATCGCGCGCCAGCTCAGCACGGCCCTCGGCGGCGAGATCGCCGTCGACAGCGAGCTCGGATTCGGCTCGTGCTTTACCGTCACGCTGCCCCTGTTCGCCCCCGGTGCGGGGGCTCGAGCCGGCGCCAAGGATCGGGCGGCACCTCCGACGACGGCCGCCTGAACGGGCCACGGCCGCGATGCCGGAGCGATCGCGGCCTGACCCGCACCGCTGGCCAACGCCTCCCAGCTGTGTTTCTACTGCCAGCGACATGGCCGACCCCGACCTCGCCACCTTGTTGCCGATGCTCTTCCGCTCCCACCCGTGGCACGGCGTCTCGATTGGCGCGCAGGCGCCAGCGAAGCTCACCACCTACATCGAGATCGTGCCCATCGACACCGTCAAGTACGAGCTCGACAAACCGACCGGCTTGTTGAAAGTCGACCGACCGCAGAAGTTCTCCAACGTCTATCCCTGTCTCTATGGGCTCATTCCCCAGACCTATTGCGGCGAGCGCATCGGCGCCCTGTGCGCCGAGCGCACCGGCCGCGCCGGCATCGTCGGCGACGGCGATCCGCTCGACATCTGCGTGCTGACCGAGAAAGCCTTCTCGCACGGCGACATCTTGCTGCAGGCGATCCCGATCGGCGGCCTGCGCATGCTCGACGGCAACGAGGCCGACGACAAGATCATCGCCGTCATGGAAGGCGACGCGCTGTACGGCGGCTGGCGGTCGATGGCCGACGCGCCGACGGCCTTGGTCGAACGCCTGGAGCACTATTTTCTCACCTACAAGCTCGCGCCGGGCGACACCCATCCGCGAGTGGAGATCGCCGCGATCTACGATCGCGACGAAGCCTACGAGGTCGTGCGCTGCAGCCAGGCCGACTACGAGGCCAAGTTCGGCCACGTCAGTGACCTGCTGGAAGCCGCCCTGGCCGCGCGCGGCGGTCACTAGCAAACCCTCAACGCAGAGACCCAGAGAACGCAGAGGACCCAGAGGCAGCGTGCCTGAGTTCGAGCGTGACTCATCGCCATCGTCAATTGGGTTTGGGGTTCACTCTCTCGACCCTCGTGCTCCGCGTTCTCTGCGGCCTCCGCGCCTCTGCGTTGAATCTAAAGGGACTGTCCCCTTCTGGGGGGGACAGTCCCTCTTTCTTTTGTCCGATCAAGACTACGATCGAGACTAGCTGGGTGCGTCGGCCGCCCAGCCCAACACGTCGCGCAGGATGCTCCAGCGCGGCGCGCTGCGCGACGGGGGTTGGCCTTTGATCCAATAGTCGTACTGGCGTTGGTGAAACCCGTCGGTCCGTCGCAGCTCGAGCCAATAGTTGACGAAATGCACCGCCTCTGGGGAGTCGGGCGGCAACAGGTAGGCAAACAGCAGCGGGCTGCCGAGGTCGCTCGGCGCGACCGCCGTGATCCCCGGGTGGGCCGCGGCGAGGGCGGAAGCCTGCTCGAGCGTCCACACCGCCGCGTCGATGCGGCCGAAATCGGGCAGCACGCTGTAATTCGGCACGATGACCACCGCCGCCTTGGGGAAGACGCGCTCGAGCAACGGCACCAGCACCGGGTCGTTGAACACCCCGAGGCGCAGGTTCTGTTTGGCCTCAATTTGCTGGCGCGACAGGTACTCGGCCGCTCGTTGGCGCGGCAGGAACAGCGCCAGGGGGCTCTGATAGTACGGTTTCGAGATCGCCAGCTGTGCCAGCCGCTCCTCGGTGACGTAGATACCCGCCATGGCGATGTCGAAGCGCCGGGCCAGTAGGTCGCTCTGCAAGCTCGGCCACTCGAAGGGGACGAAGACCAGCTTGACGTTCAGCGAGCGGGCGAGGTCGTAGGCATAGGCGACATCGTAACCGACCAACTCACCAGCCTGGTTGCGGTAGCAAAATGGAATGATGCTGGCGTTGTACCCGACCCGTAGCTCACCGGTGCGCTGGATCCGGTTCAGATCGTAGGCGCCGGCGGCGGCGGGTCCGGCATCCCCGCCGGTGCCGGCGCCGTCCGCCCCGGCATCGCGGAACTCCACCGTGACGCCGGCGGTGTCGGCGGCGGTCAGGGCAAACTGCAAGTACGGGTTGGCGTCCCTGCTCATGGCGCGCCGTTCGACCTGCCAGGCACCGGCCGCCACGGCGGCGAAAACGAGGGCGGGGAGCACCAGCGCCATCACCACCCGCATCGGCTTGATGGTGAGCTTGCCGTAGAACGACAAGGTGACGAGAAAACTCAAGAAGCCGAACGCCGCCACGGACAAGATCACCTGTCCGTAGCGGGTGACGGTCGTCAGCTCGACGTAGAGCTGCGGCGCGCCGTCGGGCAGGGGCAGCCAGGTGCTCAAGAACGCCACGGCGTTGACGGTCGAGGTCGGCGAGCCGACGCACGAGAGCAGCGTCACCAGCGGCAGCAGCGCCTTCTCGAACTGATCGATCGGCGTCCGGTAGTAGTACGCCGCGAAGGCGACGAACAGGTAGACGAAGAAGTTCCCGAGCTGCCCGAGCGGGTAGCTGATCGACAGGTTGGTGCGGATGATGTCGCCGCGCTCCGGATCGTCGATCCCGCAGCGCTCGGCCAGCTTGTGCGTCGCTTCGGTGATGAACGGCAACGCCACCACCGACAGCGTGGTGACGGCTGAAATGGTCATGCCGGCTTGCAGGGCCCGCAGCACCTCGCCGTGGCGCAGCGGCGTCAGCGCGGCGACCAACGCGGGGAGCACCCAGAAGGCGAGCAGAAACGCGCCGACCAGGAACAGGCCGAGATAGAGGCTCAGGCGGGCCAGATCCGCGAAGGCGGTGGTTCCGGCGGTGTAGGCGAAGAGGGCGAAGACCGCCAGCGGCGCCAGGGTGACGATCCAGTTCCAGAACTTGAGGCTGGCCCGTCGCAGGGTCTCGAGGAAGCTGAGAAAAGCCGTCTTGTCCTCGACGGTTTGGATCGCGATGCCGTAGAAGATGCAGAACACGACGACGGCCGGAACATAGTTCTGCGACAGCGCGGTGATCGGGTCGCTGGGGATGAGGATCTCGAGCAGCCGGCGCACGCCAACCGGGTCGAGGCCGCCCGCGGTGGTGACCCTCGGCGGCGGCTCGGGGATCGCCTGCACCAACAGAAACAGGGCGCCGAACGTGACCGCCCACGCGGCGACGTAGAAGATCCAGCCGCGGCGAAAGAGCAGCCAGGCGCGATCGGGTCGGATGCTGCCAAGACCGTGGAGGAGCGAGCAGACGACGTAGGGATACACCGCCGCCTGCAGCAGCATGACGTAGGTGGTGCCGATCGGACGGAAGACGGCGCAGTAGTCACCGAAGAAGAGCCCGGTCAAGAGGCCGGCTGCGCCGCCGACCAACACCCAACCGGCGAGCCCGAGTCGCAGTGCGCCGGCGACCATGGCCGGGTCGTATCACGCCTGGGTGTGCCGCGTCCTCTCCCGGCCCGATCGTCCGCCCGAGGCGACCGCCTCCCCGGCGGTCACCGCTCGGCGTCGCTGACGACCCGCACCGCGACCGGGGCGTCGCCGCTCAGGCGAATGTCGCGTTGCGGGAACGGGACATCGATGCCCGCTTCGCCCAGCGCGCGGTGCACGGCGATGCCCAGCTCGCTACGGGTCGTCGCCCACTGGTCGAAATGGTCGGTCCAGACGCGCAACTCGAAGTTCAGGGCACTGTCGCCGAAGCCGGTGAAGAGCGCCAGCGGCGCCGGATGTTCGGAGACCAAGGGGTGGGCGTTGGCGACGGCGCGCAACAGCGCCAGCACGCGCTCGGGATCGCTGCCGTAGGCTACCCCGATCGGCAGGTCGATGCGGCGCGTGCGGTCGGAGAGCGTCCAGTTGGTCACGGCGCTGGAGACGAACTCGCTGTTCGGGACGATGACCTCGGCGCCGTCGAAGGTGCGCACGGTGCTGGATCGGATGCCGATGTGTCGCACCTCGCCGTTCACCTGTGCCAGCTGCACCGTGTCGCCGACCTTGATCGGCCGCTCGAAGAGCAGAATCAGGCCGGAGACGAAGTTGTTGACGACGTTCTGCAAGCCGAAGCCGATGCCGACGCCGAAGGCGCCGGCGAGCAGGGCGAAGCGGCTGAGGTCGACCCCCGAGGCCGCGACGGCGAACAGGAAGCCGACGAACAGGATCAGATAGTGCACCAGGCTCGACACCGCGTAGGGCAAGCCGCGCCCCAGCCGCAGGTGGGGGTAGACGTCCTCGGCGAGGACGAAACGGACGAAGCGCGACACGGCGAAGCTCGCCCACACGGTCAGGGCGAAGGCGGCCAGCGCACCGAGCGACAGCGCCAGCGTGCCGACGGTCAGCTGTGCGGCCAGCCCGCGGCGGATGAGCCCCATGGTCGGTTCGAAAAGCCCGGCGCCGCGCAGGGCGACGACCGCCCAGACGGCCACCGCCAGCCAGGCGAAGAACCGCTCGCCGCGGCGCTGCACCAGGGTGCGGTGATGCTCGATGGCCTGCAGCAGGCGCAGCGGGCGAACGCGCAGCCCGGCCGCCCACAGCCCCTCGACGACCTGCAGCGAGCCGAACAGCACCACGGCGGCGAAACTGCTGTCCACCAGCACCTCTTGCAGGTAGCGCGCCAGGTGCATGAACCCGAGGGCCCCGGCGATGCCGCTGACGGTGAAGAGCACGACCAGCACGCGCGCCGCTCGCTCGGCCGGGATCGCCCACACCGATCCGGCGGGCCACAGCGAGCGCACGCGGTCGCTGCGCAACAACCAGACGAGGAAGGCGGCCGCGCCCAACATCTCGACGAGGAAGACGAGCTGCTCCAGAAATGGCTCGGGGGCGAGCATGCGGCAGGCCGCATCGGCGACGTAGAACAGCGCCAACGCCCACAGCGCCGGCGCCAGCGGTGGATCGCCGAGCCGGCGCAGCACGCGCAAGGCCGGGAAGAGCATCAGCAGGCCGACGACATCGCGCCCCAGCAGCGGCGCGTCGGGAAACAACCAGCGCGAGGCGAAGAGCGCGATCAAGAGCGCCGAGGCAGCCGGCACGTCGAACACGCGCGCCGCTCGGGCCAACGTCGCATCCTCGGCGATCCACTTCTGCGCCCGGCCGCGGGCGCGGCGTAGGGCGATCCAAAGGGCGACGAAGACACAGATCTGCAAGAACAGGCCCGGCAGCCGCGTGCTGACGTAGGCCAGGACGCCGACCAGCTCGATGCGGGTGGCGGCGGCGATGGCGCGCAGCGCCACCCCGATCCCACCGGCCGGGGCCGCGGCCCACAACGGAACGCTGTCCGGCACCAGCAGGATCTCGATATGGTCCTCGCGGTGCGTGCGCAGGCGCTCGAGTGGTTCGCGCGCCGCCGCCCGCTGCACCGCGATGCCGGCTTGCAGGACCCAAAGCTGCTTGCGGCGCTCCTCGATGTCCTCGCGCAGGGCCCGTATCGCCGCCAGGGCGTGGTCGATGCGCTCGAGCAACACCGGCGGGGCACTCTCGGCACGCGCCGCCGCACGCGTGGCGCGCCACACCGCGCGCTGTTCGTCGAGCGCGGCGAGCTCGCGATCGAGCTCCGCCACGCGGCTGGTGAGCGTCACCCGCCATGCTTCCAGCCCGGATTCCAGCCCCTCCCAGCGCTCCGCCGCGTCCTTGACGTCGCGCAGGGTCGGGCTGCCGGCCAACAGGCGCTCGGTCGCTTGCGTGCGCTCGCGCACGTCGCGCTCGGCCTCCGGCAACGCAGCTGCGATCGCCTCGACATCGGGCAAGACGAGCTGTCGCTCAACCCGGCTGACGTCGAGCGCCACCGCATCGCTCTTGATCGCCACCTCGGCGAGCGGAAACGGCGACGGGCTGGCGGCGGGGGGCGCGTTCGGCTCTGCGGCGACGGATCTGGCGCCGGCGGCGAGCAGCGCGAGGCCGACCAGCGCGCGAATCGTTCGCGGCAACATGGCGCCCGTTGCGGTACTAGGGAGGGGACGTAGTTTCAAGTGGGTAGAGAGGGGACGTAGTTTCAAGTGTTTCGAGTCT
>CAYYWP010000143.1:0-12381 GCA_964475125.1 uncultured Binatia bacterium (SeqCode) | reverse complement strand
GCCGCGATCGCCAGCCCCCGCCCGCTGCGCCGGCTGCGGCTCGAGGCCAGCGGCCGCGGCCCGGTTGCCGGCGCCGACATCCCGCTGCGCGTCACGGCAACGCAGATCGACGAATAGGCGGGCGCGGCCGCAGACCGGCCAGCGTGATCCGTGCAGACCTCGACGAAACGCGCGGCAGAGTGAGGGACGCAGTCGTCCGGAATGTGGGCTTGCCCAAGGCTCTGGACGCTCTGCACTCAGTGCGACGTGGGCTCAATCGGCTGTACGACGAAGGCGGGTCGTTCTTTGAACAGCGCCGAAAAACCGAAGGGGGCGCTGTCGTGCAGGCGAAAGCCCGTGGAGGTAAATTCCGAGTACACCTCGATGAACACGGGCGCACGGGGAACCTCGAGCCGATAGTCGTCGTCGAAGGTGACCACGTCTGTGTGCGCCACGGTGACGCGGTACGCGCCGGGTTCCACGTGAACGGTGAGGCACTGATATCGCTTCAGTTGGCCGACCTGCCGGTCGTCAATCCAGATGGAGATTGGATTGGTAAAGGAGGCGCTGTTCGTGTTGTAGAAGGTGACGGGTACCGGCCCGACGCTCGGTGTTGCCACCACAGCGGAAGGCAACGGCGTCCCGGTGCGAGACAGGGCGCCAACCGGCTTGAGCTCGACGCGCAGTAGCGGGGGCACGAGTTCGTACGCGCCACCGGAGGCGCGATCTACCGAGGCGCCCATGAGCCCGCCATAGGCGACGGCGTCTACTTCCCGCTGGAGGATGTTCAGCGATTGCGTCTCGTAGCCTTCGAGCTCGAAGCGAACCGTGTATCCGCGGTTCTTGGCCAGCTCGACCCTACCCGGCGTCGTCAGCGTCTGCCCCGTCGGGAACACCGTCACGTGTGCCCCAGGCGGTATCGAGTCGATGTAGATCGACTGCTGCGTGCCGTACATGAGCGTCGCACATCCCACGCCCAGGGACACCGCGCCGATGCAGAGGAACGCGTATCGGCGGCGTCTGGGGGATCGCGTCATTGGCCTGGTATCAGGCTAGCTGCCGCGACGGGGTTTCCCAGGCCGTGTGGAGCGGCTGCGGTACTCGGCCTCCGCCTCCGCCAGTGGCACGCGCAGCGCAGCAGCGAGCTGCAGCGCCACATCCACCGTCACGTCGCGCTCGCCGCGAAACACGCAGGGGGACAGCCCCATGAAAGAGCCTGTCGCTCTCCATCACAGGCAGGCGTCGCAGAAAAGCAGGTACCCTTTCATCTCGCCGAGCCCGTCCCAGCAAGCGAGACAGGCCGGCGCGTTGGTGTCGAAGCCGAAGCCACAGGGGAACGTGCAGAGGACTCCGGTAGAAATGCAGGTCGCCTTCTCGATCGCGTCGCAGGCACGCACCTCGCCTATGGGAGGGCTCTCGGGCTCGTTGTTCAGCAGGCGGACGACCTCGCCGACGGCAGCGCCGCCGGTGACGGCCGCGGCGACGGCACAGCGCCCGTCGTCATCGAGCCCGCCCTGCCGGCCGTTCAAGACCAGCACGAGCGGGTGCGCGAGCTGCCGGCGACGGGGCAGGCGAGGCGCCTCCAGTTCCATCACGATCGCGTCGCAGCGCGCCTCGACGATGCGGACGGCGGTGTCGAACGGGAAGGTGCGAACCCGCACGTTCCGGGGCCGCCTGCCGTCCGAGCGCAGCCACCCTTCGAGCCGTCCGACCAGTGCCAGCCGACCGTCGCGGGCGACGAACCGGCGGGGCTCCAGGTATCCCAGGAACGACCCTCCGCTGCCGCCGAGCGCGGCTCCGACCGGCACACCGACGCCGGGAAGAATGAAGTCCGCGCCGCGGCCCGCCGCCGCTGCTGCGATCGACCGCGCCGTGGGTTCGGCGGCGGCCGGCCCCGCACCGGCTACGGCGACAAGCAACAAGGCGGCGGCGAGTCGGTGCATGGACCAAATGCACAACATGGGAAGCTTGTTTGTCAAACACCTAAGGGGACAGTCCCATTAAGGAGCCCGTCCCGCTTGGGCTTCTTAAGGGGACTGTCCCCTTAAGGCTTACCCTTAAGGCTTAAGGGAGCAGCAGGGCCGGCTGGTTGATGAGGGCCCGGAGCTGTTCGAGCTCCGCGTGCGGCAGCGGTTCGGCGAGCCAGGCGTGGAGATCGCGGGGTAGGTCGACGGGCGATGGATCGATCGCGCTGGGAACGGCGAGGCTCGACCACGGCCAGTCGGCGGCACGGCTGACGAGGCTGGCGCGCACGGGGTTCTGGAGCACGTAGCGGACGACGGTGAGAAAATGGGCCTCGTCGGCGACGGAGAAGCTCTTGAAGCGGCCCTGCCAGACGTGGCCGCTGGAGTGGTAGTGCGCGTGGTAGCGGCGCACGTGGGTGGTCATCCAGCGCTGCATGAAGGCGCCGAGCGTGCGCGGGCCGTCGGCCTCCAGCACGCAATGGAAGTGATTGGGCATGAGGCAGAAGCAGAAGACGTTGACGGGATGGCGAGCCCTGGCGGCGGCGAAGCAGCGCAGGAAGGCGGCGTAGTCGCCGGGCTTGTTGAACACGGTGGCACGGCGGTTGCCGCGGTTGAGGACGTAAAGGCAGCCGCCGGGCTGATCTTGGCGGGCGGTGCGGGGCATGGGATGTGACGTCGAGGAGCAGAGGGACAGTCCCTTCAGGGCCAGAGGGACTGTCCCTCAGCCGGAGTCCCTCAGGGCAATGCGCGGTCGAGGTTGCGGTACTGGATGGCTTCAGCGACGTGGCTGGCGGTGAGGGTGTCGGCGTCGGCGAGGTCGGCGATGGTGCGCGCCACCTTGAGGATGCGCGTGTAAGCGCGGGCGCTGAAGCCGAGAGCCTGCATGGCGCGCTCGAGCAGTGCCTGGGCGGCGGGCGCGGTGGGGCAGTGGCGCGCCAGGTCGGGTGGGGCCATCTGGGCGTTGCAGTAGAGGGGCCGCCCGGCGAAGCGGGCGAGCTGGCGGCGGCGGGCGCGGTCGACGCGGGCGCGCACGACGGCGGACGACTCGCCGTGGCCGGCCGCCGCCAGCTCGCGGTAGGCGACGGCACGCACTTCGGTCTGAATGTCGATGCGATCGAGTAGCGGTCCGGAGACGCGGCTGCGGTAGCGCTGGACCTGCAGGGTCGAGCAGGTGCACGGGCGCTGCGCGTCGCCGAGAAAACCGCACGGGCAGGGATTCATCGCCGCCACCAGCATCAGGTCGGCGGGGAAGGTGACCGAGCCGGCGACGCGCGCGATCGTGATACGCCGCTCCTCGAGCGGCTGGCGCAACACCTCGAGGACGTTGCGGCGGAACTCGGGTAGCTCGTCGAGAAACAGCACACCGCGGTGCGCCAGCGACACCTCGCCCGGGCGCGGGATGCTGCCGCCGCCGATCAGGCCGGCATCGCTGATGGTGTGATGGGGGGCGCGAAAGGGGCGCGCCACCACCAGCGAGCGCCCGCGCATGAGCCCGAGGACGCTGTGCACCCGCGTCGCTTCCAAGGCCTCCTCGAGGGTGAGCGCGGGCAAGATCGTCGCCAGGCGCTGCGCCAGCATGGTCTTGCCGGCGCCGGGGGGGCCGATCATGATCACGTTGTGGCCGCCGGCGGCGGCGACCTCGAGGGCGCGCTTGACGGCGTCCTGACCGCGCACGTCGGCGAAGTCGACCTCGCCGCGACTGGCGGGCGCGAACACCGCCTCGAGGTCGACGCGGGTTGGCGCGATGGCGCGCTCGCCGCGCAGCAGCTGCACCGCCTCGGCGAGCGTCTCCACCGCCAGGACGTCGATGCCCTGGACGACCGCGGCCTCGCGCGCATTCGGCGCCGGCAGCAGCAGGCCGCGCAGGCCGCGCGCCCGCGCCGCCGCGGCGATCGGCAGCGCCCCGCGTACCGCCTTGACGCGCCCGTCGAGCGACAGCTCACCGAGCACCGCATAGCCGGCCAGCGCCTCGCGCGGCACCTGGCGGGAGGCGGCGAGGATGCCGATGGCGATCGGCAGGTCGAGCGCCGAGCCTTCTTTCTTGACGTCCGCCGGGGCGAGGTTGACGGTAACCTTGCGACCCGGAAATTCCAGGCCGGCGTTGCGCAGCGCCGCGCGCACGCGATGCTGGCCTTCCTTGACCGCCCCCTCCGGCAGCCCGACGACGGCGAAGTGCGGGACGCCGCCGGCGAGGTCGACTTCGACCTCGACCGGCAAGCCGTCAATGCCATACACCGTGCTCGACTGCACCGTCGCCAGCATCGGCGACAATCAATATCATGACATCTGTGTATAATAAACACACATCTTCGCGTACGTGTGGGCGCTCGGGTGGCTGGCGTGCCCGCGCCGCGCGCTCGGGATCTGCAGGGACTTCAACGCCGACGGCGCCGGGCGCGCAGGGGCCGCGGAGGCGGCGTGGATGAATGCGGGCGGTGGCCGCTCTTCAGCGTTGCTCGAGTCGGGGATTCGCGCCCCCACAGTCCGGGTGCGGCGTGTTTTCTGCGGCCTCTACCGGCTCGGCGTTGAGTGCTTTTTCACGGCGCGTCGTGCAGGGGGCCGCGGGTTGCGGCGTCCTGGGCCAGGCGCAGGCGGGCGGTGAAATGAAACGTGCTGCCCTCGCCGAGCGTGCTCTCGACCCAGATGCGCCCGCCCATCAGCTCGACGAGCCGGGTGGCGATGCTGAGGCCGAGGCCGGTGCCGCCGTAGCGCCGGCTCATCGAGCCGTCGGCCTGCACGAACGGCTGAAAGATCACGCCGAGCATCTCCGGCGCGATGCCGATACCGGTGTCGGCGACGGCGAAGTGGAGCACCGCGTCCTGGTGCGTGGTGCCGCCCTCCCGCTCCACGCGCAGCACCACGTGTCCGCGATCGGTGAACTTGAGCGCATTGCCCAACAGGTTGAGCAGGATCTGGCGCAGGCGCGAGGCGTCGCCGAGGATCGCGTCGGGCACGTCGTCCGACACCTGCAAGGCGAGCTCGAGATGCTTCTCGTCGGCGCGCACCGACAGGGCGCGCAGGACGTCGTCGAGCATGGCCTGGAGGCTGAACGCGGCGATCTCGAGATCGAGCTTGCCGGCCTCGACCTTGGCGATGTCGAGGATGTCGTTGATGATGGCGAGCAGCGAGCCGGCCGTCCGCCGCACCCCCTCGAGGCACTCGCGCCGCGTCGCCGGGTCGGCGGTCTCGAGCGCGATCTCGGTGAAGCCGAAGATGGCGTTCATCGGCGTGCGCATTTCGTGGCTGATGTTGGCGAGAAAATCACTCTTCGCCTGCGTGGCGGCCTCGGCCAGTTGCTTGGCGCGCCGCAGCTGCGCCTCCGCCTCTTTGCGCTGCGTCACGTCGCGGAAGGTCAGCACCGCGCCGACGACCTGCTCGGCTTCGCGAATCGGCGCGGTGACGTACTCGACGGGGAACGCGGTGCCATCCTGGCGCTGGAAGACCTCGTCGGTGGCGCGATGGCTGGTGCCGGTCTGACAGGTCAGCGCCAGGGCCGCCGGCCCTGTCAGCGACGGCTGGATGATGGCCGCCAACGGCTGCCCGATGAGGTCGCCGGCGCGCCGGCCGAGCATCTGCGCCGCGGCGGGGTTGACGAACGTGGCGCGGCCCTCCGCATCGACCCCGCAGATCCCTTCCCCCGCCGCGTTGAGAATCAACTCCATGCGGTGCCCGAGCTCATTGACCGCCGCCTTGGCCCGCTGGTGCTGGGCGATCTCCTGCTGCAAGCGCTGGTTGTTGGCTTCGAGCGTGCGCGTGCGCTCCTGGACTACGCGCTGCAAGTCGTCGAGCTGGTGGCGCACCGTGCGACCCAGCGCCCATTTGGTGGCCAGGCAGGAGGCGAGTTGGCGCACCTCGACGTTGTCGAACGGCTTCTTGAGGGTCAGCAGGTGGTCGGTGCGGCCGAGCCGCGCGATCATGTCTTCCCACGAGTAGTCGGAGTAGGCGGTGCAGATCGCGACCTCGAGCTCCGGATAGGCCACCCAGATGCGCTCGATGGTCTCGATGCCATCCCATCCTGGCGGCATGCGGATGTCGACGAACGCCATCGCGTATGGGCGGCCCTCGCGTAGCGCCTGCTCGACCCGCAGCAGGCCCTCGCGACCCTGAAAGGCCGAATCGACCTCGAAGCGCGGCAGCTCGAGCCTGCTGCGGTCCTCACCGAACAGCGCCGCCTCCATCTCCGCCAGGCGCGCGTCATCGGCGCCGCGCGCCGGCGCCAGCACCTTGCGGAAATCGTCGTGGATGGCCGGATTGTCGTCGATGACGAGGATGCGATACGGCTCGGTCGGGTTCATGGTCGGCCCTCTAGGCCCGCCGCGGTTCGCAGAGGGATCTGCAGCGTGAAGGCGGCGCCGCGGTTGTAGCCGTCGCTGTCGGCCCTCAGGCTGCCGCCCAATTCCTTGGCGGCCAGGGCGCTGGAGTGCAGCCCGAAGCCGTGCCCGTGCGGCTTGGTGGTGAATCCGTACGAGAAGATCTGCGTCATGTGCTCGGGGCGGATGCCGACGCCGTTGTCGATCACCTGCAGGCGGATCAGGCCGTCGCCGTTCGAGGCGGCGCGCAGGGTCACCTGTTTTTCCACCGCTCCGCCCTCGAGCAGCGCATCCTTGGCGTTGCGCACCAGGTTGACGAGGATCTGCAGGAGCTTGACGCGATCGGCGAGCACGAGGGGGAGCGGTGCGAACTCGCGCACGACGCGGACGCCCGACCGTTCGAAGTCGGCGCCGATCGCCATGGCATCCTCGAAGACGTCGGGCAGCGAGACGGACTCGGCGAGGCCCGAGACCCCGCTCAGCGACTGCTGCATGGTGACGATGTCTTTGATGTGGCGGACGTTGGCGGTGAGGCTGCCGACCTCGCTCAGGATCGCCTCGCGCTCGGCCTGCCAATGGGCGGCCAACGAGGCCAAGTAGGGCGCCACCTGCTTGCCCTGGGGGTCGGCGGTCAGGAAGCTCGCCAGGTCGTTCGGGTGAGCCTGGATGAGCTCGACCGCTTTGGCGAGCCCGGCGAACTTGACGCGCTGCAGTCGCTCGACCACCAGGCCGGAGGAGACGTTGATGCTGTTGAGCACGTTGCCGACGTTGTGCAGCACGCTGGTCGCCACCTCCGCCATACCGGCGGCGCGCGCCGCGCTCAGCAATTGCTTGTTGAGCACCGCGAACTTTTCCTCCGCCTGCTTGCGCTCGGTGATGTCCTGCACGCGCCAGATCCAGATGCGCTCGCCTCCCAGGCGGCTCTCGGAGATGCGCAGGGCGATGGGAAAGGCGGATCCATCGCGGCGGCGTCCCTCCAGTTCCTGTTCACCCGCGTCGTTCCGGCGCCCGCGGCGCAGACCCGGTGCGCCGGCGCCGGGCGCGTCGAGCCCCGGCACCAGGGAGGTGACCCGCTGACCGATGACGTCGGCTCCGCCGCGCCCGAACATTTCCTCCGCCGCCCGGTTGAGCCAACGAATCGCGCCGTCGTCGTCGACGGTGAGGATGCCGTCGGCAATCGACTGCAGGATGGTGCGGATGCGCAGCTCTTGCTCGCTCAGCTGGGTCTCGGCGCGCTTGCGCTCGCTGATTTCGCTCTCGAGCTCGGTCGTGCGCGCCCGGACCTGCGCCGTGCGCTCCTCCACGCGCCGCTCGAGCTGGGTGTTGGCCTCGCGCAGCTCGTCGCGGGCGCCGCGCAACCCCTCGCGGGCGCCGTCGAGGGCGACGGCGGTGCGCTTGACGACGTCCTGGAGCTCGTTGAAGCGCGCCGCCATGGTGCCGAGCTCGTCGCGCGTGTGCACGCGCACCGGCTCGATGTCGACCCGCGCATGCGCGCCGTCCAGGTCGCCGGCGCTGAGCGCCTGCATGGCGCGCGCGAAGTCGGCCAGCGTCCCGCCGGTCAGCCGGGTGGCCGCCGTCGACACCTGCTCGGCCGAGTGCGCGATCATGCCCGGCAGGATGAGGCCGACGCTGATGGTCAGCAGCGCGACGACGACGAAGATGTCCGCCAGGATCGAGATCAGCGCGGTGTGATGGCTCTCGACGCTGGTGTACATGATCAGGTAGCCGATGCCGTCGAGTACCAGGACGAGGATCATCGCCCCCGTCAGCTTGATGTGCAGCGTGTGGGCCAGGCCGCGCAGGCCTTGTCGCCGCCGGTCGCTCCACACCCGGACGGCGTAGAGGGCCGACCCCGCGTAGGCGAAGGCGATGCCGAAGAGGACCGTCGGCAGTCCGTACTGCTGGAAGCCGAGCACCGCCGAGACGCCCCAGATCGCCGCCGCGACGAGGCCGAGCCCGATCGTACCGCGCGGCGCCCGGTAGAGGCGCGGCGCGTCGGGCTCGTTGCGGCGCAGCAGCCACACCGCCACGTTCGGCAGGCAGATGCCGATCAGATAGGTGAGGTTGGCGGCGGCGATCAGCCACACCGGATCGCCGGCCAGGAGGAAGATGATCGCCATGGCGGCGGTCAGCAGGGTCGCCACCCACGGCGCGTCGGTGGAGAGGCGCCAGCTCAGCAAGCGCGGCAGCAGGCCGTCCTCGGCGAGCTGCGACAGCACCCGCGCCGCGCCGGCGAGCGGTGCCAGCGTGCCGTGGAACATGTTGAACATCATGAACCACAGCGCCGCGATCTTGGCCCCGGTGCCGAACAGCGGGGCGTAGGTGGGCCCGAGCGCGTCCATGAGCGGCGTGGCGAGCCCTTGCGGGCCGAGCGCGCCGAGCCAGACCACCGGCAGGACGATGAAATACAGCGCCGCCATCAGGGCGCTGGCCAGCATGGCGCGCGGCACGTTGCGGCGCGGGTCGATGGTCTCGCCGACGTGCGAGGAGGCCTGCTCGAAGGCCGGCGCGGCGAAGCCGATCAGGTAGAGCCCCGCCATCGCGCTGGTCACCTCGCCAAAGAGGCCGGGAAAGGGCGTGACGAGATGGAAGGTGGTGGCCTGCTGCCAGTCGACCGTGCCGCTGAGGATCGGGATCAGCGCCGACAAGGCCGCGAGCAGCGCCGAGGCGGTGGCGATCGGCACGGCCAGGCGCGTCGCCCAGTGGACGCCGCACAGGTTGACGGCGGTGAACAGCAGCACGATGGCGCAGGCCAGCAGTGGCACCGGCACGCTCGGCAAGAACCACTGATTGATCGCCGCGGCGGAGAGCAGGGCGGTGAGCCCGCAGGTCGGGACCCAGCCCCACCAGTAACAGACGCCGGTGAGATTCGAGAGCACGGCGCTGTAGGGGCGGAAGGCCTCCGCGCAGGTGGCCGAGATGCCGCCGACCCGATTCGGAAACATCAGCACCAGCTCGGTCCATCCGGGAGCGGCGGCCCAGCTGAGCAGCAGGCCGACGACGAGCAACAGCACCGCCGCGCTGCCATGGCCGGAAAAATCGCCCTCGCCGGCGACCAGCGCGGTGATCAGAAAGACCATCTGGTTCGAGCCGCCCATCGCCAGGGCGGTCGTGCCGATCCAGCCGATGCGGCGTGGATGCGGCCGGCCCGCTGCGTCGCTGAACGCGGTCATCACTCCGGTCCCTCTCGGTCGCTGACCGGGAGCTGCAAGGCGAATGCCGCCCCGCGCTCCCGCCCGGCGCTGTCCGCGGTCAGCGCGGCGCCCATTTCCTTGGCCACCAGGGCGCTGTTGTGCAGGCCGAAGCCGTGCCCATCGGGCTTGGTGGTGAAGCCGTGCTCGAACAGGTGCGGCAGATGGTCGGCATCGATGCCGGCGCCGTTGTCGATGACGGTGATGCCGACCCGGCCGGCGTCGGCAGGCGCGATGCGCAGGGTCAGGCGGCGCTCGCGCTGGCTGCCGGCGAGGGCCTCCTCGGCGTTGGCGATGAGATTGACGAGCACCTGAATGGCCTTGTGCCGATCCGCCGACACGGCGGGCACCGGGGTGAACTCGCGCGTCACCAGGATGTCGTGCCGAGACAGCGAGGCGGCCTGAATCTGCAGCGCGTCTTCGACCAGATCGACCGCCGAGAGCGTCTCGGTCAGCCCCGCCCCGCGCGCCGTGCGCTGCTGCAGGCTGACCACCTGCCCGATGTGGTGCACGTGCTTGTTCAGGACGTCGAGCTCGGCGTTGAGGAACTCCTGTTCGGCGACCAGATGGTCGGTGAGGGTAAGCAGATAGGGCGGGATCTGCCGGCCCTTCGGGTCGGCGGTGAGAAAAGCATTGAGGTCACCCTGATGTTCGCGCAAGATCGCCGCCAGCTTGGCGGCGCTCGCCAGCTTCGACTTGCGCACCAGGTCGACGATCAGCTTCACCGAGACGTTGACGCTGTTCAGAACGTTGCCGACGTTGTGCAGCACGCCGGTTGCCACCTCCGCCTTGCCGACTTGGCGAGAGATCCCGAGCAGCTCGCGGTGCAGCCGCTCGCCCTCCGCCTGGGCGCGGATGCGCTCGGCGATTTGGCCGGTCAGGGCGGCGTTGGCCGCCGTCAGCTCGGCGGTGCTGGCGGCGACGCGGCGCTCCAGCTCGGCGTTGAAGCCCCGCACCTGCGCCTCCGCCCGCCGGCGCTCGGTGAGCTGCGCGCGCAGAATCGCCAGGGCGGTATCGAAGCCGATGAAGAGAATCGCCAAGAAGGCGAGCGCTGCCAGCGTGACGTTGCGGGCCCGGGCGATGGCGCCGACCCAGAGCGAGGCGTCGTAGTCGACGCCGAGGATGCCGTCGACGTTTCCGGCCCGGTCGTGCAGCGGCACGAAGGCGCTCACCCAGGTGCCCCAGCGGTCGGTGTGCGGCTCGTTCTGGAAGCTCGCCTGGCCGGCGAAGGCGGGCTCCATCGCCGGGTCGGGATCTTCAAAGACCTCGCCGATGGCGGTGCGCAGCTCGCGCTCGTCGTCGTACGCGCCGCTGTGGTCGTAGTCGGTTTCCGAATCGACGATGAACGCGCTGCGCCCGTCCGGGAGCTGCTTCAGCGTGTAGACGTCGGCGATCGACGGGTTGACCGCCAGCCAGCGGATCTGGGCCTCGATCATGGCCAGGTAGCGCGGGTCGGCGGGATCGGTCTCCGGCGTCAAGGCCTCGTGGCCCATGCGCTCGATCTCTTGCGCGTAAGTGGGGGCGAAGCCGGCCACCATCTGTTGAATCCGGGCCTCCTCCCGTTCGGCCATGGCCGCGCTCAGGAAGTAACCGGCCCCAATGATGGCCGCGAGGGCGGCGGCCAGGGCCCAGGGCACGCGCCCACCCCTCCCCGAGCGCCACAGCCACAGCTGTGCCGAGGCGAAGACCACGAGCACCAAGGCGACGAAGACCAGATAGGCGAGCACGGCTACCGTACGGCAAAGCATGTTTCATGCCGTGTCGCGCATACCCTGCGTTGTCGGACTGGGCGAGCCCGGCCGGCGACAGCGCCATTCGCGTGACGGAGCGGCGACATGTCGCCGACAGGCCGGTCATCCCGGCAACCGACCCGGAGGACGGCGCGCCATTGCCGCCGCGTGTGCGAGTGTCCCCCCCAACCACGGCCACCCGGCGTCGGCGCGCCGCCCTCCGGGTCGGTCCGTTTTACCGCCTCGGTCAGGCGTCGCGGCGCCATCGCGGCAGCACCACGATATAACAGCGTCAGAATATAATAGACAACAATCTGTTACGGTAGTAATGCGCCTATCACTCCGGCGACATGGCAAGGGGGCACGGTTGGGCGGCCTGGATCGCCCTCAAGATGATCTCGGGGATCGGCAACGTCTCCGGGCGGGCCCTGGTGCGCGCCTTCGGTGGGCCCGAGGCGGTGCTGGCGGCTAGCGACGCGGCGCTGCAGCGCGCCGGCGTACGGCGCGAGGTACGGGCCGCCCTGCGCGCCTTCGATCGCTGGCGCGAGGTGGAGCGGCAGCTCGAACGACTGGCGCGCGCCGGCGGCCGACTGGTGACCTGTGAGGACGCCAGCTATCCGGAGCTGCTCGCGCATATCTACGATGCACCGCTGTTTCTCTACGTGTTGGGCGAACTCACGCCGGCCGACGCCGGCGCCATCGCGCTGGTCGGGGCGCGCGAGGCGAGCCCGTACGGACGCCAGATGAGCGCCCAGCTTGCCGAGGAACTGGCGGCGCGCGGCGTGACGGTGGTGAGCGGTTTGGCGCGCGGCATCGATGCCGCGGCGCACGCCGCGGCGCTGCGCGCCGGCGGTCGGACGCTGGCCGTGCTGGGGAGCGGGATTGACGTGGTATACCCGACTGAGCATCATCGCCTGCATATGCAGATCGCCCGACAAGGCGCGGTGGTGTCGGAATATCCGCCCGGAGCGGCACCGGATGCCGAGAACTTTCCCGCCCGCAACCGCATCATCAGCGGCCTCTGCCTGGGCACGGTGGTGGTCGAGGCCGGGGAGCGCAGCGGGGCCCTGATCACCGCCCAGTTCGCCGCCGAGCAGGGGCGCGAGGTCTTTGCCGTGCCCGGCCCGGTCGGGGCGCGCAGCCGCGGCACGCACCGGCTGCTGCGCGAGGGCGCCGCCCTGGTGGAAGGCGCCGACGACATCCTGCG
>CAYYWP010000142.1:0-12405 GCA_964475125.1 uncultured Binatia bacterium (SeqCode) | reverse complement strand
TACGAGCGCACGTCCTCGACGGCGCGCGCCCGGTCGCGCTGCATCGATACGGTGACCCAGAGGTCGACGAACGGCACGCCGGGCGGGCGGCCCGCGGCGGCGGCGCGCACCGTGCCGATCTGCTCGGCGGCGAAGGCGGGGTCGGCCGGACCCATGACGATCACGCCGTCGGCCAGGCGACCGGCCAGGGCGAGCATCTTGGGATGTGTGGCGGCGACGAAGACCGGCGGCGGCGGGTCGACGGCGGTGGCCAACCGCAGGGTCTTGCCGTTCACCAGCGCCGGCTCACCGGCAACGAGCGCCCGCACGGTGCGCACGACGTCTTCCATCTCGGCCAGGCGCGCCGGCTGCAGCCCGAGCGGAAAGACCGCGCTATCGCCGGCGCCGATGCCGAGCAGCGCGCGCCCGGCGCTGAGATCCTGCAAGCTGGCGAACGTGCCGGCCAGCAGGGTCGGGTGGCGGGTGATCGGGTTGGCGACGCCGATCCCGAGTTTGATGCGCTGCGTCGCCAGCGTCGCGGCGGTCAGGGCGACGATCGAGTCCTTCATGATCAGGTGCGAGTCGACCACCCACACGGCGTCGAATCCGGCCGCCTCGGCCGTGCGCACCAAGCTGACGAAGCGCGCGAAGGTCTCGCGTGGGCTGACGCCGATCGAGACGGCGTACCTCATGCCAGCCGGTCTTCGTCGAGCGTCTCGACCCGTCCCGTCGGCCCCTGGATAATGGCCTCCGAGGGGCAGAGCCGGAAGCACGGCGCGCGCTTCAGGCCGCCGCACTCGAAGCAGGCCGCGACATCGATCTCCCAGCGCGTCTGCACGGTGTCGATGCGCGGGTGCGCGGCTTCCCACGGACAGGCCAGCCCGCAGGCGCCGCAGTACGTGCACTTCGCCTGATCGATCGCCAGTGCCATGCCTCAGCTCGCGGCGGCGTCGACGCCGGCCAATCCGCGCTGCCCGATCTCGGCCAGCGCCTTGGCGAAGGCGGCGGCACCTTGCTGGAAGGCGAACACGACTTCCTTGGCCTCGACCGGGGTGCCGTCGTGGTAGCGGCCGATGGCGATCATCGCCATGTAGAAGTGGCCGCGCAGCGCGGGCAACTGCGAGCGGAACACCGCGCCGAGCGACCCCGGCGCGACCGCCGCCAGGCGCTCCTTCCAGGCCGACTCGACCTGGCGCTGGCCGGCCATGGAGGCGAAGCGGATGGGCGGCTCGAACTGGGCGTTGATCTCCTGCCAGTCGACGAAGCGGCCAGCGCTGCCGAGGAAGGCCGGCAGCTTGGCGTACTCCTTGCGCACCAGCTCGCGCTTGTGGCGGGCGAACCCCTGCTGGATGAGATACTCGGTATACAGCGACAGCTCGCGCCACTCATCGAAGAGAATGCGGCTGATCCAGTACTCGAGGTCCATGAAACGGCGCGGCGGGGTGTGGTTCACCCAGGTGCCGTACACCGTGTACGACCAGCGCTTGAGCTCCCACAGCGCCTCGATGGCACCCAGCCACTGGCGCGGAGTCAGCGCCGATTGCTGCGCCGCGGCCAGGAAGGGATCGGCGGCGATCAGCGCTTCCAAACCCTCGGCCTGCGCGCTGCAATCGCTGACCAGGGCCATGCCCGGCCAGTCCGGGCGCGGCGGCGGGAACTGGCGCAGCTCGCGCACGCGCTCGGGGGTGAAGGTCGTGCGCACCGCATCGTCGACCGGACAGAGGGCGAGACACGGGGCATCGGCGCACTCGATGCAGCGCTCGGCGATGATCTCGTACTGATGGATCGTCCGATCGCGGCGGTGGCGGATGGCGTGCGGCGGACACACCTCGCGGCAGATGCCGCACTCGATGCAGGTCGCTCCATCGATACTGAAAGCCATGCTGTCGTGTCTAGTTTAGCAGGGCCGGGACGCGCAACCACTGAGGATACGACGCGAGCCGTAGCCGCGGGACCTGTGCCCGACGGCAGCGCGGTGCGCTGCCCGGTTGGGGGCGGCGTGGCAACGCCAATGCGGCCGCCGGCACACCGTCGGATGCCTCATGCCTCGCCGGCCCCGGCCACCCGGCGACACACAGCGTCGACGGGTGGCACAGATCCCGCGGCTACAGCTCGTCGCGCACGCTCCGTGGTGGGCTCTACGCCGCTCCCCTGCCCTGCGCCAACTGGTAGATGCGCTCGGGCGTGAACGGCAGCTCTTGCGGCCGCGCTCCGAACGGCGCCAGCGCGTCGGCGATGGCGTTGGCGATGGCGCCGAAAGGCGCGATCGTGCCGCCTTCGCCGGCGCCCTTGAAGCCGCCCGGGATGAGTGGCGACGGGGTCTCGACGTGCCCGATCTCCATGAACGGGACGTCGGCCGCCGACGGCACCAGGTAGTCCATCAGCGAGGTGGTGACCGGCTGGCCGTTCTCGTCGTAGACGATGTGCTCGTAGATGCTGCCGCCGAGGCCCTGTGCCACACCGCCCTGGATCTGGCCGTCGAGCACCATCGGGTTGATGATGCGCCCGCAGTCCTCGACCACGATGTAGCGCAGGATCTTCATGGCGCCGGTGGTGCGGTCGATCTCCACCACCGCGATGTGGGTGCCGAACGGAAAGGTCACCGGCGGGGGATCGAAGTAATAGGTCGCCTCCAGCCCCGGCTCCTCGTCCGCCGGGCGGGTGGAGGCATCGCTGAACACGATGCGGTTGGCGATCTCGGTGATCGTGATCTTGCGCCCGGGCACGCCCTTCACCCGCGCCTCGCCGTCCACCAGTTCGATGTCATCCGGCGATGCCTCGAGGTGATGTCCGGCCAGGCGGCGGATCTTCTCCGCCAGGCGGCGCGAGCAGCTCACCACCGCGCCGCCGCCGCTCACCGCCGCGCGGCTGCCCCACGTGCCCCAGCCGTAGGGCGAATCGGAGGTGTCGCCGAGGCGCACGGTGATGCGCTCGAACGGCACGCCGAGCTCGTCGGCCGCGATCTGCGCGTAGATCGTCTCGTGTGCCTGGCCGTGTGAGTGCGTGCCGCACCACACCGTGACGTGCCCCGACGGGTCGATCTTGATGTTGGCCGACTCGTAGGACGACATCGGCACGCCGACCTTCTTGAAGTAGGCCGAGCCGAGCCCGGTGATCTCGTTGTAGTTGCTGATGCCGATGCCGCGATAGACGTTCTGCTTGCGCAGCGCCGTCTGCTCGCGGCGGAAGTCCTCGTACCCGACCATCTTCGCCGCCTTCTCCAAGCAGTCTTGATAGCCGCCGATCTCGTACACCATGCCGGTGACGGAGGTGTACGGAAACTCCTCGCGGTTGATCAGGTTGCGCCGGCGCACGTCGAGCGGGTCGATGCCGAGTTCGGCCGCGCCGAGGTCGAGCAGGCGCTCCATGATCATGGTCGCCACCGGGGCGCCGACGCCGCGGTACACGCTCGAGGTCATCTTGTTGGTGGACACCGAGGTCGCCACGAAGGCGTAATTGGTGAAGCGATAGGGGCCGGGGAACATCTGCACGCAGTGCAGGGCCTCGAAGGCCGAATTCCACGGGAAGGCGTTGTAGCCGCCGATGTCCGACAGCTCCTTGACGCGCGCGCCGAGAATACGGCCCTCGGCGTCGAAGGCCATCTCGCCCTCGATGATGTGTTCCTTGGCGTGGTAGGAACACAGGAAGCTCTCGCGCCGATCCTCGATCCAGCGCACCGGGCGGCCTACCGCCATCGCCGCCACCATGATCAGGGCCTCCTCGGGGAAGAAGTGCGACTTCTGCCCGAACCCGCCACCCATGTCCGGCGCGATGACGCGGATCTTGCTCTCCGGGAACCCGAAGCGCTCGGCCAACTTGGTGCGCACCATGTGCGGCATCTGGGTCGCCGAATAGAGGGTCATCTCGCCACGCGCGCGGTTGTACGAGCCGATGCAGGCGCGCCCCTCGAGCGGCAGCGCCGTGTGGCGGTTACTGCGCATGTGTTCGCGCACGACGACTTTGGCCGCGGCGAACGCCCCGTCGACATCGCCGGTCGCGTACTCGGTGTGGCAGAGGACGTTGTCGCCCCACTCCTCGTGCACCAGGTTCGTCTGGTCCTTCAACGCCTGCTCGATGTCGACCACCGCCGGCAGGGGTTCGTAATCCACCTCGACCAGCTCGGCGGCATCCTCGGCGGTGTAGCGGTTCTCCGCCACCACGATGGCGATGCCATCGCCGACGTAGCGGGCCTTGTCCCACGCCAGCATGTACCAATCGCACGCCTTGTAGCCCGGGTTCAGCTTGGCATCGAGCTCGACGCGCAGCGGGCGCAGGCGGTTCTTGATCTCGGCGCCGGTGATGACGGCCAGCACGCCGGGCCTCTGGCGCGCCTTCTCCACGTTGACCCGCTTGATGCGCGCATGCGCGTGCGGACTGCGGACGACGACCATCTCGACCATGTCGGGCATCGTTTGCACCGAGACGTAGTCGCCCTTGCCGGTGATGAAGCGCGGGTCCTCGACCCGCTTCACCCTCGCACCGACCATCTTGCCCGTTCCCATGATCGCCATCGTCATCTCCCCTCTCTCGTTGGGCGCGCCGTTCGCCGCGGCCGCGTGAAACACGTCGCGGGCCAGCGACTCTGCTGCATGCCCGTGGCCGGCGCGCAATTCAAGAGCACGGCCGGCCGTCAGCCGCTGACGACCTGTCAGACATGCGCACTCGGGTTCGCCTACCGGTGAAAGCGTCCCCGCCTCTGGAACCTTTGCCTTTTGCCTTTTGCTTTTTGCCTTTTGCCTTTCTTCTTTTCTTCCACACCCAACCCATTCACCCACTCACCGCCCTGGTCAGTATCTCCCCGACAGAAGCGCCCCCGCCTTCGGCGCCACGGTCGGCAGGCCGAGCTTCTCGAGCATCTGGTGGGTGGTGCACACGGCGGCGGAGATCACCGGCAGGCCGATGCGATCCTCGACCGGCTGGATGGAGGCCAGGGAGGGCATTTGTACGCAGGCCGACAGCACCACCGCGTCGGCCCGCGCAGTGTCGAGGCGCCTCGAGATGTCGATCAGGGCGCGCGGGTCGCGGGCGCCGACGGCGAGGTTGTCGGGGATCTCGAGCGAGATGCAGTCGACGACCTGCACGCCCTCGTGTTCGATGTAGTCGACCACCAGCTCGGTCAGCGGTTTCATGTAGGGCGCGATGACGGCGATCTTCTTCGCCGCCAGTTTGCCGAGGCCGTGGATCAAGGCCCCGGCGCTGGTGACCACCGGAGCCGGCGCGCCGTTCTCGACCGTGCGCCCGTGCAGGCGCTGCTCGGAGACGCGGTGGTAGCCGCGCCCCATGCTCATGATCGCGACCAGGCAGGCGTAGCCCAAGACGTCGACGCGCGCGTCCGAGAGCTCGAGCGCGCAGCGATCGGAGTCGGCGTCCATCGCCTCCAGCTCCTCCTTGACCACGCGTTTCATGCGCATGCGGCTGGAGTGAAAAGTGAAGCGCTCGGGTGCGATCGTCTCGCGCGCCCGCAACATGGCGGGGATCTCGGTCTCCATCGTCACGTTGGAGCTCGGCACGATCTGTCCGATGCGAAAACTCGTCTGGCTCATGCTCGACCTCCGCCGGGACACTGGAAGCGCGCCGCGGCGTCTACCAGCCGCCGACCGTGGAGACAAGGTATCAGCGTCGGTCGACATGGCCCGACCAGTCGGTTGAAAAAGACCGCGTCCATCCTTCGACGGGCTCATCCTTCGTCAGGCTCGGGAGAGCGGGAAGCACCTGTGCCGCAACCGACTGCGGGGCCGTTGGACGGCCGGAGCCGCCGGTTTGGGGTAGGGCACGGGTCTCTGATACGGTGCGCCATCCTCAAAGCGAAAGGGGGAGGCGCGGCATGCAATTTGGTGTCATCAATACGCACCCAGTGCCACGCGGGGCGAGCGAGCTCGAGATCTACCGCGACTCGCTCGCCGAGTACGTCCTCGCCGAGCGGCTCGGCTACGACGCGGTGTTTCTCGCCGAGCATCGCTTCTCCGAATACGGACGGCCGGCGATCGACGTCATCGGCGCCTACCTGGCGGCGCGCACGAGCCGCATCCGCATCGGCGTCGCGGTCAGCGTGCTGCCGCTGCACGATCCGATCGAGGTCGCCGAGCAGTACGCGACCCTGGATGTCCTGAGCGACGGCCGGCTCGATTTCGGCGTCGGGCGCGGCAACCAGCCGAAGGAATTCGAGGGCATGGGCGTGCCGATGGGGGAAGCGCGCGAGCGTTTCGATGAATCCCTCGAGGTGATCCTGCGGGCCTGGACCGCCGAGCGGCTCAACTTCGACGGGCGCTTCTTTCACTATCGCGACCTCGATGTGGTGCCCAAGCCGCTGCAGAAGCCGCACCCGCCGATCTGGCAGGCGGCGGTGAGCCCGACCACCATCGAGTCCATCGTCCGGCGCGGCGTCAACGCCTTCCTCGGCCCGTATCTGGTCGATTACCGGCGTCTGAAGGCGGACTACTTCGACGTCTGGCCGCGCGTCCTGGCGGCGCACGGGCAGACCGGCAAGCTGCGCTTCGCGCACAACCAGATCGTCTACGTCGCCGAGACCGACGCCCAGGCGCGACGCGAGGCCGAGCAGGCGGCGATGTGGTACATCCACGCCGCCGCCAAGCTCTGGGCGAACCCGGACCGGACGAAGATCCCGGAGCAGTATCAATTCTACGCCGGCATCACCGACTATCTGAACGCGCTGACCTGGGAGCAGGTGTGCGAGGTGAGCCTGATCGGCAGCCCGGCCACGGTGACCGAGAAGCTGCGTTACCTGCACGACCAGTGCGGCGTCGACTACCTGCTGCTCTTCTACCATTTCGGCCGGCTGGAACACGCCAAGGTGCTGCGCTCGCTCGAGCTCTTCGCCCGCGAGGTCATGCCGCATTTCGCGGCCTCCGCCGGCGACGGCGCGCGCGTTAGCGCTGCGCCGCAGCCGCCTGTCGCAGACTGACGCGCACGACCTCTTCCATCGCCCGCAGGTACTGGTAATCGGCCGCCAAGTCCGCGCGCGCCACCTGTGTGGCCTCGGCCGGCGACAGCGCCCCGCCGTCGGCGTTCCAGCAGCGCGCGCTGCGCACCGCTCCGCGCCGTAGCTCGGTCTCGCACTTCTGCCCGCCGCTCGGCCACCAGGTGCGTTTGAGCCCGTCCTGACGGCCTTTGGCAAAGGTCACATCGAGCTTGAGCCTGCCGGCCACCTTTTGGAACGCCACCGACCCGAACCACATGCGGCACGGTCCTTCCTTGATGCCGCGGCGGTAGGTGAGCTCGACGATCTTGATGCCCGCGCCATCCCAAAACGTCCACAGGCCCTCTCGGCGGCCGCCGGCGAACTCCCCCGCGGCGTAGAGACGCCCGGTGCCATCGCGAAGCCGATAGGGCCCCTGTGGCTTGCCGTCCGCGGAGAAGGCGATCTCGGGGTGCAGCTCGACGGACAAATCCGGTGGCGGCGGAGGCTGCGCACAGGTCGCCAGACAGGCGACGCTGAGCACATATGCGAGCGGCAACGCGCCCACCCTCGGCATCGCCGCCAGGTGAAGCGCTCCGGGCGGGGGAATGCAAGTCGGCGCCGTGCGGTCTTCCTTGACGCTGTCGGCGTGAGGCGCGTAGGGTCGCGCGCGCAACGGCGGGGGATCCGATGGGGCGACTGTCTGGCAAGGTGGCGCTGATCACGGGCACGGCGGGTGGACAAGGGCGCGCCGCGGCGCTGCTCTTCGCCGCCGAGGGCGCGGCGGTGGTCGGCTGCGACGTCAAGGAGCGCGAGCTGGCGGACACCGCGGCGCTGATCGCCGCGCGCGGCGGACGGTATCTGAGTCGGGTCTGCGATGTGTCGTCCGACAGCCAGTTCCACGATCTGGTCGAGCTCGCGGTGGCGACCTTCGGGCCCATCGACATCCTCTACAACAACGGCGCGGCGGCACGGTTCGCGCCGATCTGGGAGATGACCCGCGCGGCGTGGGACTTCACCATCCACAACGAGCTCGACGTCATCTTCGTCGCCTGCCGCGAGCTCGCGCCGCGCATGATCGAGCGCCGGCGCGGCTGCATCATCAACACCGCCTCGATCGCCGGCATGATCGGCATGGAGATGCGCGGCGCGCCGGAGCCGTATCCGCAGGGCGGCGTCGCGCATTGCGCCGCCAAGGGCGGCGTGATCGCCATGACCCGGGCCCTCGCCCAGGAGCTCGGCCCCTACGGCATCCGCGTCAACAGCATCGCCCCGGGGCTGATCGAGACGCCGGTGATCGCCGAGCGCCTGGAGAACCCACAGTACCGGCGCGCCGGCGTCGAAACCTCGCTCCTCGGCCGCATCGGTCAGCCGGAGGACATCGCCCATTGCGCCCTCTACCTGGCCTGCGATGAGGCCGCCTTCGTCACCGGCGCCAATTTCGTCGTCGACGGTGGCTGGACCGCCGTCTAGACTGACTCGTGTCTAGACGAGCACCCGGTTGAAAAAGGCCGCGCTCATGCGTCGACGGGCTCATCCTTCGTCAGGCTCAGGAGAGCGGGAACTCCTTGCGCCGCAGAGCGTTCCGCTCACCCTGAGCCCGTCGAAGGGTGGGCGGAAGGGTATCGGATCGATCGCGTGGGATGTTGTACATGGGTCTGGAGTACTGGCGCGACTGCGTGGCGGTGTAGCGCAAGGCGATGGCCGAGGGCACGCCGATCAGCGAGTTGATCACCAACTCAGCCGATCAGCCCAAGTGGGGCGCGCGGCGCCCCCGTAGAGGGCCGCACCCGCGACGGCGCGCACGGAGGGGCGATGAGAATCGGCCTGTTCTCGGTGGTCGATCACTACCCGCGCGAGGTGGACCGCAGCGTCCAGCGCTTCTACGAGGAGTTGCTCGAGCAGGCGGCAGCGGCCGACGAGCTCGGCCTCGCATCGTTCTGGGTGGCGGAGCACCATTTTCACGACTACGGCGTCGTCCCGCGCCCGGCGGTCTGGCTCGCCGCCGCCGCGCGTACGACCCGCCGCATCCGGCTCGGCTCCGCCGTCGTCGTCCTGCCCTTCGACAACCCGCTGCGCGCCGCCGAGGACTATGCGATGGCCGATCTGCTCTCGCATGGACGCCTCGAGCTCGGCGTCGGCTCCGGCTACCTCGCGCACGAGTTCGCCGGCTTCGGCGTCGACGCGAACGAGCGCCGCGAGCGCTTCGCCGAGGCCCTGGAGATCGTCCTGGCGGCGTGGAGCGGCGAGCCCGTCACCTACGCCGGGAAGTACTACCGCTGCTCGGACGTACGGCTCAATGTTCGGCCCCAGCAGCGCCCGACGCCTCCCGTGGCCATGGCGATCCTCCATGCCGAACGGGCGCGCGAGGTCGCCGCCCAGGGGTACTCGATGATGATGATCCCCTATGCGACCACCGACCAGTTCTCGGAGCTGGCCGAGGCGGTGGCCGCGTATCGCCAGGCGTACCGCCCGGCCTCCACCATCGGGGGCGGCGGCCGCGTGTACTGCGCGCTCCACGCCTATTGCGACGAGTCGAGCGATGCGGCTCGCCGGGCGGCCCGGGAACCGATGGCGCGCTACGTGCGCACGCGCCTGTTCGCGCGCCAGCGCTCCTTCGAGGAGCTGGCCGAGCGACAGCTGTTGGCGGTCGGCTCGCCGGACGACGTGACTCGCACGCTGGCGCACTACGCCCGCGCCGGCTTCACTGACTGTTTACTGATTGCGAATTTCGGCGGCTTCGGCCATGCACAGGTGCTGCGCTCACTGGAACGGATCGCACGACACGTCGCGCCCGCCCTCGGGGCGGCCGACGACATCTGCACGGCGGGAGGGTCAACCGATGGGAAACGACAGCCAGCGAGCGGAGATTCGCCACGCCGCGGATGAGCTCAACGCCGCCCTGGAGCGTTTCACCCACAGGGCGAGTCGGTGACACAGGAAGGACCGTACATGGTGCTGTGGAAACGCGCCCCGGACGGCCGCTGGCAACTGTACGTCGACGCGCCGTTCGTCGACTGACGGCGCCGCGCCGGAGCCCCGCGGGGAGGCAGCGATGAAAGCCGAAGTTCCGCTCGCAATCGTCGAAGGCGTAGCGTCGCGACAGGCCCACGCCGACCTGCCCGAGGGCACGTTCGAGCGCGAGATCAGCAAGGATGGTTTCTCGGGTCCCTCGGCGCAGTTCTACCACCGCCACGCGCCGACGGGTTGGACGGCGTGGGAGGGACCGCAGCGGCCGCGCGCCTTCGACCTGAACCGCCTCGGCGCCGCGGCGGCGTGCCCCTGGGAGGCCCCGGCGCTCTTGCACAACGCACACGTGCGGGTGCGCTGGTGGCAAGCGCCGGCGGCCATGGACCATCTCGTTCGCAACGCCGACGGAGACGATCTGCTCTTCGTGCACGCCGGCGACGGCGACCTCTATTGCGACTGGGGCCGGCTCGCGTTCCGCGATGGCGACTTCGTCCTGCTGCCGCGCGGCGCGCTCTGGCGAGTCGAATGTCGCACCCCCGCAGTCATCCTGCTGATCGAGGCGAGCAACGCCAGCTATCGCTGGCCCGAGCGCGGCCTCGTCGGCCGACAGGCGATCTGCGACCCCGCCGTCCTGGAGCGGCCGCACATCGACGACGCCTTCCGCCGCCAGCAGCAGGACGTCCCCTGGCGAGTGGTGATCAAGCGCGGCGCGACGCGCAGCACCGTCACCTTCCCGTTCAACCCGCTCGACGCCATCGGCTGGCACGGCGACTTGAGCCCGGTGCGGCTCAACTGGCGCGACATCCGCCCGCTCATGAGCCATCGCATGCACCTGCCGCCGTCGGCGCACAGCGTCCTGGTCTCGGATCGCTTCGTGGTCGCGGCCTTTTGCCCGCGCCCGTTCGAGACCGATCCCGGCGCGCTGCGCGTGCCCTTCTTCCACAACAACGACGACTACGACGAGGTCATTTTCTATCACCGCGGCCGCTTCTTCAGCCGCGACAACATCGAGCCGGGTTGGCTGACGCTGCATCCGGCCGGTGTGACGCACGGACCCCACCCCAAGGCCTTCGCCGCCGGCGCGACGCGCACGCGCCAGGAAACCGACGAGGTCGGGGTCATGATCGACGCCCGCGACGCCCTCGAGATCGCGCCGCTCCCCGACGGCATCGAGTGGACCGGCTACGTCGACTCGTGGCGGCCGGCGTAGCGGGGCGGCGCGGCGCGCGCCCTCTTCCCGCACGGCCCAACAACGCTAACCCCCAATCCGAAATGTTTTGAAACCACGAAGGCCACGAAGAGGACGAATGGCAAGGGTCTCTCGGCCGTGCGAGGAAGGGCGAGAAGCTCACACCCATGGGGTTGAGAATGATCCAAGCGCCACGGCCCGGCGGGTCATCTTCGCGGGCTTCGTGTTCTTCGTGGTGAAAGATTTTTTCGCATCGAGGCTGACAGCCCGTTTGAAACACGTATTGCGGCACAGGCACTTCCCGCTCTCTTGAGCCTGACGAAGGATGAGCCCGTCGAAGGACGAGCGCGGCCTTTTTCGACCGACTGTCAAGCGGGCGCACGGCGTGCGCCCCCTACAGGGGTAAGGCGGTGCGGTACTTCACCTGCTTGAGGGCGAAGCTCGAACGGATGCTGGCCACGCCCGGCAGGCGCGTCAGGTGATCCATGAGGAAGCGCTCGTAGGCCGGGATGTCCGACACCACCACGCGCAGGAGGTAATCCGCGTCACCGGTCATCAGGTAACACTCCATCACCTCCGAGCGCTCGCGGATCATCGCCTCGAAGCGCTCCAGCGCCTCCTCGACCTGACGCTCGAGGCGCACTTGCACGAAGACCGAGACGCCCAGTCCGACCTGCGCCGGGTCGAGCAGCGTGACGTACTGGCGTATCACTCCCCGCTTCTCCAGCTCGCGCACACGCCGCAAGCACGGCGAGGGCGACAGGCCGACGGCGCGCGCCAGGGCTACGTTGTTCTGTCGCGCGTTGTCCTGCAGGCGCCGCAGCAGGTTGCGATCGATCGAGTCGAGCGGACTCGTAGGCATGATCCACCCCTTTCTAGCCCTGTAGCACACGATTATTGCGCGAACAGCGGCCAAACTGACGATCTTCGCAACGTCTCACCGCGTCTCTCGCAACACACTGCCGAGCGCGCCGTGCTACCCTGCGGGCCGTGACCGCCGGTCAGGCAGCCGTACAGGAGCCAGTCAGTCGACTCGCCGCGCTGCGCGCCTTGGAGCGCAAGGTGCTGTGGCTCTCGGCGTGGATGATCCATCACGCCAACCACGTGCGCCCGAAGCGCGACGGCCTCAAGGTCGGCGGCCATCAGGCCTCCTGCGCCTCGGCGGTGACGCTGATGACGGCGCTCTACTTCGACGTCTTGCGGCCCGCCGACCGCGTCGCCGTCAAGCCGCACGCCGGCCCGGTCTTTCACGCCATTCAGTACTTGCTCGGACGGCAGACGCGCGCGGCGCTCGAGCGCTTCCGCGCCTGGGGTGGCGCCCAGTCGTACCCGAGCCGCACCAAGGACCGCG
>CAYYWP010000141.1:0-12406 GCA_964475125.1 uncultured Binatia bacterium (SeqCode) | reverse complement strand
GCCTTTGAACTCTTGCCCGTTGAACTGCTCAATCGCCCGCTGCGCCTCGGAGGAGGTGCTCATCTCGACGAAGCCGAAGCCGCGCGACTGACCGCTAAACTTGTCGGTGATCACGGCGACCGACTCGCAGACGCCCGCCTGTCCGAACATCTCCTCGAGATCCTTGTCGGTGACGCCGAAGCCGAGATTGCCGACGTACAGTTTCTTACCCATGCTGACTACTCCTGGTCGTGTGGCCGCGGCAGCGACCATTGCCGGTTGCGACCTGTGGCTCTGCCGAGCCCAGGTGTGACCCATTCGCGATGCACCTCGCAGCGCATGGCCACCGCTTCTCTTGCGTGGCTGCCTGTATGCGAGGGCGGGGCGTGGTCGGAAGCCAACCAGGACGGGCTTCTCGCGCCGGACAGTCAGACCCTTTCGTAGCACCGGGCGGCAACGATTACCAGCCGCGGGGGCCACGACGCCGGCAGGGTGGCACGCGAGCCGGCACCAGGCCGGCCCGCCGGACCACCATCTTACGCCGCCTGGTGGACGATTTCCTCCGCCTGGCTCGCTCTCGCCGCTTTCGCCCGTGTCGGGCGCGGTGCCATCTCGCCGAGCAGTTCCTGACGCACCGATTCCGGCGTCAGGCCGATTGCATCACACAGGTTGACGAAGGAGTACGCCCACGCCCGATCCTCCGAGGTAACCCACTGGTAGGCCTCCCAGTACAGCCGCTGTTGCCGGCGACGGGTGGCAAAGCGAAAGCGCTGCAAATCGAGCACTGCTTCCCACAAGACGGCGAGCGCCAGCGCCCGCTCAGGGGAAATGGCGCGCGAACGATGCCAGATATCGGCAAACTGCGTCGGCAGCGCCGCCTCGGGCACGAGGACGTCGTCCGAAACCCCGGACCACATTCTCGGCACTCCGTGGCGATGGCCACCTGCCGCTGCTGCACGCTTGCTCATAAGACTGCCTCTCTGCCTCTACTCATTGAACTTCGACTCTACTTATCATAGACGGTGGAGGTCCACAATGGTTTTTCCTCCACGGGCGTGGGCAGAATACCTCCGCGATCCCACACTAGGGCCGCTTCTCACGCCGGCGCGCTTCCTCGCCGGCACCGCCGCACAACCTGGGTGTGACATCAGCTGTTGTCGGCTAACTAGGGGCAACAATTGCGGATCGGGCCCCGGCGGTCCTGCAGCGTCCGCACCGAGAGTTGACAACCGCGACCGGGCTCAGCCACTAAGGGAAACAGCTTTTCCTTCACCAACGACCTAGAGGAGGGTCCGCCAATGGCTATTCGTCTTGGGGACGTCGCACCGGATTTCACCGCCCAGACCACGCAGGGAACCGTCAAGTTCCACGAGTGGATCGGCAACAGTTGGGCGGTGCTGTTTTCGCACCCGAAGGACTTCACGCCGGTCTGTACGACCGAGCTGGGCGAGGCCTCCCGCCTGAAACCTGAGTTCGACAAGCGCAACGTCAAGATGATCGGGCTCAGCGTCGATCCTGCCGATTCACACGCCAAGTGGGCCGACGACATCAAGGAAACACAGGGGCACGCGCTCAACTTCCCGGTCATCGCGGACGCCGACCGCAAGGTCTCGGGCCTCTACGACATGATTCACCCCAACGCCAATGACACCCTGACCGTACGTTCGGTGTTCATCATCGACGCCAACAAGAAGGTGCGCTTGGTGCTTACCTATCCGGCCAGCACCGGCCGCAACTTCGATGAGATTCTGCGCGTCATCGACTCCCTGCAGCTCACCGATCGGCACAGCGTCGCCACGCCGGTGAACTGGAAGCACGGCCAGGACGTGATCATCGTCCCCTCGCTCTCCGATGAGGACGCCAAGAAGCGTTTCCCGGCTGGCTGGAAGACGCTGAAGCCCTACCTGCGAATCGTCCCGCAGCCGCGCTGATCAGCAGGCGCCTCCCCCCGCCGTGTGGATCGGCGAGGGGAGGCGCTCGCAGCGCGTTCAGGCCGCCCCCGAGGCGTCGCGCCGAAGCGCCTCGATTTCGTCGACCGCTTTCGGCACGGCGGCGCTGAGGACCTCGTGACCGCTGGTGGTCACCAGCACATCGTCTTCGATGCGCACCCCGATGCCGTGCCATTCGGGCTCGATGTGATCGAGAAAGTCGGCGATATAGAGGCCGGGCTCGACGGTCAGGACCATACCGGGCTCGAGTACCCGGGCGGTGTTTCCGACCTTGTAGAGGCCAACGTCGTGCACATCCATGCCCAGCCAATGACTGGTGCGGTGCATGTACACGGGCTTGTACAGCTCCTGTTGCTCGACCTCGTCGGCCGATCCGGTGAGGACGCCGAGAGCGAGCAACCCTTCGATCAACACCCGCACCGCGCGGCGATGGGGGGCGTCGAAGGGCACGCCAGGCCGCACCTCTTCGATGGCCGCCTGCTGCGCCGCGAGCACCAACGAGTAGATGTCGCGGTGCCGGCCGGCGAAGCACTTTCCGGTCGGGAAGGTTCGCGTCACATCGGCGCAGTACGAGTCGTATTCCGCCCCGGCATCGATCAGCAGCAGCTGGTCGTCCGTCAGCTGCCGGTCATTGGCGGTGTAGTGCAGGATGGTGGCATTGGCGCCGGCGGCCACGATCGAGGGATAGGCAGGCCCAGCCGCGCCGTGGCGTCGAAACGCGTACTCAATCAAGGCCTCGACCTCGTACTCCCACCGGCCGGGCCGGGCCGCCAGCATCGCGGCGCGATGGCCAATCGCCGAGATGGCAATCGCTCGTCGGAGGAGCTCGATCTCGACCGGCGTCTTGCGCAAACGCATCTCGTGGACGGCCTCGCGCGCGTCGAGCACCCCCGTCGGGCCGCACCCCGAGCGTTGACGCCCCGACCGCGTCTGTTCGAGCCATCCCATGGCACGACGCGTCGCCCCCTCGTCGACGCCGAGGGGAGCGAACAAGCGCGCGCGCTCCGCGATCCACTTGGGCAGGTAGCGATCGGCCTCGTCGATCGGGTACGCCGTGGCGGCACCGTAGTCGGCCACCGCGCCTTCGAGCCCGGCGCGACGACCCGTCCAGGTCTCGCGTTCGCGGTCGCGCGGGCGAACGAAGAGCACGTACTCGTGCTCGGGGTGACCGGGTTGCAACACGCAGAGCGCACCCGGCTCGGGGAAGCCGGTGAGGTAATAGAAGTCACTGTCCTGGCGATAGCGGTACTCGACGTCGTTTGAGCGCAGGCGCTCGGTAGCCGCCGGAAAGAGCGCGATCGCATCGGGGCCGAGCGCCGCCATCAGCTGGCGCCGGCGCTCGGCAAAGACGGCCTGGTCCACGCCGGCGCTCAGCTCCGTGGCGCCGCGGCCGGCGCCAACCCGCGCAGCAACAGATCGAGTGGTATCGGCACGATGAGAGTGTGGTTCTTCTCCGTGCCCACCTGCGCCAGGGTTTGCAGCATGCGCAAGGTCATCGCCACCGGCTCGGTCTCCATCAGCGCCGCCGCCTCGCCGAGTCGCGTCGCCGCCTGGAATTCGCCCTCCGCGCTGATCACCTTGGCGCGGCGCAAGCGCTCGGCTTCGGCCTGGCGGGCCATGGCGCGTTGCAGCTCGGTCGGCAGATCGATGTGCTTGATCTCGACCATCATCACCTTGATGCCCCAGGGCTCGGTACTCGTATCGATAATCTCCTGCAGGTTCTCGTTCAGGCGCTCGCGTTCGGCCAGCAGCTCATCGAGCTGCGCCTGCCCGCACACGCTGCGCAGCGTCGTCTGCGCCAGTTGCGAGGTGGCGTAGAGGAAGTTCTGCACCTCGACGACGGCGCGGGCGGGATCGATGACGCGGAAATAGAGGACCGCGCTGACCTTCACCGAGACGTTGTCTCGCGTGATGACGTCCTGGGATGGAACGTCCAGCGTGATGGTACGCAGGTCGAGCTTGTACATTTGTTCGATGAAGGGGATCACGTAGATGATCCCCGGGCCGCGCGTCCCGACCAGTCGGCCGAGGCGCAGGATGACGCCGCGCTCATACTCTCGCACCACTTTGACGCCGCCAGCGACCACCAGCACGCCCAGCACGAGCACGGTACCCGCAACGCCCAGTCCAAACATGGGAGGAAACCTACCACAGCCGGGCCAGGCGGGGAACGCGACGATCGCCCGAGCGGCTGCCCATCCAGCCGACGGCTGCCGCGGAACACCCCGGTCGCGGCATGGCACCGACGATGTCGCCGCGCTACGCTCCGGGGGCGATGGCGACCTCCGCCGAGCCGACGCGGCTTGACCGCTTGGCCGCACTGACCCTGGTGGTCCTGCTGTTCGGCAGTGCCGGCGGGTTGATGGCTCTCAGCGCGCGGCGGCAAGACGGCGGCGAGCCCGCGGCCGACACGCGCGACGCCCGGCAGGTCGTCTTGCTCGATCGCTTTGCGGCCCGACGGCAGCCCGGCGAGGGCGGTGATGATCTGGCGATCTCGCTCCGCCTGCGCACCGCGGCTGAAGTCAGCCTCCCCTGTTTCGTCTTCCTCGTCGCACGCAACGATCGCGCCTCGCCGCGGCAGTGGGTGATCTGGCCGCAGCAGCCCCCCGGACCAGCGATCACTGCCCGGGGGCATTTCCATGCTGCGACGCCGGCAGCGGGCACGGCGATGACGCTCAGCGGCACCTGGACCCGGCTGCGCGCCACGATTCCCAACCTCGCCACCAGCGCCGAGTTCGATCACATCGTCCTCTACGTCGTCGACCCGAGCGGGCGCATCGTCCTGACGCGACCCTTTCGACTATAGGGGCGGTTCGGCTTTACCGAAGAAGTCCGCGATAGACCAAACGACTCCTCACCTCAGTCCGCCCGGCTCAGTCGACGCCCGCTCCGCACACGCCGTCGCGTGGCCGCACGGCTGACGGGCGGAGGCTCGGGCGACCTAGGGAATCAGCTTGGCCACTACCGCCGGCATCGCCGTCGCCACGCGCACGATCGGGATGCCCGTCTGGACGTTGTGATGCATCTCACGCACGGCGCGGGGAAGGTCCTCGAAGCGGTAGATTTCGCGATGTACGGTCGGTCTGTACACCCGTCCGTAGAGTTCGGTGCAGGCGTTGGCGCCGTCGATCGTTTCGTAATGCGTATGGTCCAGCGTGATCTGCTTCACCGAGAGCGCCGCCGAATCGTAGACGACGCGCTTCTCCAGCTGCCAGCCCGCACTGACGTTGACGCCCGCGCGCGCCGCCGCGCCGATCCCGGCCGCGAAGACCGGGCCGCGCAGCAGGTCACAGACGATGTGCATCCCGACCCCGTCGGTGAGGTCTTTGACCTGCTTGCTGAACGCCTTCACATCGTCCGCCGAAGCGAAGCGATTGAACGCCTTCTGGTCGATCGGCAGCGCACCGAGCTCGGCCAGGTGGTGACGGCGCTCCGGGCTGCCGGAACAGAAGAACGCCCGATGCCCCTCGTGTAGCGCCTGCATGAGAAACAGCTCCGAGACCCCGCCGCCGAATCCCAGGACGTTGAGGCGCGCCAGGCACTCGCGCGAGACCTTGAGGCGGAAGATCGCTTCGCCGCGGCGCCACAAGTGATAGGCCGTCGGAGCGCGCAACGGCAGCGCCGCGATCTCCCACAGGTTCAATCCGCAGGTCAGCGGTGCGCGGATGATCTGCCAGTCCGCCACGACGGCTTCTTCGCAGTACCAGCCGATCGAGTCGGGTTTGTCGTAGGCCCAAATGCGCAGCGGGTAGCCGTAGGCATCGGGCTCGCCGTTGCAGTGCGTGATGACGATGTCGCCGGGTCGGAATCGCGTCACCCGCTCACCGACCGCCGTGACCTCGCCGACGGCGCTGTTGCCGGGGTAGATCTTGCCGCCGCGCAGCTCGGCGATGTTCACCGTGTCGGCCAGTACGGCATGGTCGATGTTGTGTTCCAGTGAGACCGCCAGAATCCGCAGCCGCACGTCGCCCACGCCGAGTGGGCGTGGCTCGACAGCCTCGAGCTCGATGACGCGCGAGGCGTCGAACTGCTCGAGGTCGTCCTTCACCCGCTGACGCTCGGCGGCAATGGCCTGCGCCGTGATCGCGTATGCTCTCGGCACGTCCGGTCTCCCCCGAAGAATGGCACCCTATCGGAGCCCTGGCGCCGCTTCAAACGTCTGCGCGGCTGCTTGCCGTCGGTGGCGCGACCGCGCAGGATCGCCCGATGGGGAGCCTGCTCGGCGCCGTGGCCCTGCTGGTGGCGATCGCCTTGTTCGCTCGCGCCTGGCGCCGTCGACTCGCCGAGCGCCACCAGCCGGGCCGAGGCGCCGCGGCGCCGATCTGCATCACCGATTACGGCGAAATGGATGCCGCCATTGCCACCCAAGTCTGCCGCTGCGGCGGCCGCTACGACGTGCGGGGGGAGGGACCCGGCCCGGCCCAGCACCAGCGCGTGGCGCGTCTGCAGTGTCGCCGCTGTGAGCGCGAAGCGCTGCTGTACTTCGACGTCGGCGCTGTGAGGCACTGACCAGCGAGCCGGCACAGCGTCGTGCATCCCGAACCCGACCCGACTGGCGCGGACGCGCTGGTCGTTTGCCGTCACGGCTTGTCACTGCTGGGCGGCCGACATATACGCGCCGCAGGTCAAGACGCATGCGCCTACGACAGGTGGTTGGCGTGGCGCTGGTGAGCGCCGCGACGGTGGTGGGAGTTGATCTCCTCGTCAACAGCTCGCTGTTGCACCTCCTGCGCCCGCGCATTCTCTCACCTGCCGATGGCGCGATCGTCACCGGGAGCGTCACCGTGAGTTGGGAGGGCCCTGAGCCCATGCGCGCCACCCTCACCGGCAGTGGACAGCGCTTCGACCTCGGCTTGCGGCACAGCCCGTTCGAGATCGATGCGAGTCGTTTTCC
Organism: uncultured Binatia bacterium (SeqCode); assembly: GCA_964475125.1. Classification (GTDB taxonomy): domain Bacteria; phylum Desulfobacterota; class Binatia; order HRBIN30; family CADEER01; genus CAYYWP01. Next base: position 5,584 of record CAYYWP010000141.1, on the reverse strand, counting down.
ACGGCCCGGGCAATACGGCATCGAGCTTTCCGCAACGCGCCTGGGCGGCATGGTACGCGTCGATCGACGCTTCCTGGTGCGGCGCCCGGCCGGTCGCACCCTGGCGGGAGCTGCGGCGGCGCCAGAAGCCCTCGCCCCCGCCGCCCCCGCACCGGAAGCGCAGTCGTCGACCCTGTCAGCCGAGATTGCGGCCCTGGTGCGCGAACGCGAGCAGTTGCGCGTCGAACTGGCCGCCGTGCAGGGCGAGCTGACGACGCTGCGCGCCGACCAGGCCGTCGTCGCGGAGGCCTTGGAAGCGGAACAGAACGAACTCGAGGCGCGCCTGGCGGCCGTGGCACAACAGCGCGACACGCTCATCCGTGAGCACGCGCAAGCGTTGCAGGAGAACCAAGCGCTGCGCTGGCGCCTGTCCAGCATCCCGTCGTGCACGGCCTGGGGATACGTCGCCGTCGTGCGCCCGCAGAACATGCCGCCGAGCCGCTTGGTCGTGGCCAGTAACTTCCGCGGCGAGGTGTTCCGCTCCGAGCAGCAGTGCGCTGCAGCGCGGCGAGGTGACCCGCACGGCGTGTCGGCCTGCGCCTGTGTCGGCGCCGTACCGGACGGTTGAGCAGACTAGAGCAGCTCGCGGCGCCCAGACGGTGGCGCGCCGTCTGCCGGTAGGAGTGGCGCGCTGCCGACGGTAACGTCGGCCGGAATGCCGTCCCGCCGTTCGACTGCGGTGCGCAACTTCTCCGCGTCCACCCAGCGCTCCCAGCCCTGCTCGGCAACCAGCCGTTCGGCTTCGCCCTGCAGATCGGGAACCAACTTGTAGATGTCGGGGGTGACTTCGGCATAGATGCGGCCGTCGCGCGCGCCGATCTTGACCGGCTGGTAGAGAAACTCGCCCGGGGCGCCGACGGGAATGATCGGAAAGAGCGCCTCGATATCCTCGGGATACAGCCGCACGCAGCCGTGCGAGACTTGCATGCCGACACCCCACGGAATGTCGGTGCCGTGAATGCGATACCCCGGCATGGTCAGCTCGAGGCGATACTTGCCGAGCGGATTGTCGGGCGCGCCACCCACGATCATGCGGCGATGGTCGCCGCGCTCCCTGATGTGCTCCTGGCGAATCGACTCCGGAATCACCCAAGTGGGGTTCTTGGTCTTGCCGAGTACTTTGAACTTGCCTTTCGGCGTACGCCATTCGTCTCGCCCTAAGCCCACCGGATAGGTGGTGACCAACTGCGGCGCCCCGTTGCGGCGGGGGTGGAAGTAATAGAGGCGCATCTCGGGAATGTTCACCACGATCCCCCGGTGCGGGCCTTGCGGAATGATCCAGGCCGTCGGCAGGGTCAGCGACGAGGTCTTGAGCGCGGGGATCCATTGATCGATGCCCGGATTGGCCTGCTCGATTTCGTTGAAACCGAGGCCGTAAAACCGCGCCAGGTCGAGAAACGTGTCGCCCTTCGCCGGCGTGTACTGACGCACGCTGCCGATGATCGTGTTGGCGCGCGCCGGATCGCTACTGGCTTGCATCGCATAGGGCTCGACGCGCTGGGCCTTGTTGGAGAAATCCTCCTCCGTCCAGCGCCCGGCCGAAACCGGCGAGACTGACAGCAGCCACACTACCCCCACCACCCAACCCATGCGTCGCATCTGTATCGCCCTCATGGCGGGGCTCATCACCCGCGTCGACCATTCAAGCATAGCGATTTCGCTGCTCCAAGAGGGCGGCGGCGGCACCTGCGACGACTTGCGCGGGCGTACTCCCGCTCCTCGCGAGTCCGCGGCAGCGTGTTCTCAGCAACCCGCAACGGCTGATCAGCAGTCGTGCACCAGTGACCGGATGGCTTCGTGCACCAGGCCGTTCGAGGCAATGGCGCTACCGCCGTACGCCGTGGCGCGGCCGGAGAGGTCGGTGAAGCGGCCGCCCGCCTCCTCGATGATGATCTTGAGCGCGGCGAGATCCCAGACGTGGAGGTCGACATCGATCATGGCCTCGGCCTGACCGCGGGCGACGAAGGTGTAGCCGAAATAGTCGCCGTAGCCGCGCTGGCGGCCCGAGGCGTCGACCAAGCGCTCGTAGGCGCGCCAGTAGCCGCCGCTGCGCAGCACGCCGGCGCCGCCAAAGACCAGCATCGAACGCCGCAGACTGTCGATCGAGGAGACCGAGAGCTTGCCATGTTGGTCGAATGCGCCGTACCCCTTCTGGGCGTACAAGAGATCGCCAAGCGCCGGGGCACACACGGCTCCCGTCGTGATTTCCCCCTCCTCTTCAAGCGCAATCAGCGTGGCGAAGAAGGGAATGCCGCGGATGAAGCTCTTGGTGCCATCGATCGGATCGATGATCCACTTCGGCCCCTGTCCACCGCGTTCGCCGAACTCTTCTCCCAACACGCCGTAGTCGGGAAAGGCGGAGCGCAGCATCTCGACCGCACAGCGCTCCGCTTCGCGGTCGGCGATCGTCACCGGCGACTGATCGTCCTTGCGTTCGACCTTCAACGCGGTGCGAAAATAGCGCATCGCCACCTGACCGGCAGCCTGGGCCGCCGCGATCGCAACCTCGAGTCGGCGATCCATCCTACCTCCATCGCATGACACAGGGCTCACCACCGGCACGGCAGCAGAAAGGGCACGGCGCGCCGGTAGCGAGCGTAGGCCTCGCCCCAGCGCCGCGCCATCCCGGCCTCCTGAACCCTGGCCCGAAGCACCAGGAGCAGTGCCGCTACCACGGCCGCGAACCATATCCACGGGGTGGGCCACCAGAGCGCGCCGCCGAGCAACACACACAGCCATCCCAGGGTTTGCGGGTGGCGCACCAAGCCGAACGGCCCGCGCACGACCAACTGCGGGTGCTCGGCGAGAGGTGGCGAGGAGTCGACACCAAGCCAGCGCCGCCAACCCAACACCGCCGCCGCCGAAGCGAGCACCGTGAACCCACTGACGACGAGCGCCGCCGCAAGAACGAGCCGCGTCATTCTCCGGCACCCTAACGGCCACCCACCCGGTGGCTCAAGTCGCCGGTGGTCTCGCAGCTGGGCGAAGTGCTTCGGCGACGCGAATGGCATCGCGCGTCGCGGCCACGTCGTGGGTGCGGATCACTGCCGTACCGTGCCACACCGCGATGGCCGTCGCGGCCAGCGATCCGGCCAGGCGATCGGCGGGGTCCGAGCGGCCCGTCAGCTCGCCGATGAACCGCTTGCGTGACACTCCGACCAGCAGGGGGTAGCCGAGCGTATCGAGCTGCGCCAGGTCGCGCAGCACCGCACAGTTGAAAGCCGTCGCCGACACGGTCGGCCCGGCGAAAAACCCGATGCCAGGGTCGAGGACAATGGCCCCCGGCTCGATGCCCGCTGCACAGGCCTGCCCGATGCTTTCGCGCAGCGCGCCCTGCACGTCGTCGAGGGGCGTTGCGCTCACACCCGGCCTCGGTCCGGCGACCAACACTACCCCCTCCCCTCTGGCGGCCACGCCGGCCATCGGGGGATCGTCGCGCAGCCCGCCCACGGCGTTGATGACGCGCGCCCCCGCCCGCAGGGCAGCGGCCGCGACCCCGGCCCGCGCAGTGTCGGCCGAGATGGGAAGGGTCACGGTGCTCTTGACGATTTCGATCGCCCAAACCAGGCGTTCGCGCTCTTCATCCGGCGTCACCTCGACGCGCCGATACGGCGCCGTGGAGCGCGCGCCGAGATCGATCAAATCCGCCCCCTCCGCGGCGGCGCGCTGGGCGGCAGCGCGCAGCGCCGGCGCGTCTGCACGGATCGATCCGGCGTAGAAGGACTCGCCGCTGACGTTGATCACGGCCATCAGGCGAACCGGTGCACCACCGCCGATCCGCACTCCCGCCAGCGTGGCCTCCGGACGCACGACGCTACACAACCGCCGCGGTGTCCTGGAGTCAACCGCGTCGGGCGGACCCGGCTCGGGGCCGCGCCAAGTCGGATCAGCGCGGCAGGGCCAAGGCAACCGTCGCGCGACCGGGCCGCTGCTCGATCGACAGCGTCCCGCCGTGCAGGTCCGCCACACCGCGCGCCAGCTCGACGGGCAGCGCACGGTCGTCAAAACGCGCGATGAACTCCAGCTCGGGCTCGATGCGCAACGGAATCGTCAGCGTCAGCACCGCGCAGGCGTCCTCGTCCGTGAGGCGCGCCTCGACAGAGCCCGAGGCGCTGCTGTGCACCGCTTGGCGCAAGATGCCACGCACCGCGCAGGCGAGCTGGGCGCGGTCGCCACGGACGCAAGCCCGCTCGACCGCCACCGTGCGGATACAACCGGCGCGCCTTTCCACCGCCTCGATCTCCGCCACCAGGTCCGCCAGGAGGGCCGCCCCGTCCAACTCGGTGTCGTCCAGAGCCGCGCGGCCGTGGCGCAGGTCAGCCAAGAGTGCGAACTCCTCGACCACCTGCAGGGCCCGACGGGCATTGACCTGTAAGCGTTCACACAGATCCGGCCGCTCGCGCTCCGCAGCGGCCGGCAACGTCTCAGCAAAGTAGGCGATGACACCGAGCGGATTGCGCAGATCATGGACCAGTTGCGAGAAGAGCTGCGAATCATCGCCGTCTTCCACGCCATGTTCCACCGGTTGGGCAGGGGCTCGTCCAGCCATCTTGGCCATGCGAACTCGCAACCGACGTGCCATCAAGTGCGCATCACCTGGCGTCGGCGAGATCGCCCGCCGAGCCCTCAGGGCCGAGGCAAAAAATTAGCACCTAGGTATCTTCGTGCCGAGCCCGTATAGCATGAGAACGCGCCCCGTCTAGAGAACCGCGCACGGTCCGGTGACGCCTGCTTCCCCCCCGACTGTTTGCAGCATTCGGAAACAGCGTATTGATCCGTAGACACAGCGTCCGCACGAAGCGTCTGCCTCCCACCGGCTCAGCTCATCGGGCTCGGCAACCCCCTCCCCTTGCGGCCCGCGCCCGCTGGCTCGGCGGGCGCCGTTGCCAGCAGCCGGGTGGCCAGCTCGGCCGCCCGCTCGACGAGCTCGCGCGCCGCGTCCGCAAGCTCGGTGCTGCGCTGCACCACGGCAACGTTGCGTTCCATGTCTTCTGCCGACCATCCACGCGAGTGCGCGATGTACGGATACTGCGGAAAGTGGCACCCGAGCTCGGCAAAAAAGCCGAGCAGTGAGCCGGCGACGGCTTGGACGTTGTCCTGACCGCCGGTGATGATGGCGCACACGACCTTGTTCCTGAGCAGGACGCGGTTGGCGATGGTGAGCTGGTTCTGAATGCAGTTCATGCGCTCGACCATCTTGTAGTAGAGGCTGCTCGCCGATCCCCAGCGGATCGGCGTGGCGATGACGAACACGTCGCCCCAATGCACCAACGCCTCGTAAACCTGGTCGAGCTGATCGTCGGGGTCCATCTGGGTGATGGAGCACGGCCACGTACAGGCGCGCGCGCCTTTCGAGTAGTACCCCTCGCAGGCGCGGAAGCGCAGGTCGCGCAGGCGCAGGAGACGGGTCTGGTGGCCGCGCGCCTCGGCGTGCGCGAGGGCCACCTCCAGCAAGGCATCTGAGGTGGAATAGCGCGGATAACTGGCGTTCATCATCGTCGTCGACAAGCCCAGCGATTGGACCAGTCACGATGTCGTCAACAAG
>CAYYWP010000140.1:0-12418 GCA_964475125.1 uncultured Binatia bacterium (SeqCode) | reverse complement strand
GCGCGGATCTCTTTCCCCCCAAGCGCTTGTTTTGGGACTAGTTGACGCGCTGAAGAGTTCTGCGGGCCGGGGCGGTTGGAAACCGCGCAGGTCCTTGCAGAGGGCGCGCAGGCCGCATGGCGTGGTCCGCCGCCGGGAAGCACCCGTTCTGTAGTTCCTCGGCTGGCACCGGCGTTGCTCCCTGAGCTGGGGTGTTCGACCCCATGACCGAAGCAGGGAGGAGACGATGATGATGACCAGTCGCAAACGCACCTTGTTCGTGGTTCTCGCTGCCACCGCGGCACTGGGAATGGGACCTGCGACCCGCGAGTGTTACGCCGAGACGATCCCGTTCAAGATCGCGAAGATCTACTGGGAGTACAACGCCTCGGCGAACGATCTCGGTGTGCACGTCTCGCTCGATGCCGAAGACTGGAAGCGGCTGAGGATCCTCAACCCGAGGGGGCGCTCGCTCTTCGAGGTCGAGGGGCGCGGACCCTACCGCGAGCTGGGAATGACCGAGCTGTTTTTCGAAGGGGCCGAGCCGTCGCTCGACGAGTTTCCGCTCGCCGGGTTGCTGGCGCGTTTCCCGGAAGGCGAGTACGAAATCAAGGGCCGGACGGTCGATGGCCAGGTCCTGGAAAGCGAAGTGATGTTCTCGCACGCCATTCCCGCCGGCCCGGAGGTCTCGGCCGAGGTCGGCCCCGGCGATTCGCTCGTCATCAGTTGGACCCCGGTGACCAGTCCGCCGCCGGGATTCCCCAACCGGCCGATCAACATCGTCGGCTACCAGGTGATCGTCGGCTTGTTTCTGGTGACGGTGCCAGCAACCACCACGAGCGTCACGGTTCCGCCGGAGTTCGTCGCCTCGCTGGCCTCCGGAGAGCAGCCGTACGAAGTGCTGGCCATCGAGGCCAGCGCCAACCAGACGCTGACCGAGGGCACCTTCGAAATCCCGTGAGCGGTTCGGCAAGACGCCAGTCGTCCGGGGCGCACGCCGTGCGCCCCGACGACTGATCTCCGCCCGTTGGCACACGCCTTCGGCCCGCTCTTCGACCGGTTCACAAGAGCGCTACACCGGGAGAAGCCGGTAGGGGCAGGGGCCCCCTACGGCAGGCATTCGCTACACCCCGCCGCGGCGCACGCGCAGCAAGCCGAGCAGGGCGATCAGGGTGACGACGGCGACGGCTAGTGCGAGCGCCCGCGCCGAGAGTGCCGGCGCCGGCGCCGGCGCGATGGCGCAGCGCACGGCGCTGACCAGCATCGTGCACGTATCGAAGACGTACACGCACTGGCCGGCCTGCAGCGGCGGCACCGCGACGGTGAACTGACCGGTCGGGCCCGTCGGTCCCATGCCGAGCATGCTGTCCGGCGCCGTGCAGGGCGGCGTGCTCGGGGTCGTTCCGCCACCGCCGACGGCGCAGACCTGTACCTTTGCACAGTTGGATGAGCCCGTTCCGCTCACGCTGGTGGTGCCGGGCTCGACGCTGCCGGTGATAGCCGGCGCGGTGCCGGTGGCCGTGGGCGTCGCCGTCGGCGTGTGAGTCGGTGTGCTGGTGGGCGTGCTCGTCGGTGTTTCCGTCGGCGTGTCGGTGGGTGTGCTCGTCGGCGTCTCGGTTGCCTTGACGTAGCGCTGGCCGAAGACGCCCAAGTTGGAGCCGTCCTGCTGGCTCGTCCAGGCGACGACGAAGTCACCGGAGGCACCGGCCGCCACCGCTGGTCCGAACTGGTAGCCGCTCGTGTACGTATTGACCTGGAACTCGCCGCCCTGCGGCGCGCCGGCGCTGTCGTAGCATTGCCCGAACACACCGGAGATCGAGCCATCGTGCGAACTCGTCCAGGTGACGACGAAGTCGCCAGCCGCGTCGGCTGCGACCGCCGCACTCGACTGGGTCCCGGTCGTATACGTGTTGACCTGGAACTCGCCGCCTTGCGCCGCCCCGGCGCTGTCGTAGCGCTGCCCGAACACGCCGAAGTTGAAGCCGTCCTGCTGGCTCTGCCAGACCACGACGAAGTCACCGGCTGCGTTGGCCGCCACCGCCGGAGCCGTTTGGTAGCCGCTCGTGTACGTGTTGACCTGGAACTCGCCGCCCTGCGCCGTCCCGGCGCTGTCGTAACGCTGGCCGAAGATCCCGTAGCTGAGCCCGCCGTCCTGTCGGCTGTGCCAAACCACGACGAAGTCGCCGGCCGCGTTCGTCGTCACTGCCGGAGCCCTCTGGCCGTACGTCGTATAGGTATTGACCTGGAACTCGCCGCCCTGCGCCATCCCGGCGCTGTTGTAGCGCTGGCCGAACACGCCGTAGTCGGCGCCATCCCGCTGGCTCTGCCAGACGATGACAAAATCGCCATCCATGTCGGCCGCCACCGACGGGAATCGTTGCTCGTCGGTGGTGTACGTGTTGACCTGGAACTCGGCACCTTGCGCCGCGCCGGCGCTGTTATAACGCTGCCCGAAGATGCCGAAGGCGGCACCATCCTGGGCGAACCCCGACCAGACCACGATGAAATCGCGGTCGGCGTCGGCCGCCACCGCCGCATATCTCTGCGCGCCGACTGTGTACGTATTGACCTGGAACTCGCCGCCTTGCGCCGCCCCGGCGCTGTCATAACGCTGCCCGAACACGCCGTAGTCGGAGCCATCCCGCTGGCTCTGCCAGACGACGACGAAGTCGCCCGCCGCGCCGGCCGCCGCCGCGGGGGCAGTTTGCTGGCCGGTCGTGTACGTATTGACCTGGAACTCGCCGCCCACCGGCACCGCCTCGGCGAGTAACAAGCGCGGCAGGGCAAGGACTACGAGCATCCCGGCCGCCAGCGGCCGCCGCCGTCGCTCCCACCCACTCCGTCTAGCAGACATCGGCGCTCCAGTTCGGGCAGGCTGCAATGCTTGCTACGGCCCGATAGCGCCCGAGGGTCTGGGTGTCAACCGAGAAACCGGTACCGCCTAGTCCGTTGAAAAAGGCCGCGCTCATCCTTCGACGGGCTAGCTCAGGATGCCGGCCGTGCCACGGTGACCGGGGGCCGACGCGGAATTGGCTTCACCACCTCCTCCAGGCGGGTGCGAATGCGCTGCAGCTCGGGCGGGCTCGGCCGGCACTCGAGCACGATGCGGATGCCCGGGTCGGATTTCTCGCGCTCCAGGTGGATGCCGAAGACGATGCCGAGCTGACGCAGCAGCGGCGTGATGCCGCGCTCGATTTCGCGCACGCGCTCCGACGGCAGCTGCTGGCCGTCGGTGACGAAGTGGGTGTGAATCCAGTTCTCGTACGTCTCGGTGATCCGCATCGGTTCTCGACGACGCGTCGCGCTCACTCCTTCACCGGCCAGCGGGGCGCACCGGATGCGAGCTCTCGGCGGTGCTGGATTGCCGGGGCAGCGCCCCGGGTGCCACGATGCTCAGGGTACCAGCTCGTCAACCACTGGCGATCGATCAGCCCTTGGGGACGTACTTCACCAGCACGCGGCTGCCGTCCTTGAAGCCGGCGCGGAATTCGTCGGCGTACTTCACCCACCCGTCCGGGTACTTCTTGGCGAAGGTCTCCATCAACAGCGCTTCCACCTTCGGATCTTTCACCACCGAGCCCGTGGCGGAGAACGACGGCCCCTTGGCGGTGCCGACGGCGATCGTGGCGGCGGGGCGCCCGGCGTTGATGCGCTTGACGCGCCAGGCGTCTTTGGGCGTGCCGACGTAGACCGCGCCGTCGTGCCAGAGGAACCAGATCTCGGCCGGGGCGCTGAGCGAGCCGTCCTTGCGGGTGGACGAGATGTAGACGTACTTCGCCGACTCGAGCTCCTGCTGGAGCGCTTTCGGCAGCTCAGCCGGGGCAACAAGGGGAAGCAGCAGCAGAGCGAAAACGGCGGCGGCGATCGCGCGGGTACGCATGATGCACTCCTTTCGAGCTCTAGTGACCAGTGCCGATGTTCGCTCCGATGTACAGCGCCGATCGGCGCGACGCAACGCCTCGGCGCGACGTTGCCGGCTCCAGCGCGTGTGCTAGGCAACAGACATGTCCGTCGCTCTTCGCAACGCGCGCGGCGCCGCCGCGCTCTACGTCGTCCTCGGCCTGGTGCTGCTGTTCGTCATCGGCGGTCTGGTGCTGCACTTCGGCCAGAAGCGCCACGACCGGCTGCCGTTCGACGTCGCGGCGGCGTATCCGCCCGGGTCCCCGCTGGTCGGCGGTGAGGCCTTCGGTTCGACCGCCGCGGCGCTGATGGCGCACGAGCTCGATGCACCGACCGGCTGGCGGCCGAACGACTTCATCCTGTGGGGGCCGAGCGTCGCCGCCGACAACAACGCCAACCGCCAGCTCGGCATCATCCGCGCGCTGCGCGAGAGCGTGCGCGTGTTCAAGGACCATCTGACCAAGATCTCGTCGACCGAGTACGACCACAACCTGATGGCCGCCGATACGCTGCTGCGCAACGACGAGACCAAGTTCTGGTTTCCCTCGGCCGAAGGGCGGTACCGGGAGGCGGAAGCCGCGCTGCACGCCTACGTCGCAGGCTTGCAGGCGACGCCGCCGACCTCGAAGCCGCTGAACGAGCGCAACGTCGAGCTCATCCGCCTCTTCCAGGCCTGGTCCGACCTGCTCGGCGACGCCCACGCCAACCTGTTCAAGGACCAGGAGCCCGACGGCAGCAGCGTCAGGCCTTGGCACACCGACGACTACTTCTACCAGGCGCAGGGCATGGCTCATGTCATGCACCATCTGGCGCGAGCGCTGCAGCGTGAATACGCCGCCGAGCTCGCCGACCGCCCGAGCCTGCAGCACACGCTCGAGGAGGTCATCGTCGCCCTCGGCCGCGCCGCCGAGCTCAAACCGCTGATCGTGCTCGATGGCAGCTCCGCCGGCCTGTTCGCCAACCACCGCCGCAATCTCGATGGGTACATCGTCGATGCGCGGCAGAAGATGTACACGATCCGCGAAGAACTGGAAAAATAGCGCGCAGCAGGCTGTTAGGGGTTAGGCGGTTAGCGGTTAGGGGATTCTGAGGCTCTGATCCCGTAACAGCCTAACGCCTTAACCCCCTAACAGCCTAGCCCTCTAACGCCTTGTCTTCATCGCCGTGCGGGCCTGCAGCGCGTCCACCACCTCGCCGACGGCGGCGCGCTCGCGGCGGAGGAAATCGGCGACGGCGCGGGCAAAGCCTTCGTGGGCGACGTAGTGCAGGCTGTGCGTGACCGCGGCATCGAAGCCGCGCCAGTGCTTGTACTCGCCGCCGGCGCCGGGCTCGAAACGCTGCAGACCGCGCGCGATGCAGTGCTCGATGCCGGCGTAGTAGCAGACGACGAAGTGCAGGTAGCGCACTTCTTCGAAGCAGCCCCAGTAGCGGCCGTACAGCACGCCGGCCTTCTGCACGTTGATCGCACCGGCGACGAGCTCGTCGCCGCGCCGGGCGGCGACGAAGCAGAGATGGCGCTTCCAGCGCCGGCGCAGCTCATCGAAGAAGGCGTCGTTCAGGTACTGGCGCCCGTCATCGAGCTTGTCGATCGTCGAGCGATAGAGCCGGAACATGGGCTCGAACAACGCGTCGTCGAGCCCCTCGCCAGCGCACACGCTGACCGTGATACCCTGCGCCGCCACCGCGCGCAGCTCGTGCCGCGCCTGGGCGCGGCGCTTGCTGCGCAGGTGGCCGAGGTAATCATCGAACGTCTCGTAACCCGGGTTGCGCCAGTGGTACTGCACGCCCTGGCGGTGCAGGAATCCGGCGGCGCGCAGCGGCGCGATCTCGTCGTCGGCGCAGAAGTTCACGTGCACGGAGGAAAGACTGTTCGACTGGCAGAGGTCGCGCAGGGCCTCTGCCACGGCGGCGAGCAGCGGCGGGCGCGGGAAATCTGGATGGGTGAGAATGCGGCGGCCGGTGGCCGGCGTCAGCGGCACCGCGACCAGCAGCTTGGGATAATACCGCAGACCGGCGCGCTCTGCCGCCTCGGCCCAGCCGTGGTCGAAGACGAACTCGCCCTGACTGTGGCCCTTCAGGTACATCGGCGCCGCCGCCACCAGGCGGCCGCCGTCGCGCACGGTGAGGTGATACGGCGCCCAGCCGGTCTTGCCCGAGACGCAGCCGGATTGTTCGAGCGCGTCGAGCCAATCCCACTCCAGAAACGGCGAGCCATCAGGCCCGACCAGGGCATCCCACTCGCCGCGGTCGATGTCGGCGATGCGCTGCACGAGCGCCACCTCGGCGGACATTGGCGCATCGTACACGGGCGGGCGCCATGGCCGAAGGGCTGCGAAATGCTTTGCAACCACGAAGGCCGGGAAGCGCGGCTTTTCACGCTCTTCGCGGTGACAGGTTTTTTCCGATCGGGGTCGGTGAGGCATCGATGTTCGGCCGGCGCCGTTGGTGCTAGAAGACGGCCATGACCTACGAGCACATCCTCCTGGCGCGCGACGGCGCCGTGGCGACCATCACGATGAATCGCCCCGAGCGCCGCAACGCGCTGTCCGAGCCGCACATGGGCGAGCTGATCGGCGCGCTGCGCGGGCTCGGCGACGACGCCGGCGTACGGGCGGTGATCCTGGCCGGCAACGGCCCGGCGTTCTGCGCCGGGCACGACCTGCGCGAGCTGGTCGACCGCGACCTCACCGCCTACCGGCGCGTCTTCGAGCGCTGCGTCGAGCTCATGACCGCCGTGCAGGCGATCCAGCAGCCGGTGATCGCGCAGGTGCACGGCATCGCCACCGCGGCGGGCTGTCAGCTCGTCGCCACCTGTGACCTCGCCGTGGCCAGCGAAGCGGCTCACTTCGCCACCCCCGGCGTGAACATCGGCCTCTTCTGCACCACGCCGATGGTGGCGTTGACGCGCGCCATCGGCCGCAAGCGGGCCATGGAGATGCTGCTCACCGGTACCCCGATCGACGCGCCGACGGCGGCCGAATGGGGCCTGGTGAATCGCGTCGTGCCGGCGGCGCGCTTGACCGAGGAGACGCGCGCCCTGGCCGAGCGCATCGCCGCCGCCAGCGGTGTCGTCGTCGGCATCGGCAAGCAGGCCTTCTACGCCCAGATCGACCTCGACCAGCCGAAGGCCTACGCCTACGCCAAGGAGGTCATGAGCATGAACGCCCTGGCCGCCGACGCGCAGGAGGGCATGTGCGCCTTCATCGAGAAGCGGGTGCCGAAGTGGCGGCCGTGAGGCGCGGCGCGCCTCACCGATGCGCGTATCGCGCAGCGCGCCTATCGCCGATCGCGTATCGCTTATCGTTCGGAGGGGAGGCGGGGACGATAAGCGATAGGCGATGAGCGATACGCGATCCGCGCCACGCGCGCTACTCGATCAGTAGCGCATCGGCGTGATCAGAAGCCGCGAAGCCGGCTTCGAAGGCGCCGCCGGGGACGTAGATGAGGGACCCGACGGTCGCGGCGCCGATGCCGTGGCGTGGCAGGACCATGGGGTCGATCGAGGTCCAGCGGTTGGTGGCGGGGTCGTAGATCTCGACCTCGGCGAAGACGCCGCTCGGCGTGGCGGGGTTGACCTCACCGCCGATGACGACGATGCGGCCGCCGAGCACCGCCGCGGCGTGGCCGCTGCGCGCCGTGGGCATGGAGGCGAGCGCCTGCCAGGTGTTCGAGGCCGGGTCGTAGCGGTGCAGGGAGGCGCGGTTGTTGTTGCCGCCGCCGTCGACGCGTCCGCCGACCACATACACGCCGTCCGGCAGCGCCACCGCCGCCAGATGGTTGCGCGCTCCGGGCAGCGCGGCGCGCGGGATCCATTGGTTGGTGAGCGGATCGTAGGCGGCGTGGTCGGTCACCGATCCCCCCGCGCCGCTGCCGCCGACGGCGTACAGCCGGCCGCCGAGGGCGGCGACGGCGAGGGCGCCGCGCGCCGCCGGCAGCGGTGCGACCTCGATCCACTGGTTGCCCTGCGGGTCGTAGCGGAAGGTCTCGGCCCTCGGTGAGAAAGAGCTGCGAAAGAAGCCGCCGACGGAATAGACCGCCCCACCCAGTGCCGCCGCGCCGACGTGGTGGCGGGCGTCGGGCAGCGGCGCGGCGCGGCTCCAGGTATTGGTGTCGGCGTCGTACACTTCGACCTCGGGGGATCCCTGTCCGCTCGCCGTCAAGCCGCCGATGACGAAGATCCGCCCGTCGAGCTCTGCCACACCGACCTCCTGGCGCGGGCCCTGCGGCAGCGGCGTGAGCGGAATCCAGGTCGAGCGCGGCGTGCTCGGCGGGGAGGCAGTGGGGCTGGGAGTCGATGCCGTGGCCGTGGGGGTCGGAGAAGGTGAAGCCGGCGCCGTTTCGGTCGGCGTGCCGCCACCGCAGCCCGGGGCGCCGGCGCGCGCCAACACGGCGCGCAGCAGGTCGGCGGCGCCGACCATGCCGTCGCCGTCGGCGTCGGCCCGCGGACAGTCGCCGCGCTCGAAGATCTCCGCGATGACCTGCGCCACCTCCGCCTCGACCACCCGGCCGTCGCCGTTGCAGTCGCCCGGGCACACCTGGGCAGCAGCCGCTGAAACGGCCACCAATGCCACGAAGCCAGCAGCCAGAATCGACCAGACCATACCTGAGAGCATGAGACGCGCACAGCGCCGAGGCAACCCGGAAACTGAGCGGCAAGAGTTGAGCGGGGCGGGGCCCCTTTGCCTTTTGCCTTTTGCCTTTTGCTTTTTGCCTTACTCTTGATCTCCCCGATCTTCCTGTTCCCAAATAGACCGCCCTCGCGTAGGGTGGATCATTCCGGACCGATGCCGCGGCCGTCCCGGAAGGCCGGACGGGTCCTAAGAGGAGGCCTCGCGATGAGAGCTCAAGGCCTGAAATGGATTGCTCCCGCGTTCGCCGGCGCGGCCTTGTTCCTTGCCAGCGGCACACCCGCCGGGGCGCAATTCTGCCCGGGCGATTGCGACCGCAGCGGAGCGGTGATCATCAGCGAGCTCGTCATCGGTGTGAATCAGGCACTGGGCAGTGGCTCCGCCCCCTGTACCGCCTTCGATACCGATGGCGACGAGGCGGTAGAAATCTTCGAGCTCATCGCCGCGGTGCGCAGCGCGCTGGAGGGCTGTCCGGACCTCCTCTCCATCCTTTCTCCGCAGGATGGATTGCTAGTCCAAGCGGGCGCCCTTGTGGTGCGCCTCCACCTGCCGGCACTGACGGATGACGGGACGCTGCGTGTCGAGCTCGATGGCGTCGACGTCACCGACCGGTTCACACCCGAGGCAACCGCGGGTGGCGGCAACGTCATCGGCACGCTGCCCGAGGTGGGGCCCGGCGAACACGATCTCAGCGCCTCGGTCGAGATCACGGGCGCGCCCCAAGCCGTGGCGATCGCTTTCGAGGCGGTGGCGTTAACCGACCCCGACGATTGCGAGGTGCTCAACAACGTCGAGTGTTTGCTGCCGTATCCGTCGTCGCGCTTCCTGGTCCCCGACCCGAACACCGCCACCGGCCTGCGCGTGCAGATTCCCGACGGCGCGCTCCCACACGTCAACGGCACGCCGCTCAGCGCCGCACCGTTCAACCAGCTCGACGGCTTCAGCCCGACGGTGCAGATCCTCATGCACTTCCCGCAGGGAGTCGACCTCGTCGCCTCCGGGGCTTCCCGCTTGCTCCCACCGGGGTGTTGTGAACAGCCGGACGGCCCGCCCTGGATCGACACGCGCACGCACGGCGGCCGTTCGCTCGATGCCGACAGCCCGACCGTCCTGCTCGATGCCATGACCGGAGAGCGCGTCCTGCACTGGCTCGAGCCCGACGCGCGCGCCGCCGGCAACCCCGCCCGCCAGGCGCTTATCATGCGTCCGGCCGTGAGCCTCGTTCCAGGGCGCCGGTACGTCGTCGCGCTGCGCGACCTCAAGGCCTCCGGCGGCGCCGACGTCGTCGCCGAACCCGCCTTCGCCGCGCTGCGCGACATGCGGGGGACCAGCATCGAGGCGATCGAGTCGCGCCGTCAGGCGATGGACGAGCAGGTTTTCGACGTGCTGGCGGCCAACGGCGTCGGACGCCAGGACCTCGTGCTGGCCTTCGACTTCACCGTGCAGAGCGAGAGCCAGCTCACGCGCCAGATGTTGGCGATGCGCGAGCAGGGCTACGCCTACGTCGCACAGGTCGAGGCCGATCCCGAGATGATCAACTTCACCGTCGCGGAGGTGCAGGAGTACGATTGTTCCGAACCCGATGCCATCGTCTGGCGCGACGTGAGCGGCACTTTCAAGAGCCCGCTCTTTCTCACCGCCAATCCCAATCAGGCCGGTGCGCCCCAGCTCAACGTCGATAGCGACGACGTGCCGGTGCAGAACGGGCTCATGGATGCCGTGTTCACCATCTCCATTCCGTGCGCCGTACTCGGGGAGGACACCTCGATGGTGCACCCGATCGTGCTCGGTCACGGCCTCTTCGGCAGCGCGTCGTCGATGACGTTAGGCGTGCCGCGCTTCGGCGGCGAAGTGATCAGGCCGTGGACCTACTTGGCCGGCGCAACCGACTGGCGCGGGCTGTCGTTCAGCGACGGCCTGTTTGTCCTCCGAGACATCATCGGCACCGGGCAAAGCCAGCTACACAACTTCGCCGCCTTCCCCGACCGCCTGCGCCAGGGCATGCTCAACACGCTGGTGCTGGCGCGCATGATGAAGCGCGGCCTGTTCAACCGCGACACCGCGGTCTTCCGCACGCCCGGCGGTGCGCCGGTTTTTCCGCCGCCCGAACGCGAGATGTTCTACTACGGCATCAGCCTGGGCGGCATCATGGGCACCTGGTTCGCCTCGCTCACGCCCGACATCGAGCGTTTCGAGCTCGACGTGCCGGCGGTCAATTTCTCCTGCCTGTTGCAGCGTTCGACCCAGTTCAGCGTCTTCGACGGGCTGCTCGCCCTCATCGGCATCACCGACCCGCTCGAGTCGATCCTCGGCCTCCACCTCCTCCACGAGCTGTGGGTGAGCGCGGAACCGGCCGGCTACGTGCGCCATGTCACCACCGACCCGCTGCCCGGCTCGGGTCCGGCCAAGCGTATGCTCTACGCCGCCGCCTGGCTCGACAAACAGGTCTCGAACCAGTGCACCGAGATCGCGGCGCGCTCGCTCGGTTTGGCCAACCTCGCGCCCGGCTCGTTACAGCGCGGCTTGCAAGGCATCCCGGATACGGCCGGCCCGCTCGACTCGGCCTACGTCATGTACGACACCGGCGCCTTCGACCTCTTCAACCAGGCCCATCGGCCGCACATTCCACCGCTGGCCAACACCATCCCGAGCGAGGTCTGCGATCCGCATTCCGATCGCCGTTTCATTCCCGCCGGCATCCGCCAACTCGCCACCTTCCTGCGCCCTGGCGGCCGGGTGGAGAACTTCTGCGACGGCGACTGCGACTCCGGCGTCCCCGACGAGATCCGCAACGGCGGCACTGCCTGCGACCCGCTGGCGCCGCCGGAGTAGCCCGTACTACAGAGACGCGGAGGCCTATCAACCCGTGGAAAAACGCGTCGAAGGGTGGGCGGAACGCGTTGCGGCACGAGCACTTCCCACTCTCCTGAGCCAGTCGAAGGATGAGCCCGTCGAAGGATGAGCGCGGTCTTTTTTCAACAACGGACCGCTATGGGCAGAATGCCGGACGGTTCGCTACCGCGAAGTCCATCCTGAGCGCGATTGGCGCACGAGTCCGGACATAGGCGGTCAGACGGTTCTCTCCGCTTCTCAGCGTCTCCGCGGTGAAGATCGCCGTGTTCAGCGCAGCTCTTCCTTCGTCTTTGCGATCAGCGCCTGAACCTCGGCACGGCGACCGGCGTCGGCGATCTCGCGCCCCGGCCGCGGCGGCGCCTTGAGAGCCGTCTCGAGGTGCCGCAGGGCCGGTTCGTATTCGCCCTCGTCGCAGAGGAACTCGGCGTAGAAATAGTTCGCGTCGATCGCGTTCGGGGCAATCTGCAGCGCCTTCTCCAGATGCACCCGCGCCGACGCGTCGCTGCCGAAGGCGATCGGGAAGCCGGGCACTCGGTGATACAGAATGCCGAGGCTCGTGTGCGCCAAGCCCTCCAACGCCGTCTCGTCGATGGCCAGCGCCGCCTCGAAACGGGCCTTCGACTGCTTGGCGGGGCTGAGCGCGCCGAGACCGCCCTTGGCACCGGCGTAGGAGCTGAGCACGATGCCGTCCCAGATCAGCGCCTCCGGGCGTTGCGGATACCTGGCGGCGAAGGCGCCCGACCGGGCCAGGAGCTTCTCAAATGCCGCCGGGCGCTGATCCTCCGGCGTCTGGTAGCTCGCGACGGCCCAGGCATCGCGCACGGCCTTGAGGTCGGCATCGAAGTCCTCTTGGCCCATCGCCGGGCTGACCGCCAGGTTGAGCAGCGCCCAGGCAGCGAGCAGCACCATCACTGACGGTCGTTGCATTTCGTGTCCGTCCCCGCAGCGGATCGCGGTAGGTCAATGCGCGCCGTCAGAGGTTAGCCTTGATCTAACAAAGACCTCAACGCAGAGACGGTAGAGTAGGAGAGTGAGCGACGGCCGAACGGACGCGACTC
>CAYYWP010000139.1:0-12559 GCA_964475125.1 uncultured Binatia bacterium (SeqCode) | reverse complement strand
GCCGAGTGGGCCGGGCTGGCCCGACGTCCCCTCGGACTTCCACGTCCCCACCTACCCGGCCCACTCGGCCCAACGTCCCCATTGCCACCCATTTCCATTTCGTCACTTCGGAGGGGCGAGCACGGCGGCGACGGCAGCGGGGACGTCGGCGAAGCGCTGCACGAGCGGGCCGGCGCCCGCGATCTCGTCGCGGTGGCCGTGACCGTAGTCGCAGCCGACGAATCCGCAGCCGACGGCGCGCGCCGCGGCGCGGTCGGTGGCGCGGTCGCCGATCATCACGGCGTGCGCCGGCGCGACGCCGAGATCCGCCAGGGTGCGGTGCAGGATGGCCGTCTTGTCGCCGACCTGGTCGGCGCTGACGCGCGGCGCGAAGAGCGCCGCCAGGTCATACGTGGTGAGCACGGTCTCGACGTAGCGCGAGCGTCCGTTCGAGGCGATCGCGAGCTGGTAGCCGGCGTCGCGCAACGCCTGCAACACGGCGGGGACGTCGGCGTACAACCGCCCCTCGCCGCTGGCGACGCGGCGGCAGATGACCTCGAGCGTGGCGGCGTGGAGCGCCGCTTGCGCGTGGCGATCGGCGCCGGGGAAGAGGTTGGCGAAGATCACCGGCAGCGGCCAGCCGATGTGGGCGAAGATCTCGCTCGTCGTCGGCCGGCGAAAGACGCCCGGGTGCTGCACCTCGACGGTGGCGATGGCCTCGCGGTACGCCTCGGCGAGGAACGGCTCGGAGGAGTAGAGGACGCCGTCGAGGTCGAACGCCAGCAGCGCCGGCGACGACCCCCGCTCGCCGACGCTCACTCGGCCAGCCCCAGCCGGGCCAATGCGATGCGCTTTGCCCAACGGTAGTCCGCCTTGCCCGAGGGGCTGCGCACGATGGCATCGACGAACAGAATCGACCGCGGCAGCTTGAAGCCGGCGATGAGTTGCGCCGCGCGTGTGTTGAGCTCCGCCGCGCTCGCCGCGCCGCCCGCGCGCAGCTGGACCAGCGCGGTCACCTGCTCGCCGAAGCGTTCGTGCGGCGTGCCGACGACCACGGCATCGTACACCGCCGGATGGTGCTTGAGCGCCTTCTCGACCTCCTCCGGGTAGATCTTCTCCCCGCCGGAGTTGATCGACACCGAGCCGCGGCCGAGGACCGTGATGGTGCCGTCGGCGGCGATGGTGGCGTGGTCGCCCGGGACGGCGTAGCGCACCCCGTCGATGACCGGGAAGGTGTCGGCCGTCTTCGCCGCGTCGTTGAGATAGCCGAGCGGGACATGCCCGCGGCGCGCCAGCCAGCCGGTCTCGGCGCTGCCCGGGGGCAGCGCGCCGCTGCGGTCCGCCTTCAGCACCAGGGTCTGGTCGTTCATCTTGAAGGTCCCGGTCGTCGCCGGCCGTCCGGCCGTCGACAGGTTCTGCCCGATGCCGCCGGTCTCCGAGGCGCCGAAGCCGTCCAGGATCGCCACCTGCGGTAGGCGCTGCAGAAAGGCTTCTTTCAACGCCGGGGTGAGGATGGCGCCGCCGGAGAGGATGATGCCGAGGCTCGACAGGTCGTACGATTGGCGATCGAGCTGGTCGAGCAGCGGCCGGCCGAAGGCGTCGCCGACGATGATCAGCATGCGCACGCGCTGGCGCGCGACCGTCGACCAGATGTCGTCCGGATCGAGGTGCTCCGGGCGACTCTGGATGACCACCGTGCCGCCCTGATGCATGGCCATCAACGCCATCCAGAGCGCCGCGGCGTGCATGAACGGCGGCGCCGCGCACAGGCGCAAGTCCCCGGCCAGCGCGGCCGTGCTCACCGCCTCGACGCTGGTGAACGCTTCGCCGACCAGCGGGAGACCGCCGAGCGCGGCGAAGAAGATGTCCTCCTGGCGCCACAGCACGCCCTTGGGCATGCCCGTCGTGCCGCCGGTGTAGAGCATGTAGAGGTCGTCGGGTGACCAGGGCAGATCGGGCCGTGTCGCCGGCGACTGGGCGAGCGCCGCTTCGTAGTCGACGGCGCCGGGCAGCAGTGGCTCGCCCGAATCATCGCCGACCTGCATGAGCGCGGTGAGCTGGGGCAGCGCCGAACGCAGTCGGGCGACGTTGGGGGCGAAGCGCGCGTGGTACACGAGCGCGCGCACGCCGGCGTCCCTGAACAGGTACAGCAGCTCGTCGTCGACGTAGCGGTAGTTGACGTTGAACGGCGCCAAGCGCGCCTTGAACGCGCCGAGGCTGGCCTCCAGGTACTCGTTGCCGTTGTACAGGTAGACGCCGAGGTGGTCCTGGCCGGAGGCCCAATTGCTCAGCTCGGCGCGCGGCCGCTGCGCGCCGAGGCCGCGGCCGATGAGGAAGTTGGCCAGGCGGCGGGTGCGCTCGGTGAACTGGGCCCAGGTGATGCGCCGGTCGCGAAAGACGATGCACTCGCGCTCGGGAATGCCGGCGGCGATCGCCTCGTTGATCTCGGCCAGGTTGAAGGTGGTGTTCGTCGCCCGCTCCTCGTGACCCGATCCTTGCCGAGGCGCGCGGCGCGATCAAGCGACGGGCGCCTCAGCGCTCCCAGACGACGTATTCGTCCAGCTCGGTCCCGTCGACCGTTACCGTGTAGGGGCCGGCCACCTGCAGGTCGGTCGGCGCCGAGGGGGTGGGATGGCGCAGGCACTCGCGATCCTTCTGCAACGCGGCGCGCAACTCCTCCTCGCTCGGCCGCGTCTGCCCATGCGGGATGCGCACGAGTGCGAATGCCTGGGATGCCCCTGCCGCCATGCGCGAAGCTACATATGGATGCGCGCGCGCCGAATCAAGCCAGTGCCCTGTCCCCGAAATTCGCTGCCTATCTCGGCGGCCCTCGGCGCCCCTGGCGGCGTTGGCCTCCTCGGAATATGGCCAGATATTCCTGCGTCGGCCGCCTGGCCAGGGCCGCCGATGCCGCGCCGATATTGGCAGCGAATTTCGGGGACAGGACACAGGGGCTCGGCGGTCGCCGGGGGAGGGGCGAGCCACGAGCCCGCGGCTACGGCCGCAGCCGTTCGAGCAGGCGCGGGAAGGGGATGGTCTCGCGCACGTGGGCGAGGCCGCAGAGCCAGGCGACGACGCGCTCGATGCCCATGCCGAAGCCGGCGTGGGGAACCGAACCGTAGCGGCGCAGGTCGAGATACCAGGCGAAGGCCTCCTCGGGCAGGCCGTGCTGGTGGATCTTGGTCTGCAGGACGCCGAGGTCGTCCTCGCGCTGGCCGCCGCCGATGATCTCGCCGTAGCCCTCGGGGGCGAGCATGTCGACGCACAGCGCCAGGCGCGGATCGGCCGGATCGGCCTTCATGTAGAAGGCCTTCATCTCGATCGGATAGCGGTGTACGAGCACCGGGCGGTCGAACTCGGACGACAGCGCCGTCTCCTCGTCGCCGCCCAGGTCGGCGCCCCAGGCAACGGGAAAGCCTTTGGCTTGCAGACGCTCGATCGCCTCGCCGTAGGTGATGCGCGGGAACGGCTTGCGCACCCGCTCGAGGGTGGCGACGTCGCGTTCGAGGGTTTCGAGCTCGCGCCGGCGGGTGGCGAGCACGCGCTCGACGATGCTGGCGACGAAATCCTCGGCCAGGTCCATGTCGCCGGCGAGGTCCATGAACGCCACCTCCGGCTCCACCATCCAGAACTCCATCAGGTGGCGGCGGGTCTTCGACTTCTCGGCCCGAAACGTCGGCCCGAAGCAGTAGATCTTGCCGAAGGCCAGCGCGCCGGCCTCGCCGTAGAGCTGGCCGCTCTGCGTCAGGTAGGCGGTCTCGTCGAAGTAGGGCGTCTCGAACAACGTCGTCGTGCCCTCGCAGGCGGCAGGGGTCAAGATCGGCGAATCGAAGAGCACGAAGCCGCGCCGGTCGAAGTACTCACGACAGGCGCGGATGACCTCGCTGCGGATGCGCAGCACGGCGTGCTGGCGGGCCGAGCGCACCCACAGGTGGCGGTGGTCGAGCAGAAAGGCGACGCCGTGCTCCTTGGGCGTGATCGGATACTCCGCCGCCCGTTGCACGACCTCCAGGGCAGTGACCCCGAGCTCGTAGCCGAGCGGAGCGCGCTCGTCCTTGCGCACCACGCCGGTGACGATCAGCGACGACTCCTGCGGCAGGTGATCGGCCAGCGCGAACTGCTCGGGCGGCACGTCCTTCTTGAACACCACGCATTGCAGGATGCCGGTGCCATCGCGCACCAGCAGGAAGTGCAGCTTGCCGCTCGAGCGCTGGTTGTAGAGCCAGCCCTTCAGCGTCACGGCATGGCCGTCGTGCGCGGCGATGTCCTCGATATAGACCCACGGCGGACTCGTCATGGCTGCCGCCTATAGCATCGACCGCGGGCCGAGTCCGCAGCACGGACCGCCCCCGGAAGGCCCGCCGCGGCGACGGCTGGCCGGCCCGCGCCCATGGAGTACCCCCTCGCCGTCGGGGCTTGACTCGGAGCGCGGTGCAACATACTAAACGTTCAGTATGGCCGCATCGACTCGGCCCGCACGCGCCCAGGATGGGCGGCGGGACCTGATGGACATCGCCATCGATTGCTTTGCCCGCTACGGCTACCAAGGGGCGTCGATCGATCGCATCGCCAAGGCCGCCGGGCTCACCAAGGGCGCGATCTACTACCACTTCAAGGACAAGGAAGCGCTCCTGTTCGCGGCGGTGAAGAACCGCGTCAGCCAGTTCGAGCGCCACGTCACCCGCGACCTGGGGGCGATCGAGGATGCGCCGGCGGCGTTGCGCTACGTCACCGACGTCTGCCTCGAGCACGCCACGCGCAGCAACCATCGGCGCCTGATCGTCACCCTGATGGTCGAGGCGCTCGACACCAACGCCCGACTGTCGGCGCAGTTTCGCGACATGATGCGCCGCTTTCGCGCCTATCTGGCCGGCATCATCGAGATCGGCCAGCGCGCCGGCGCCTTTCGCGCCGAGGTATCGCCGGCCATTGCCGCCGGAGTGTACGCCGGCGCCGTCATGGGGGCCGAGATCGAGTACTACCAGGATCCGCAGCAGGTCGACCTCGGCGCCCACCTGCACGTGTTTCTCGACTCGTATCTGGCCTGGCTCGGGGGCGCCCCCGCGCCGGCGAGGAGGAAGCGAGATGGTGAACTTCGAGCCTAGTGAAGAACAGCGCCTGGTGCGCGACACGATCGCCAGCTTCGCGCGCGAGCAGATCCGCCCCGCCGCGCGTGCCGCGGACGAGAGTGGCGAGATCCCCGACGCCCTGCTCCAACAGGGCTGGGAGCTCGGATTGGTGCAGAGCACCATCCCCGAGCGGTTCGGCGGCTTCGGCGAGGCCCGCGCGGCGGTGACCAGCGCGCTGCTGTGCGAGGAGCTGGCCTGGGGCGACCTGTCGATCGCGTTGCACCTCCTGGCGCCGCGGCTGACCACCTATCCGGTCTGCGAGCTCGGCGACGCGACCCAGCAGGAGCAGGTGCTGTCGCACTACACCGGGGCGCGTTTTACCGCCGCGACCGCGGCGCTGCTCGAGCCGAGCTTCACCTTCGACGTGCACGCCTGTGCGACCACGGCGACGCGGCGCAACGGCGACGTCATCCTGAACGGCAGCAAATGCTACGTGCCGCTCGCCCCCGAAGCCGAGCATGCGGTGGTCTACGCGCGCGGCGACAGCGGCCTCAGCGCCTTTCTCGTGCCGCGCGACACGCCCGGCTACGCGATCGTCGGGCGCGAGCAGAACATGGGCCTCAAGGGGCTGGCGACCTACGAGGTGGCGCTGCAGGACTGCGTGCTGCCGGCCAGGGCCGAGCTGCGCGGCGACCTCACCCCGCTCTTGAACCGCCAGCGCGTGGCGCTGGCGGCGCTGGCGGTCGGCGTGGCCCGCGCCGCCTTCGAGTACGCGCGCGACTACGCCAAGGAGCGCAAGGCCTTCGGCGTGTCGATCGCCCAGAAACAGGCCATCGCCTTCATGTTGGCCGAGATGGCGATCGAGATCGACGCCGCCCGCCTGCTCGCCTGGGAGGCGGCGTGGCGCATCGACCGCGGCGAGGACGCGACGCGCGAAGCCTGCCTGGCCAAGCGCTACGCCGCGAACATGGCCCTGATGGTGACCGACAACGCCGTGCAGGTGCTCGGCGGACACGGCTACATCCGCGGCCACCTGGTCGAGTTGTTTCTGCGCAACGGCCGCGGCTTTGGCGTGCTCGACGGCCTGGCCATCGCCTGAAGGAGGGTGAAATGAACGCCGAAGCTCCCGTGACCGAGACGACGACGCCGCAGATCGATTTCGCGCTCTCCGCCGACATCGAGCAGTACCGCCAGATGCTGCACATGGTCGCCGAGCAGACCATGCGGCCGATCTCGCGCGAATACGACGAGCGCGAGCACGCCGATCCCACCGAGTGGCACGAGATGATGTGGGGGTTCTCCCGCCAGGCCACCGAGGCGTCGGACAAACCCGCGGCGGCGGTGCGACCGTCGGACCGCAACCTGCGCAGCGTGCTGGCGATCGAGGAGCTCTCGTGGGGCGACGCCGGGTTGTACCTCAGCATTCCGGCTGCCGGCCTCGGCGGCGCCGCGGTCATGGCCGCCGGCACCGAGGCGCAGCGAACGCGCTTTCTGGCCCGCTTCCGCGACGACAAGCCGAGGTGGGCGGCGATGGCGATCACCGAGCCCGGCTGCGGATCGGATTCCGCCGCGATCACGACCACGGCGGTGCGCGATGGCGATCACTGGGTGCTGAACGGCACCAAGATCTTCTGTACCAGCGGGCAGCGGGCCATCGAGTCGGGTGGCTTCGTGGTCGTCTGGGCGACGGTCGACAAGTCCGCCGGGCGCGCCGGCATCAAGGCGTTCGTGGTCGAATCCGGCACGCCCGGCATCAGCGTCGCCAACGTCGAGGACAAGCTCGGCATTCGCGCCTCGGATACCGCCGAGCTGGTGCTCGAGGACTGCCGCATCCCGCTCGATAACCTGCTCGGCAGCGCCGAGGTGCCGCGCGAGTCGAGCGCCGGCTTCAAGGGCGTGATGAAGACCTTCGATGCCACCCGTCCGATCGTCGCCGCCAGCGCGCTCGGCATCGGCCGCGCCGCGGTCGATTTCGTCCGCGACGCGTTGGCCAAGGCGGGGGTGTCGATCCGCTATGACGCGCCGATGTGCACCCAGACGGCGCTGGAGCGCGACTTCATTGACATGGAGGCCAACCTGCAAGCGGCGCGGCTGCTCACCTGGCGCGCGGCGTGGATGATGGACCGCGGCCTGCCGAACAACCTCGAGGCCTCGATGTGCAAGGCCAAGGCCGGCCTGGCGGTCACCCAGGTGACGCAGAAGGCCGTCGAGATCCTCGGCCCGCTCGGCTACTCGCGCAAATTGCTGGTCGAGAAATGGATGCGCGACGCCAAGATCAACGACATCTTCGAAGGGACACAACAAATCAATCTGATGATCGTGGCCCGGCGTATCCTCGGCTATTCGAACAAGGAGCTGAACTGAGAGCCACCGTCCCAGGCGGCGCCGCCGGCGGCGTGCGCAAACGCGATTGAGAATGCGGCGAACGGCGTGCTAGACGTTTTCTGATTATGCCCACGTATTGGATCGGCACTTCGGGGTACAGCTACAAGCAGTGGAAGGGGCCCTTCTACCCCGAGACGCTGCCCGACGCCGACATGCTGCGGTACTATGCGGCCCGCTTCGCCGCGGTGGAGATCAACTACACGTTCTACCGCATGCCCAGCGTGCGCCAGCTGCAGAGCTGGGCGAAAGAAGCCCCGGAGCACTTCACCTTCACGCTCAAGGCGCCGCGCCGCATTACCCACGAGCTGCGCCTGCGCGATGCCGCCGATCTGGCGGTCGACTTCTGCGATACCGCTCGGGCGCTCAAGCACAAGCTCGGCGCGCTGCTCTTCCAGCTGCCGCCGTTCCTCAAGCGCGACACGCCGCGCCTGGAGGACTTCCTGCACCAGATGCCCGAGGGGTTGCGCGTCGCCTTCGAGTTCCGCAACGCCACCTGGTACGCCGACGAGGTCTACGACACCTTGCGCCGTTTCGGCGTCGCCCTCTGCGTGGTCGAGGCCCCCGAGCGCAGCGTGCCGCTCGAGGTGACGGCCGACTTCGGCTACTTCCGCCTGCGCCAACCCAACTACAGCGATGCCGAGCTGGCGGAGTGCGCCACGCGCATCCAGCACGCTGCCGCGGGGTGGCGAGACGCGTTCATCTACTTCAAGCACGAGGACGACGGCCAGGGCCCGCTGCTGGCGGCGCGCCTGCGCACGCTGCTCGAAGGCAGCGAGACGCCACTCGCCGCCGCCGGCCCCTGAGGCGCGGGGCATCACCAGCCGCAGCGGATAGCGCGCCGGCGAGTGAGGCCCCGCGCCGTGAGCCACCAGGCCTGCCGCTTTGCCATCGCGGGCGGCTCGGTATCCGGCGCGATCAGTCTCCCGCCCGTCCCCCCGACCGCGACGATCGTCCTCGCCCACGGCGCCGGCGCCCCCATGCAGACGCCGCTGCTGGTGGACGTCGCCGAGCACTTGGCCGCGCATGGGCTGGCCGCCGTGCGATTCAACTTTCCCTACGCCGAGCGCGGTGAGCGCGCCCCCGATCGCGCTCCCGGGCTCGAAGCCTGCTACCGTGCGGTGCTGGAGCAGGTGCGCGCCGACCCCCGCGTGGCCGGCACGCGCCTGATCATCGGTGGCAAGTCGATGGGCGGCCGCATGGCGTCTCACCTGGCCGCTGCCGGCGAGGCGGTCGATGGGCTCGTCTTCCTGGGCTATCCGCTGCATCCAGCCGGCCGACCGCAGCAGCTGCGCGCCGCGCATCTGTCGCGCATCGCCGTCCCCATGCTGTTCGTCACCGGCACGCGCGACGCGCTCTGCCGCCTCGACCTGCTCGACGACGTGCTGCGCGGCCTGCCGCAGGCGACGCGGCATCGGATCGACGACGGCGACCATTCCTTCGCCGTGCGCAAGCGTTCGGGGCGCGATCGCGCCGCGGTCGTCGGGGAGATCGTATCGGCGCTGCGAGACTGGCTCAGCGAGCGGCTCGGCGTGGTCACCAACGAACGGTGATCGACGATCGGCAGACCGCGACGGCGGCGAAGAAAGGCGAGGCGATGAGACACCTGACCAAAGAGGAGCTCGAAGCGGGATTGGCGGAGATCGCCCGCTCACCGACGGACGAGGGCATCCTGGAGCTCATCGCGCGGCGCCCCCGGGTGGGCGAGCGCGAAGTGCTGCAGATGGCCGAGCTCGATCCCCTGCAGGGCTTGGTCGGCGACAATTGGGGGGCGCGCCGCGATCCGCGCACGCCGGATGGGTCGCCGCTGGCCGACAGTCAGCTCAACGTGATGAACGCGCGGGTGATCGCCTTGGTGGCCCAGGACAAGGACCGCTGGGCCCTCGCCGGCGATCAGCTCTACGTCGACCTCGACCTGGCAGCGGCCAATCTCCCGCCCGGCACGCGCCTGGCGCTCGGTTCGGCCGTCATCGAGGTCACGGCGCTGCCCCACACCGGGTGCGAGAAATTCGTCGCCCGTTTCGGCCTGGCGGCGATGCAGTTCGTCAACTCACCCCTCGGCCGCGCCCACCATCTGCGCGGCATCAATGCCAAGGTGGTGCGGCCCGGTGCGATCCGGGTCGGTGACGCGGTGAAGAAGCTCCTGCGCTACTAGCGCGGCTGCGAGGCGCAGGAGCCTGCCGGGTGCGAACGATCAGCGCCGATCGTCGTCATCGTCCGCGTCCGCCGCGAAGCCTTGCGCCGTGACCAGGGCGTCCTCGACTGCCTCGATGATGTCCTCGTCGCCGGAGTCGAGCAGGGGCTCGAGAAGCTCCACGGCTTCGTACGGGCGGATGCTGGCGGCGGCCTCGATCGCGGCCAGTTGCAGGTCCTTTGCGGTCCGTTCGGCGCCCAGGAGGCCCGCGATGTGCGACCAGGCCGCATCCACTTCCCAAATGCCCGCCGCAAGGACCGCCTCGTAATGGACCTCCGGGTTCCGGCTCCCCAAGGCGGCGACGATCTGGGCGTCGAATCCGGGCACGAAGCGCGTGCAGAAGACGGCGGTGAGTTGCCAGGCGGGGTCGTCGCTCGCGAAGGCGGCACGGATCGCATCCGAGTGCCAGTCCTGCGCGGCGCGCACCGAGGCTTCCAAGACGCGCCGGCGCACTTCCGTGGGAACGTCGGCGCTGCGGTAGAGCTCGTACAGAGTCTCCTGAATGCGATGGAAGGTCGGCTCGGTAATCGAAACGTCATCGGGGCGTGCGAACCCCACCGCGTCAGCGTGGTCGAGAATCGGCCCCAGCGCGATCGCCGCTCGGCCGCGCTCGGCAGCCGACCTGGTGGTGCTGCGCAAGTTCTCGAGCAGCACCGCGACCAGCTCGTTGTCGATGACCGCGAAGTCGCCCGCCAACTCGGTTGCCAGCAGCCGATCGGCATCCGCCGCCTGCTCATCCTGCAAGATGCGGAGCAGCGTCCGTGCCGCGCTGGGCGGCCAGCCCCACGGCGGCGCGTTCTGCAAGGCCTTCAACTCCGCGCTGATCCCACGCTTGGTCATCCGCGCACCTGGCGGTCGCGCTCAGTACACTCGCGCACCAAGGGGCAGGCGTCAACCGGTGTAGCCGCAGGTACCCATCGGCCTTGACCTCGAGGTCGAGCCAAAACATCGGCGCGCCGGCGCCTTTGATGCGGAGTTGGATGAGGGCTGCCGGCTTGACAGAGGCGTCGTGGCTGCGCGCGCAGGCCTTGACGTGCGCGGTCATGGCGGCCTTGGTCTTCCGCGCCCCGCAGAGATTGCAGGTTCCGTCTGCGGGCGATCGCACCATGGCATTCCCTTCGTTGGGCGTCGTGCACCGTCAGCGCCAACTGCGGCCGGGCGTGCGGTTGAGTTGCACGAGGCGGCCGGCGAGCGCCCAGGGCGAGGGCGTCGCGCTCGGCTGCCCGGTGTCCATCAAGACGCGCGGCTCGCGTTCGATGGCCAGGGCGATGGCGGCGGCCACCGCTTCGTCATCGATCACCTGTGACAGGGGCTCGCTCATCGTCAGTCGTTCACGCCGGGGTGATGGAGATCAGCAGATCTCCCTGGCGGACCTCCTGCTGGGCGCCGACGTGGATCTCCTTCACTGTGCCGTCGACGCCGGCGAAGATCTCATTTTCCATCTTCATCGCCTCCAGCACACACAGCTTGGAGTCGCTGGCCACTGCGTCGCCGACTTGCACGCCGACGCTCAACACCACGCCCGGGATGGGGGCGCGCACTTCGCCGGGCACATCGTGGGTCGGCGCGGCCGCTCGAGGGGTGGCGGGTGGCGCGGGCGGAGGCGCCGCCGGTGTGCGCGGCGGGGCGCTCGGCGCTGCACCCGTCGTGAGCGGCGGCGCGGCTGGGCCGAACGCAGGCGCCGCCGCCGCACTCGCCGGCGTGGCGACGAGGCCGACGACATACGGGCGGCCGTTGACGGTGACCTGCAGCGTCGAGCCGACGCGCGCGCCGACCTCGACCTCATACTGTTTGCCGTGGATGACGAAACGATGCCTGGCCATGGCTCTCCGCAGCGCTCGGCGTGCCGCGACTCGCGTCCACCCGCCGCCACCCGCTCGCTGTCTACAAGGGGATGTTCCCGTGCTTCTTCGGTGGATTGCTGTCGCGCTTGTTGCGCAGCATGTCGAGCGCGTCGATGACGCGCGGGCGCGTGTCCTCGGGCATGATCACATCGTCGACGTAGCCGAGCTCGGCGGCTTTGTAGGGATTGGCGAACAAGCGCCGGTACTCGGCCACCAAGCGCGCCCGCTCGGCCTTCTCGTCCTTGGCCTGCTGCAGCTCGGCGCGGTTGACGATGTTGACCGCGCCCTCGGGGCCCATGACGGCGATCTCGCCGGTCGGATAGACGAGGTTGATGTCGCCGCGGATGTGCTTCGACGACATGACCACGTAGGCACCGCCGTAGGCCTTGCGGGTGATGATGGTCACCTTAGGCACGGTCGCCTCGCAGTAGGCGTACAGTAGCTTGGCGCCGTGTTTGATGATGCCGCCGTATTCCTGTGCCGTCCCGGGCAAGAATCCGGGCACGTCGACGAAGGTGACGATGGGCAGGTTGAAGCAGTCGCAGAAGCGTACGAAGCGCCCGCCCTTCACCGCGGCATCGATGTCGAGGCAGCCGGCGAGCACCTGGGGCTGGTTGGCGACGATGCCGACCGGGCGGCCGGCGAAGCGGGCGAAGCCGATGATCATGTTGCGGGCGTAATCCGGCTGCACTTCGTAGAAGCTGCCGGTGTCGATCACCCGCTCGATCACCTGGTACATGTCGTACGGTTTGTTCGGGTTCTCCGGCACGACGGTGTTCAGGTCCGGATCGCGCCGCTGCGGATCGTCGTCGGCGGCGATGGCCGGCGGATCTTCGGTGTTGTTCGAGGGCAGGTAGGACAGCAGCGTACGGATGCGCGCCAGGCACTCGGCATCGGTGGCGGTGCGGAAGTGGGCCACGCCGCTGCGCGTCGAGTGGGTCGCCGCACCGCCCAGCTCCTCCATCGTCACGTCTTCCCGCGTCACGGTCTTGATGACGTCCGGACCGGTGTTGAACTTGTTGCTGCTGTGTTCGACGATGAAGATGAAATCGGTCATCGACGGTGAGTAGAAGGCGCCGCCCGCGCAGGGT
>CAYYWP010000138.1:0-12684 GCA_964475125.1 uncultured Binatia bacterium (SeqCode) | reverse complement strand
AAGGCAAAAGGCAAAAGGCAAAAGGCAAAAGGCAAAAGGCAAAAGGCAAAAGGCAAAAGGCAGGAGTCCCCAGCCGCAGTGGTCGAGTGTCGGAGTGGGGTTCGGCGATTACACCTTGAGCAGCACGGCGCGGGTGGGCTCGCCGGTGGCGGCGGCGATGCCGCGTGCGTACAGCGTCACTTGGCGGCGGTAGACATCGAGGCGCGGGCTGAGTTCGTCGTCGGTTTTGAAGTCGACCACGACCCACTCGGCGGGGCCGCGAAAGGCGAGGTCGACGATGCCGTCGACGATCGTCCCGTCGGCGGCAGTGAAGGCGACGGGCGTTTCGCGGCGGCAGACGCCGGCGGCACGGACCTGGGCGAACAGGGGATGCGCGAGGGCGGCAGTGACGGCGGCGCCGGCAGCCATGACCTCCTCCTCGGACGCGCCCAGGGTGCGGCCGTGCACGGTAGCGACGGCGGCGACGGCGGCGGGCTCGGCATCGAGGGCCACGGTGGCCAACACGGCGTGCACCAGGGCGCCGAAGCGCGCGCCGCGCGGGCGCCCGGCGGCGCGCGGCAGCTCGATCAGTTCCACCGCGCTCATCTCGGGGCTGGCGGCGGCGTAGTCCGTCGCCGTTTGCACGCGCTGGGCGGCACGGCCGCCCTGGGTGCGCGCCGACGCGCGCGCCGCCTCCCAGGTGCGGTAGGCCTCGAGCCCCGCGTCGACCAGGTCGCGCGAGACGCGTTTGTCGAGCAGCTCCTCTTGGCGCAGGCCGTAGCGCGGTGCGGCGTCGAGGCCGAGGATGGCCGGGTCCCACCAGACGACGCGATAGCCGTCGCCGTCGTACGCGCCGGGCGACACGCCGCCGGTGGTGAAGGCGAAGTCGGGCGGACGGGACAGCACGGTGTCGCGTCCGAACCGCGGGCAGCCTGCCGCCGGCGCCGGCTCCGAGCGCGGCTGGGCCGGGGGGTACAAGGCGCCATTGAGGACGCCGATCCAGCCGCTCTCGAACGGCTCGTCGCCGACGGCAGGCACGACCAGCAGGTCGCGGGCCCGCGTCGCCGCGACGTAGGCGACGCGCACCCCTTCGGCGCTGTCGCGGACGCCTTCCTCTTCTGCGTGCGCGAGCAGCTCCGCCGGCGCCCAGCCGGCGAGCTTCAGCGCGCAGCCGCCGCGTTCGGGATCGATCCAGCGGGTGACGCCGCCGGTCAGGCCGGCGGTGATGTCGGCCAGCACGACGACCGGAAACTCGAGCCCCTTGGCGCGATGCACGGTCATGATGCGGACGCCCTCGCTGCCTTCCTCGACCACCGGGGCCTCGGCGGCGCCGCGGCGCGCGGCGTCGTCGCTCAAGCGCTCGACGAAGCCGCGGAACGACACCGCGCCGTCGCGCTCGTAGGCGCGCGCCAGCTCGGCGAGGTGCAGGACGTTGGCCAGCGCCTGCTCGCCCGACGGGCGCAGCGCGAACGCGGCATGGGCGCGCGTCGCCTCGAGCAGGTGCGCCACGGTGTCGGCGATGGCGCGCCGCTCGCCGCCGCGGCGCAGCTCGGCGAGCACGCGCAGCGCCTCGACGATGGGCGCCTGCGCCTCGTCGAGCGCCGCGCTCGGCAGGCGGAATGGATGGAGCGGACCGTGGGCGGCGCGGTAGAGCAGGAGCTCTTCGTCGCCGATGGCGAACAGCGAGCCGCGCAAGGTCGCGTACAGCGCCAGCTCGTCCTCCGGCCACTCGATGGCGGTCAACGCGGCGCGCATGGTCTCGATCTCCTCGCGCTCGTGGAACGAGCGGCCGCCGACGAGGAGGTGGGGCAGGCCGCGCGCCTCGAGGGCGCGGACGTAGGGGCGCGTCACGTCGCCGGCGAAGAAGCTGTCGAAGCGGCGGAAGAGGAGACAGACGTGGCGCGGGCGCAGGGCGACACGCGCCTCGGGCCGCTCGCGCTCGCACACCGTCCAGCCGCTGTCGCGCACCAACCAGTCGACGAAGGCGCCGACGGCATCGGGCAGCGACGCTTCGATTGCCGTCTTGGTCACCCGCTGCCGCCCGTAGGGCCGCGGCACGGGCAGGGCGATGATGGCCGGTTGGGCGTCGGCGTCGGCGCGGTACGGCGCGAGCGGGACGTAGGCGGCCTGCAGCGCCGCCGCATCGCCGCGCATGTGGGGGGCGAAGGCGGTGTTGAGGAAGGCCTGCAGCGCCGGGGTGGCGCGGAAGCTGGTCGTCAGCGCCACGCATTCGGCCCCGGCAGCGAGCAACTGCGTCTTGACCGCTTGATAGACGGCCACGTCGGCGCGGCGGAAGCGGTAAATCGATTGTTTCGGATCGCCGACCAGAAACAGCTTGCCGGGCACGGGCCGCACGGCGCGCCAGTCGTCGACCGATGGATCGTCGGCCGCGAGCAGCAACAGGATCTCGGCTTGCAGGGGATCGGTATCTTGAAACTCATCGACGAAGAGATGCGTGCAGCGGCCTTGCGCCTCGGCGCGCACGCCGCGCTGCTCGCGCAGCAGGTCGCGTGTGCGCACCAGCAGGTCGACGAAGTCCAACGCGCCGCCGCGCTCTTTGAGCGCTTCATAGGCGGCCACGGCGCCGCCGAGCTCGGCCTGCAGGGCGACGGCGAGGTCGGCGTCGGCGGTGCGCTGGAAGGCGGCCAGGGCGGCCAGCAACTCGGCGTGCGCCTCGAGCACCGACTGGCGCGAGATCTCCTTGGCGAAGAAGCGACCGCGTCCGCGCCGCGGGCGGCCGAAGTCGCGGTCGCCAGCGAGCTCGACCAACGCCGCCTCGACGGCGTCGTCGTCCCGTCCCGCCACCGCGGCGCGGCGCTGCCAGGCATCGCGCAGGCGCCGGGCCGGGGCGGTGTCCCGGACCAGCGGATCGTCGCTCGCGCCGCGCGTGCTCAGGTCGGCGAAGGCGGTGACCGCGGCGGCCGTTGCGGTGAGCGCGGCGGCGCGAGCGAACGGCGGGCGCGACCAGCGAGCGGGAAAATCGCGCCAGCCGGCGAGCGTCCAGCTGGCGCGGCACAGGCGCTCGACCGGGCTGTCTTCTCCGTAGCGGCTGGCCCGGCGCAGCGCCCGGCGCAGTCCCTCGGGCGGGGCCTCGAGCTGGCGCTGCAGCCAGCGGGTGAACGCTTCGCGATGCAGGCGCTCGGCCTCGGCCTCGCTGAGGACGCGAAACTGCGGGTCGATGCGCGCTTCGACTGGCCGCTCGCGCAACAGATCGGCGCAGAGGCCGTGGATGGTGCCGAGTCGGGCCTCTTCCAGGCGAGTCAGCGCGGCCTCGTAATGGCGCCGTGCGTCACTTCCCGCCGGCGCGCCGTGGCGCGCGGTCTCCAGGCCGGCGCGCAAGCGCAGCTTGAGCTCGCCGGCCGCTTTTTCGGTGAAGGTGACGGCGACGAGGCGATCGACGGTGGTGCGGCCGGCACCGAGCGTGGCGACGATGCGGTGGACGAGCTCGGTGGTCTTGCCGGTGCCGGCCGCCGCCTCGACCACCAGCGTGGTGTCGAGGGCGGTGCGGATGCGGGTGCGCGCCGCGGCGTCGGCATGGGGCGTCATGGTCGGGCCCGCAGCTGCTGCAACGGGCGCAACGGCGCCGCATCTTTGCGCCGCAAGCGTTCGGCTTCGTAGGGTCCGCAGATGGCGCGGAAGTCGCAGCGCGGACAGGCGTCGTCGCGCGGCGCCGGCGGCAGCAGGCCCTGCGTCACGGCGCGGTCGATGGTGTCGAGCACCGCCGCGGCGGCAACGCGGGCCGGTTCGTCGAGGCGCACGATGCGCTCGCTGAAGCCGCCGCGGGCCGTGCAGAACGACAGGCGCGCCTCGCTGACCGGTTGGCCCGAGGCGGCCTCGACGGCGAGTGCGTACAGCACCGGCTGCAGCGCCTCCCCGCCGCCGACGGTGAGTCCCGGCGCGGTGCGGTCGATGCCGGTCTTGTGATCGATGACGCGCAACGTACGGCCGTCGCGGTGCTGTTCGACGAGATCGACCGCGCCGCGCAGCCAGAAGCTCGCGGCCACCTGCACGGGTTCGGCGCGACTGGCGGGATCGCGCTCTGCATCGGCAGGCAGACCGAAGCCGAACTCGACGAACCGCGGCTGCCAGTCCGGCTCGGCGGCGAAGTGGCGCAGCCAGGTGATCAGATCGGCGCGCAGTGCGGCGATAGCGTCGTCCCAGACGCGCGCGATCGGCGGCCGCACGGCGTCGGCCAGGTGCTGTGCCTCGGCGGCGAGCGTGTCCTCGAGCAGGCGCTCGGCCTGCGGCCAGGTCGAGCGGTCGAGCGGCAGCGCGCCGGCGCGGCCGAGGGCGCGCAGCGTCTCCGCCTGCACGCGGTGAAAGAGGCGCCCGCGCGTCATCGGGTCGAGCTGTTCGAGGCCCGCCAGCGGTTGCCGCGGCGCCAGGCGCGCGATGGCGTGCAAGTAGAAGCGGTAGGGGCAGACCGCGTAATGCTCGAGCGCGGATGGCGAGTAGGGGCGGGCGCGCAGGCTGTGGGCGGCGAGCACGGGGGCGGTGGCGGGCGTGGTGCGCACCAGGCCGTCGTACGGCCGCCACGGACCGTGCAGCCAGCGCGCGTAACGGGTGCGCAGCGCCCGCGCCAAGTGCGGGTTGAGATCGAGCAGATAGCGCGCCGTGCCGCGGCGTGGCGCTGCCGGGGCCGAATCGAGTAGCGCGGCGATGCTCGCCAGGTCGTGCTCGGCGGCGTCGATGGCCCGAGCGGGATCGGTCGGCGCAGGCCAGGCCAGGCGCGCGTGGACGGCGGCGTCGGCGTCACGCGCCAGCGCCTCGACGTCGGGAATGCCGCCGCGCACGGCGCGCGCCACGTCGAGTCCGTAGAACGAGGTGACGCGCGGTCGCGCCTCGACGACGTCGAGCCGCGGGTAGGACAGGTAGAGGCGCTGGCGGGCCGCACCGGCGGCGAGGCGGAGCAGGGCGCGCTCGTGCCCGCTGCGCTCGCGTTGGGTGAGCAGCGCCGGATGCAGGGCGGCGCGCCGTTCGTCGGGTAGCAGCGGATCCTCGCGCGGGCGCTGCGGGAAGACCCGTTCGGCCAGTCCGGGGACGAAGGCGACGGCGAAGCTGCGGCCGCGGGCCTCGTCGAGCGGGGCGACGAAGACGCGCCCGTAGCGGGTCGGCGGAGGATCCTCGGTCAGGGTCGACAGGCGCTCGGCGAGCACCTGGCGTACCTCGTCGAGGCCGACCGGGCCGACACTCGCCATCGGCGCCAGCTCGCTACACACGCGCAGCACGCCCTGCGGCCGGCGCAGCACGCGCGGCACCAGCGCCGTCAGGTGGGCGAGCCACTCCCCCCAGGTCGCTTCGGCCGGCCAGGCGGCGAGGGTTCGCACCACCGGCAGTGCGAAGCGGCGCACGTGCTCGAGCTGGGCGAGATCACGCGCCAAGCTCGCCGCCAGCGGCGCGTCGGGATCGTCGTCCAGCGCGGCGCGCTTGGTTCTCAGCTCCGCGGCCAGCCCGGACAGTCGGGCCTCCCAGCGCGCCGCACCGCCGAGCACCGCCGCATCGACGAGCAGTTCCTCCCAGCGCCATGGGGCTGGGATCGTTCCGCTGTCGGCTCCGGATCTCTCATCGCCCGATCCGCCGTCTTCGGCTGCGACCTCGACGGCGGCGGAGCTGAAGGCGGCTCCGAGCTCCTCCTCATCAGCGGCGATCCATGTCCCGTCGGCGGCCGCGCCGTCGTGTTTCGGAACCTGGCCGAAGGACAGATACTCGGCGAAGCGCTTTGCCGACAGGTCATCGGCGGCGCAGGCGAGCAGGGCCAGCAGGGCTCGCCCGGCAGGGTCCGGCCGCGTCGTGCCGCGCGCGAAGTAGGCCGGCACCTCGGCGCGGCGGAAGGCGGCCGCCAGGAGCGGCGTGTAAAGGGCCGGCGTGCGCAACAGCACGGCCATCTCGTCGAACGGTGTGCCGGCCGCCGCTTCGTCGAGAATGGCGCGCGCGATCTCGACCGCCTCGCGCCCTTCGCCGGGGGCGGAGAAGAAGCGCACGGAGTCGTCAGCGACGGCGCCGAGCGGGGACTCGGCGGCGAAGAGGTAGGTGCGTAACCGGCCCAGGCTCGAGGTCGGTCCGCGAGGCTGGGCATCCGGATCGGGCAAGCGGATCGCATCGAGCCCGGCGAAGGCGGCGGCGCTGCGCTCATCGCCGGCCGGCATGGTGACCAGCGCGCGCGGCGCCGCCGATGCCAGGGCGCCGGCGAACGCCGCCTCCGCTGCGCTGACCAGCGCAACGTCGAGCAACAGCACCGGCCGTTGCCACGCCGCGGTGGCGCCGCCAGCGACCGCGCGGGTGGCGGCGGCGAAGAGCGCGGCGCGGTCGGCCAGCCCGGCCGCACCGAGCTCGGCATCATAGCTCTCGAGCAGCGCTGCCAGCTCTGACTCCAGTCCGCCGCGCCCGACCAGGTTGGCGGCGCGCAGGCCGGCGGCGCGCAGCTCGGTGAGCGTACCGGCGGCGCTGCGCGCGAAGCCCGGGCAGCGCGCGACCGGTGCGAAATGCGGGATCGCTCCCGCCTGCCGGGCGGTGAAGGCGACGCGAGCGCTCAGGGCGACGCTCGCCAACGGGCTGGCGGGCGCGAGTGCCCGGTGGGCGAGCTCGGCATGGGCGAGCCGTGCGGCGAGCTGGGTGAGCGTAAAGCGATAGAGACCGAAGGCAGCCGCGCGGCGACCGACGAACTCGTGCACGAGCTCGTCGACCGCGCTGCGGCTGGCGCCGATCAGCACCGCCTCGCCGGCGGCGGGGAGCGAGGCGAGGAAATCGAACGCCGCGGCGCGGCGAGCGGCCCCACAGGCCGAGGTCAGCCACTCGATCACCGCGCCTCCGGCGCGGCAGGACTTCGCTCGCCGGCCGCGGGCAGCCGGCAGCCGCGGGCGAGCGGTGTGGCTGCGGGCAGGAGCTCAATGCTCCTGCCCGCGATGCCGGGGACGCGCTCAGCCCTTGCTGGCGCGCTGCAGCTCGTCGTCGATGACCGCCTTGAAATTCTGGAACGGCTGCGCGCCGCTGATCTTGCGGCCGTTGATGATGAAGGCGGGCGTGCCGGTGACGCCAACCGACTGGCCCTCGGCCATGTCGGCCTTGATCTTGTCCAGCGTCTTCTTGTTGTCGTAGCAGTCGTTCCATTTGGCCATGTCCACCTTGGTGCCCTTGAGGGCTTCCTCGGACTTGGCCTTCACGTTCTCCGGCGTGATCTGCTGCTGGTTCTTGAACATGAAGTCGTACAGCTTCCAGAACGCGTCGGGGTCCTGCTGGTAGGCGCACTCGCCGGCGATGCCGGCCGGTTCGGCCCACTTGTGAAAGCCGAGCGGGAAGTTCTTGTACACCAGCTTCACTTTGCCGTCGTACTCCTTCATCACCTGCTCGGAGATGGTCTGGTGGGCGCGAGCGCAGTACGGGCACTGGAAGTCGGAGAATTCGACGATGGTGACCTTCGCGTCCTTCGGTCCGCGCACCGGGTTGCCGTCGGTGCTGAGCTTTGCCGCCACCGCCTTGAAGGGGTCTGAGGTCACGTCCTCGACCTCGCCGAAAACGACGTACCGGCCATCCGGCGACATCAGCACCTGTACTTCCTGCGTCTGGCCGCCCTTGGAGAGCTGCAGGGTGCCCATCTTGGCGCCGGGAATCTTGGCCTCAGTCACCTTGATGACCGTCGCTCCGACATCCGGCGGCAGATTGGACTTGCGCCGGTAATACTCGACGATCTGGTCATACGTAGCATCGGCGGCCAGCGCGACCGTCGCCCCTGCCAGACCCGCCAACAGGGTCAGTGCGACGACCGACCGGCCGAAACGAATTCGCTGTGCTTTCACGGTGCTCTCCTTTACGTCGACATGATTGGTGGAACGTCCTTCGATACCAGCTGCGCAGAAGCTTGGCAAACCAATGTGGGCTTGCCGCAGGCCTCGATTTCGGCCCGCAAGGGCCTGTGGTAGGCTGCGAATCGTGAAGTATTTCCCCATCTTCCTGCGCCTCGAGGGCGAGCGCTGCGTGGTCATCGGGGGCGGCGATGTGGCCGAGCGAAAGGTGGCCGCGCTGCTGGCGGCAGGCGCTCGGGTGATGGTCGTCGCGCCGCAGCTCACCGACGAGCTCGGCGCCCGGGCGCGACGAGGGGAGATTGCGCACCTGGCGCGGTTCTACCGTCCGGGCGACTTGGTGGCGGCGCGGCTGGCCTTTGATGCCACCGACGACGTGGACCTGCATGCCGAGCTGGCGCGTGACGCGGCCGCGGCCGGTGTGCCGCTCAACGTCGCCGACCGACCCGAGTGGTGCGGGTTCATCCTGCCGGCCCTGGCGCAGCGCGGCGATCTGATCGTGGCGGTGTCGACCGGTGGTGGCAGTCCGGCCCTGGCACAGCGCCTGCGCGATGACATCGCGGCGCTGATGGGGCCGGAGTACGAGCGCGCGCTGGCGCTGCTGGCCGGCGTGCGCCGGCATCTGCGGGCGCGCGCCTTGCCGAGCCCCGAGCGACAGCGCATCGTCCGCGCCCTGGTGGCCTCCGACCTGCTCGAGCGACTGCGCCGGCCGGATGTCGACGCCGTGGACCAGTTGCTTGCCGAGCACGTCGGCGCCGATGTGTCGATGGCCAGCCTCGGCGCCGAGCCGTGAGGGGGCGATGGACCTGGCGCTCTTTGGCATCGCGCTGGCGCTGTACCTGGTCGCCGCCGCCGCCTTCCTCGTCCACCTGACCTCGTCGCGGCCGTTGCCGCGTCGCCTGGCGTTGCTCGCTTTGGCGGTCGCCTTCGCGCTCGAGACGGTGGCGCTGGTCCTGCACTTGGCCGCGGTCGGCAGCGGCGCGATGAGCTCGTTCCACGAGCAGCTCTCGCTGCTGGCCTGGCTCATTGTCGGCATCTACCTGGCGCTGCAGCTACGCAGTCCACTCGCCGTCCTCGGCGCCCTGGTCAGCCCGCTCGCCTTTCTGCTCACCCTGTCATCGTATCTCGTCTTCTCCGGTGCGCGGACGCTGCCGGCCGAACTCAACACCGCCTGGCTGCCCGCCCACGTCGCGCCGG
The DNA here is from genome assembly GCA_964475125.1 of uncultured Binatia bacterium (SeqCode). Taxonomy (GTDB): domain Bacteria; phylum Desulfobacterota; class Binatia; order HRBIN30; family CADEER01; genus CAYYWP01. Next base: position 3,712 of record CAYYWP010000138.1, on the reverse strand, counting down.
CCTTCCTCGGCTATGCGATCTTTGCCCTGGCCGCCTGCGTGAGCGTCGTCTACCTGCTGCAGGAACGGCAGCTGAAAGCCAAGCGCCGCAGCCGTTTTCGCCGCCTGCCGTCGCTCGAGACGCTCGACGAGCTCAACTATCGCTGCGTCGCCTGGGGGTTCGCCTTGTTCACCCTCGGTATCGTCACCGGCGCTCTGCTGGCCAAGGCCATGTGGGGGGCGTTCTGGTCGTGGGAGCCGGTGCAGGTGCTGTCGGTCCTCGCCTGGCTGCTGTATGCCGCCCTGCTGCAGGCGCGCACGCTGGGCTGGCGGGGGCGGCGCGCCGCCACGTTGACACTGGTCGGGTTCGCGCTGCTGGTGGTTTCGCTGCTCAGCCTCAATCTCGGCTTCGCCCACGGGAGATCGTTCGGCTGATGCAGCAGCTGGAGGTGCTGATCGTCGGGCTCAGCCACCACACGGCGCCGGTCGAGGTGCGCGAGGCGTTGGCCTTCGCCGACGAGCAGCTCGACGACGCCAACCGCCAGGTGCGCGGCCTGGAGGGGGTCGATGAGGCCGCCGTGGTCTGCACCTGCAACCGCGTCGAGGTGGTGTCGAGCACGCGCGACGGCGAACGCGCTGCCGGGCGCATCGCCGAGTTTCTGCGCACCGCGCGCGGCGCCGCGCCCGCCGACCTCGGCCCGCATCTGTACAACTTCAGCGGACGCGATGCGGTGCGTCACCTGTTTCGCGTCGCCTCCAGCCTCGATTCGATGGTCGTCGGCGAGCCGCAGATCCTCGGCCAGCTGAAACAGTTCTACGCCCGCGCCGCTGGCGTCGGCTCCACCGGCACGGTGCTGCACCGCTGGTTCCACAAGGCCTTCTCGGTCGCCAAGCGCGTGCGCACCGAGACCGGCATCGCCAGCCGCGCCGTGTCGGTCAGCTCGGCGGCGGTCGAGCTGGCGGCGACGATCTTCGATCACCTGACCGGCAAGACCGCCATGCTGATCGGCGCCGGCAAGACCGGCGAGCTGGCGGCGCGCCACCTGATGGCCAGCGGGGTAGGCAACCTGATCGCCACCAACCGGACCTTCGAGCGCGCCGTCGAGCTGGCGCGGCGCTTTCAGGCCACGCCCGTGCCCTTCGAGCAGTTTCCCAAGTACCTGGCCATGGCCGACATCGTCATCGGCGCCGCGGCACCGGGCGGCTACGTGCTCGGCGAGCAGGCGGTGCAGGAGGCGCTGCGCGAGCGCAAGGGGCGGCCGATGTTCTGCATCGACTTGAGCGTGCCGCGCAGCGTCGATCCGCGCATCAATGCCCTCGACAACGTCTATCTGTACGATATCGACGACCTCGCCAGCCTCGCCGAGGAGAACCTGGGTGAGCGCGCGCGCGAGGCCGAGAAGGCCGAGCACATCGTCAGCGAAGAGGTCGAGGCGTTCTGCCGCTGGCTCGGTCATCTCGAGGTCGTGCCCACCATCGTCGCCCTGCGCGACAAGGTGGAGGAAATCCGCCGCGGCGAGGTGCAGCGCACGCTCAACCAACTGCGCGACCTGACGCCGCGCCAGCGCGAGGCGCTGGAGGCGATGACGACGGCGATCGTCAACAAGATCCTGCACACGCCGATCGCGCAGCTGAAGCAACACGACCGCCGCACCGAGACGTTCTACGTCGACGCGGCGCGGCGCCTCTTCGACCTCGACGACGCGGACGACTCGTGAGTGCCGTCGTGCGCATCGGGACGCGCGGCAGCCGCCTGGCCCTGGCGCAGGCCGAAGAGGTCCGGCGGCGCCTCGAGGCCGTGCATCCCGGCCTGCGCGCCGAGCTGGTGGTGATCCGCACGGCGGGCGATCGCCTGCGCGACGTGCCGCTGCACGAAGTCGGGGGCAAGGGCTTGTTCGTCAAGGAGCTCGAAGCGGCGCTGCTCGACGGCAGCATCGACGCCGCCGTGCACTCGCTCAAAGACGTGCCCGGCGAGCTGGCACCCGGCCTCGTGATCGCCGCGGTGCCCGCGCGCGAGGCGGCGCACGACGTGTTGGTGACGCGCGATGGCGGCGATGTCGCCGCCCTCCCGCCGGGGGCCCGCGCCGGCACCTCGAGCCCGCGGCGCGCGGCGCAGCTGCGCGCCGCCTACCCCGGACTCGAGGTGGTCGCCCTGCGCGGCAACGTCGATACGCGGCTGGCCAAGCTGGCGCGCGGCGAGGTGGACGTCTTGGTCCTCGCCGCGGCCGGCTTGCGGCGCCTCGGACTCCAGCCGCCGCACGCGGTGGCCTGCGACCCGCATCATTTCGTGCCGGCCATCGGCCAGGGCGCGCTGGGGTTGGAAAGCGCTCCCGGCCGCATCGCCGAGCTGCTGCGCGCCGTCGAGCACCTGCCGAGCCGGCTGGCGGTGGATGCCGAGCGCGCCTTTCTGACCACCGTCGGCGGCACCTGCATCACGCCGCTCGCCGCTCATGCCGAGGTGGACGGCGCGATGCTGACCCTGCGCGGCGTGATCGCGCATCCCAATGGCCAGCGCGTGGTGCGCGGCCTGCGCCGCGGCGCCACCAGCGAGGGGCCGCGCTTGGGCGCCGAGCTGGCGCGGGAGCTGCTCGCCGGTGGCGGTGCGGCGGTGCTGCGCGAGCTCGGGTGGACGGGATGAGCGAGCGACTGGGCACCGTGTATCTGGTCGGCGCCGGGCCTGGCGCACCTGGCCTGATCACGCTCGACGGCGTGCGCGCCCTCGAGCGCGCCGACGTGGTCATCTACGATTACCTCGCCAGCCCGCGCGTGCTCGAACATGCGCCGGCAGAGGCCGAGCGCATCTGCGTCGGCAAGCACGGTGGCGGCCCGCGGGTCGAGCAGGACTCGATCACCGCGCTGCTGCTCGCCCACGCGCGCGCCGGCCGCACGGTGGTGCGCCTCAAAGGCGGCGACCCCTTCGTCTTCGGGCGCGGCGGCGAGGAGGCGGAGGCGCTCGCCGCCGCGGGCGTGCCTTTCGAGATCGTCCCCGGCGTGACTTCGGCCGTAGCCGTGCCGGCCTATGCCGGCATCCCGCTGACCCATCGCGATCTGGCCTCCTCGTTCACCGTGCTCACCGGCTACGAATATCCCGACAAGCGCGAGCTGGCCGTGCACTGGGACGCGGTGGCGCAGCGCGGCAACACGCTGGTCTTCTTGATGACCACTCGCCAGCTGCGCACCAACATGGAGCGCCTGCTGGCGCACGGCATTCTGCCCGAGACGCCGGCGGCGGTGATCCGCTGGGGGACGATGGCGGAGCAGGAGACGCTGACCGGCACGGTGGCGACCATCGCCGATCTGGCGGCGGCGCGCGACCTGCAACCGCCGGCGATCGCCGTCGTCGGCCAGGTGGTGCGGCTGCGCGAGGCGCTGGCGTGGGTGGAGCGCAAGCCGCTCTTCGGTCGCCGCATCGTCGTCACCCGGCCGCGGGCGCAAGCCGCCGACTTCATCGATGCGCTCACTCGCGCCGGCGCCGACGTCATCGCCTGTCCGACCATCGAGATCGTCGCGCCGTCATCGTGGGCAGGACTCGATGCCGCGATCGCGCAGCTCGAGGCGTACGACTGGTTGGTACTGACCAGCGTCAACGGCGTCGCGGCCTTCTTCGACCGCCTGCGCGGCCTGGGTCGCGACGTCCGCGCCTTGCACCGCGCCAAGGTGGCGGCGGTCGGCTCGGCGACCGCGGCGGCGATCGGCGCACGCGGTCTGCTGGTCGACCTGGTGCCGGAGGAGTA
>CAYYWP010000137.1:0-12773 GCA_964475125.1 uncultured Binatia bacterium (SeqCode) | reverse complement strand
TGCTTGTGACCGTCGATGTCCCGCCCCACCCGCTTCCACTCGCGGTAGGCGGCGACGATCGGCTCGAGATCGGCCCGCTCCTTGGCCAGGCGGGCGTAGTCCCTGCGACTGCCCGAGAGCGAGGGATCGAGAAGCCGTTCCTCGAGATCGATGTAGCGGCGCTCGACGTCTTCCAGCTTGTCCAGCATGGGGGCTGCGCGGCAAACAAAAAAGGGCGCCGGGGGTCACCCCGTCGCCCTTCATTCGGTGCGTGTGCTGCGGGTCCGAGTCCGGCGCCCGGTCACTACGGCTGCTTCTGCAGACCGTACTTGCGGCGGAAACGCTCGACGCGGCCGGCGGTGTCGAGCAGCTTCTGCTTGCCGGTGAAGAACGGATGGCAGGCCGAGCAAATGTCGACGTGCAGCTCCTTCCTGGTCGAGCGCGTCTCCCAGGCGTTGCCGCAGGCGCAGACGACGACGGACTTCTCGTAGGTGGGGTGAATGCCTTCTTGCATGGCGATCTCCAAGACTGACCTGCCTAGCAGCGCGGCGTGCCCCTGGCAAGGCCGGGGGACACCGGGTACCTGGCGCGCGCTGTCAGCGGCGAATGCGATAGACTGGTTGCGGTGTCGACGCCGCGGGTCACGGTCATCATTCCGACGTACAATCGCGCCGCCTATCTCGGCGAGGCGATCGCCAGCGTGTTGGCGCAACACCTGGGCGATTTCGAGCTGATCGTGGTCGATGACGGATCGACCGACGACACCCCGGCGCTGCTCGCTGCGATCGGCGATCCGCGGCTGCGCGTGCTGCGCCGCGAACACGGCGGCATCAGCGCGGCGCTGAACGCCGGCCTGCGGGCGGCGCGCGGCCGCGAGGTAGCGCGTCTCGATTCGGACGACCTCTGGCGCCCCGAGCTGTTGCCGACGCTCGTCGCCCTGCTCGACGCGCGCCCGGAGATCGGCGTGGCGTACGCTAAGGGGCAGGCGATGGATGCCGGCGGTCGCTTGCTCCGGCACTTCCAAGGGATGCCGCCGCGATTCCCGGGTGACGACGTGCGCAGCCTCCTCTACGACGACTGCACCTGTACGATCGCCACGCTGGTTCGGCGCGCCTGCTTCGAACGCGTCGGCGGGTACGATGAGTCGCTGCCGGCGAACGAGGACTGGGACATGGCCCTGCGCCTGGCGCAGCAGTTCCGGTTCGCGTTCGTCGATCAGGTGCTGGCGCACTATCGCTGGCACGACGGCAACCTCACCGGGCCGCGCTCGGCCAGGTTCGAATCGGTGCTGCAGACGCGCACCGCGCCGTTGGACAAGTTCTTCGCCCAGGCCGACCTGCCCGCCCCGATCGCGGCGATGCGGCCGGTGGCCTACGAGAACGTCTATTTGTTTCGCGGCCAGCGCTGGCTCGACGCCGGCGCCTTCCGGCGGGCCGGTCGCGAGTTCGACGCCGCGTTACGCATCAGCCAGACGCGCCCGCGCACGGTCCTGCGCATCGTCTGGTTCGCCTTCGTCACCAGACAGTTCGGCCGCACCCGCTGGGGCGCCGCCCTGATCGCCCGCCTGACGCACCTGCGGCGGCGCTGGTCGCGCCAGGGCGCTGGGTTTGAGGCGAAGGCTGAACGCCACAGATGAACACCGATGCGAGAAGCTCTGGATGCAGGCGGATAGCGGTACGACCACAGCTCGCCTGCACACGTCGCCGGGATCGCTGCGCGCACTGCCGGCACCAGGGGGCTCGCTCACCTCATCTGGCCGCGGATGGGGGCCGGGAGGCACGGAAGCTGGTTGAAACGAGTCGGCTCCAGGTCGGTCTCGTAGGTCCCCAAACACAGCCGCCTGCCATCGTCGACGAAGAACGGCGTCGACGGCACCCGGGGGAATTGGGGCGGGCGCTTGTTGGGCTCGAGCAACTGCAGGCGGTCGTCGGCGGAGGCAGTGGCGTCGGCCCAGCCGCGAATCAACAGCGGGGTCTTGGACCAGCGGAAGTCCAGGATCGGAAACACGACCCCGGCCCGATCGACCGCCCACACGCCGGTGAGCCAGTCGTTGGCGAAGTAAACATTTCCTTGCTGATCCATCGCCAAGTTGTCGCCGCCAAAGGGAATCTGGGCGAAGATCTCGGGGGTTCCCAGCCCGCCCCCCTCGCCGATGGAGGCTCTCATGATGACGTTGCCCGTCGTCTCGGTCCAGTAGAGGTGCGTCTCGTCTTCATTCAGAAGCAGTCCGTTCGCGAACAGCAGATGATCGGCGACGACCACCTTTGGCGCGTTGTCGTAGGCAAAGCGCCCGTCGCCGAGCACCGCGCTGGGATCGATTCGCCAGATCGCACCGTCGGGCGTTGGTAGCAGAATTGCGTCGAGCAAGGGGCCGGAGGTGGACAGCGACGTCCACACCCGTCCGTCTTCGGTGCGCACCGAGTCGTTCAGGACTGCCGGCACGGGATTGGCGAACAGCGTACGCGTTTCCTCCGTCTCGGGGTCGACTTCGAACACGCGGCCGCGCCCGATGTCGGTGACGATGAGGAAGCCGTGCTTGTCGCGAGATACGCCGTTCACCAGGGCGTCCGGCGGCAACCTGCCGAACGGGCGCGAAGAGGCGTGGTCGGCAGAGATGTAGCGCAAGCCGCTGTCCCGGTCTCCCACCACGATCGCACCGTCCGGCAGGCCGACGCCGTCTTCGGGGCGAGTGCAGCAACTCGCATCCGCCGGAATGAAGGAAAACGTTTCCGCGGTGGTGACGGGAGTGTGGCGGCACAGGGCGTCGGCCCTGGCGGGTAGCGAGCTGGCCCCCGAGGGTTGGCCGCACGCCGCCAACACGAACAGACCACCGGCCACACCGTACAGCGCCCAACGATTCTTCATGGCCACCTAGCGTCCTGTATCAACTGCATCGGTAGTAACTCGTTGGGGCGGTGGAGCGCGCCGCTCCGCGGCGCATGGCGGTGCGGAGCGCCGCCCAGGGCAACGCTTCGCGTTGCCGTGCGCCGCGGAGCGGCGCGCTCCAAGACGCCGGCACTACCGATGTTGGTGGCACAGGCCACTGGACGATGCCCTTCGCGCCGGGATCAGGTCCTCGGCCCTGATCGGTGTTCATCTGTGGCTCACGTTTTTCTCCCGGGTGTCCAGCGCCCTCACGGCTCGTCCAGCGGAGCCTCCTCGTCGAGTGCCAGCGCCGGGTCGGCGCAGAAGTCCGCCGGCATCGCCGCTCGCGGTGGTCCGCAGAGCGGATCGGCCGGCCGGCCCATCGACATGCGCTGGTGGAGCGCGTTGTCCATCCACGACGCCTCGCGGAAGCAGCGCGCCAGCGGCGCGCCGACGTCTTGGTAGGTCTTGTCGCCGACGAAGGTGGCGGGCATGGTGAAGGCGAAGCCGAGGCAGCCGTTGGCCGGGCAGTCGATGAGGGACAGCGAGCCCGGCGTGTTGCTGGTCGTGCCGCCCGAGAAGGTCGCCCAGTCCTGGCAGATGGTGTCGAACGGCATCTTGCCGGTCGCGTCCGTCCGATTCATCGACTGGACGTCGACCGCCAGGAAGTCGCTTTGGCGAATGCACTGACCGGCATCGTTGGCGCACGGCTCACAGCGCCGGCTGCGGCTGTCGAAATAGCAGAGGTCGCGCGGCATGCAGCGCTCGTAGTCCTGGCGGCCGCCGATGGCGTAATCGCCGGCGATGCCGCGCTGATCGAGGGTGACGGTGAGCAGCCCGTTCCGCACCGTCGGCACCGGCAGGTTCGCGCACCAGCCGCTGCCGCTGCTCGGATCGCAGGCGTCGTGGACGGTCGAGTTGAAGTCGCTGGCGCCGTGATGCAGGTGCGGCAGCACGCGCACGTAGCGGCCCTTGAGGGGCGCCAGGTCGTTGACGCCGTCGCCGACGTAGAGCTGATAGCTCTGCACGGCGTCGTTCTTGGCGAAGAGGTTATAGAGCACGTAGCTGTCATTGGCGGCGAACGGCGCCGGAAACATCTTGTCCCTGACCCGCGCGGTCACGCAGTCGATCGGCTGCTTCGCGCCGGTGCTGGTGTCGATGTAGTAGAGGGCGCCGGGCTGCGAGGTGAGCCCTGGCGGCTCGGCCATGGTCAGGTAGGGCGACTGGCCGACGTTGGGGCCCATCATGAAGGCGCCGCGCGTACAACCGTACTTGGTCGGCGACGACTCGTTGCAGATCTGGCCGCAGGTCTCGGGATCCCCCGCCTTCTCCCACTGGCGATAGATGGCGACCAGCGGGGCGTCCGGAGCGCCATCACCGGACCGCTTCCACTTGAACGCATCGATGGCGGTCGGATCGCTGGTGGCGGGCGAGGCGAGGAGCGGCGCGATCAGCGTCGTGACGAAGGCATAGGGCGAGGTCTGCAGGCCGAAGGAGAGGCACTCCTCGGTCTGCGCCGGCGCGTCGAAGAACGCGTTGCGGCTCAACGACGTGCTCGGCACCGCGCCACCGACGCCGGCAATCATCCCCTCGGCCCCGGTCAGGGTGCCGTCGAGGTCGATCAAGATGGTGGAGAAATCGACCGGCGTGGTGGGCAGGGTGTTGTCCGCCGCCAGAAACTGTGTCGGCCCGCCGTTCAGCGCCAGCATGCTGCCCTGGATGTGGTTGCGCGTCCGATCGATGACGTAATGGCGGCAGTCGCCCGGGCGCTCCTGCGGCTTTATGTACCCATCCTCGGGCCCGAAGCTGAAGCACTGGTTGAGCGGATTGGCCGGATCGGGATCGGGCAGGCCGCTCGGCAGCTTCTTGAAGAACGTCGAGCCGCGGTAGGTAAAGGCCGGCGGGTAGTAGAAGCCGTTCGGCTGCTTCCAGCCCACCGCCGCGTCGAGCACGACCATCTTGTGCGGGTCGATCGGCCGATCGGCGTCACTCGGCACGGGCTGCGTGGTGGCGCTGTAGATCCCGCACGGCAGGGTCGTCTCGCAGGTCCCCTGGCTCATGCACGGTTGCGGATCGCATTCCCACGAGCCGACGTTGACGAACAGGTTGCCGTCGGCGAAGTGCGGTCCGTCGTAGATGTTGATCAGCCGCTTGGGCTGGAACCCCCCGGTCCAGAAGCCCGTCCCCTCGGCGAGCAGGTTGCAGGTGGTGCGGCCGCCCATGTCACAGGGCGCGTAGCGGGCGAGGTTGTCGGCTTTGGTGACCTGGAAGATTGGCCCCGAGCGCTGCGCGTAGGGGCTGCCGCCGTGTTGCGAGGTGCCGACGAAGAGGCTGTTCTTGGCCAGCGAGAAATAGGCGGGCGGCACCTGCACCCAGCTCCCCGCCGAGACGAAGGTGACGCCGCCGAAGAGCTGGTCGGTGACCGCCGAGTTGAGCAGCAGATAGAACCACGCCCGCAGCCAGACCGAGCCGTAGTTGGCCTGGGCCCAGTTGTACGAGGTGGTGAAGCGGTCGATGACCGTGGTCACGCAGGACTGGATGTTCTTCTGCAGCTCCGCGTCGCTCGGGCCGCTTTGGGCGCAGGTTCTCGATTCCGCTGTGATCGGGATGGGTTTGAAGTTGTCCACCACCGCCGGCCGGGCGTAGTGGCCCATCAGTTGCGCCACGGTCTTGCCGGCGATGTACGGATTGTCGACCGGCGTGTAGCCGGTGTTCTGGGCATCGCCGAGCGGGGCCGGCGAGGTCTCGGCGGAGGCGCTCAATCCGTAGGTCGCCGTCGAGCACGAGTTGCCGCGAAAGCGCAGCAACGGCGCCTGGTACTGCCCGGCGCGGTTGTAGCCCGCGTAGCCGTCGAACTTGTGCGTTACGCTCGGCCCGCTGACGCCCGAGCCGAGCAGCCAGAAGCAGGAGCCGAAGCCGTGCACGCCGGCGGCGGCGTTGCCGACGAACTCGTTGTAGGCGTTCATCGCCCAGTACATCACCGGCATGTAGCTGTCCGACCCGAGGCGCAGCGTCGGCGCCGCCTGCAGGTCCGGTGTGGCGTTCGAGCCGTCGAGGATGGGCGGTACGTAGCGCGCCGCCAACGACGGCGCGGGCGGCGTGCCGAGCCAGTTCTTCGGATCGCCGGCGGCGGCGAAATATTCCTTCAGGGCGCCGCGAGCCGAGACGCCGAGGTTGTGGCAAAGCAGGTTCTCGATCTCCGAGCCGTCCTCGAGGTAGTAGCCGTGGCCGAGCGAGAGGTAGCCGACGTTGCGCGCCAGGGTGACGCCGTGCGTGCCGTGCAAGGTGACGAAGCGCGTCATCGAGTCCCACACCGCGCTGTCCTTCAAGAACGCCTGGCCGCCGGTGTAGGCGGTCGACTTCGCCAGGTGAAAATGCACCGGGTAGTGGCCGATGCGGCCGCCCTGACCGAGCTGCTTGAACTCGACGCCCTGGAACTGCGCGGCGCGGAAGCCCTGGCGAACCATCACGTGGCCGCCGAAGTAGCACTCGGGCTTGAGCGTGCCGTCGCCGTACAGGCAGTCCCCCACCGCGGGAAAGCCGGGGTCGCTCGACTGCACCTGCGGCAGCGCGCCGAGCGAGCGAATCTGGATGCTGCGCGACAGCAACCCCACCGGGGCGCGCAAGTCGGCGGCGCTGCGATTGACCGGGCCGGTGTACTCGGCGCCGTGCTGGCTGTTGAGCGCAGCGGCGTCGAACAGCTCGCTGAAGTGCGGGTAATCGAGCCCATCCGCCGCCGTGCGCTCAGCTGCGCACCCGCCGGGCCCGGTGCCGCCCTGGGTGGGGCGGCAGAGCACGAGCTGGCTGCTCGTTCCGACGGTGCTGATACTGCGGATCGTGCGCACCTCGGAGTGGCTCGGGTACCAGTCGGTAGTGCCGACGACGATCTGGTCTCCCGGCGCCCAATCCGACACCACGCGGTCGAGCACCAGCACGAGGCGATCGGGGCTGATCTCCTGCAGGCGCGCCCAGCTAGTGCCGCTCAGGTCGGCCCACGCCTGCATCTCCGCCGCGCCGAGCGTCGACTGTTGCGGGCTCGGCACTGCGCAGTGCTGGTCCGAATCGTACTGTCCGCCCCAGGCGGGATCCTGCAGCGGCTTGGCGCCCTTGTAGCCGAAGAGGCGGAGGCTGCCGCCATAGCTCACGCCCAGCACCTTGTAGCCCCACGGCGTCGGATCGAAGTTGAGGTTGCCGTAGTGCTCGAGCAGGGTGTTGTTGGGATCGGTTTGCGGCGGCATCGTCGCCGAGCACGGATCGTTCGAGTCGCTCACCGTACAGTAGAAGGAGCCGTGCTCCGGGGCGCGTCCGTCGGGAAAGCACGCCGCCGCCGCATCGTGTGCCATCGGGTTGCTCTGACACTGAATTCCCGGCGGCGGGTTCGGCACCGTCGCCTGCTGGCTCGGATCGTCGCCGTAGAGGCCGATCGAGAGCTTGCCGCTCGCGGCACCGAACGGGCAATCCGGCGAGCCCGCCTGGAGGATACCGCCCGCCTCGACGAGCAGAGAGCTCACTTGGACGTCGATCGTCTTACCGGGATCCTCCTCGATGTACAGCGCTCCGCCGTTGATGATGTTGACGGTGCCTCCCACGTACGGCGTGTTTCCCGCCTGCCGGATCACGTAGCACTCGCCGCCGCCCAAGGGCCTACCGATGAGGGACGGCAGCGGCATCCCAGGCGTGATCTCTAAGCAGCCTGGCGGTATGTAATCCGGACAGCTCAGGCTGGCAGGCTCGACGGTCAGATAGACCGTCTCATGCGTCTGCGTCGCGCTGCAGTTGGCGCCGTCCGGCACGCACGCCTGCAAGGTGATTTCGAACTCTTTCCCCACTTGCGCGGCCGTCGGGGCGAACTGGAACCGACCGCTGGCGGCATCGAGCGTCACCAGCGGCGCCAGCGCCGGCTCCGGAACCATCTTGTAGGTGATCGGCTGGGCCCCGCTGGCGGCCAACTGCAGGGTCAGCGTCTCTCCCGCCCGGACCCTGCGATTGCCGATGGGATCCAGGAAAAGCTTCGCCGCGGATTGACCCACTCCGGGCGTGTCGCGCGGCACGAGATGGAGGGTGACGGTTTCCTCGTCGCTCAGCTCACCGTCGCTGGCGCGGAAGGTGACCAGCACGGGCGCCTTCGAGGCGTGCGAGATGATGCAGAAGATCCCCGACGTGGGCAGAAAGTACGAGTTCGCCGGCGGCTCGCCCACGATCGAGAACGTCACGGGTTGCCCCTCAGGATCGACGGCGGACAAGGCGATGAGCACGTCATCTCCCTCCGCCACCGTGCGCTCACCGATCGGCGCCAATACCGGCGGCTGGTTCACCGGGGTGGTCGCCGTCGGCGTCGGAGCCGTCGTGGGTGTCGACGTCGGCGTCGAGCGCAGCCCGTCGTCGTCATCGCCACAGCCACCCAGGGACGCCGCCAGGACGATCGCCATCAGTCCGACACGCAGCCCGTTGCACCTCGTCATCGTCACGCGAACCTCCTCGACCAGGACGTGGTGCAACGCCTGGGTCTGCACACACACAGCAGTTGGTTCATGCTGCTCCCCGCGGGGGAGCGATGCAATGACCATCGTCACGGCATGGACGACGGCGGCCCGAGCGGGTATCGGGTCGCCAATGATCTCGTTCGTCGTCGGCTTGCTTCTCCTCGCCGCGACCGCCGGTGCGGCGCCGGCCGGGAGCGCCGAGGGCGCCCCGAAGGTGTCGATTGCGCGCGAAGCCTCCCGCGGCTGGGCGGACACGTATCGCTTGACCAACGGCGCGCTCGAGGTGCAGGTGGCGACCGCGATCGGGCCGCGCATCGTCGATCTGCGCGCCGCGGGCGGCGACAACCTCTTCTACCTGCGCGCCGGCGAGGTCGGCGGGAGTGGCGAGGCGGGCTGGGTCTTTCGCGGCGGCTGGCGCCTCTGGGTCGCCCCCGAGCGGCGCGAGACGACGTACGTACCCGACAACGAGCCGTGCCGGGCCGAGGTCATCGATGGACGCCTGCTGCGCGTCACCGCTCCTGCACAGCCGGCCGCCGGCATCGAAAAGATCGTCGAGCTCGAGCCGTGCGCCGCTGCGCCCTGCCTGCACCTGCGCTCGCGCCTGCGCAACATCGGCAGCGAGCCGCTCACCTACGCCGCCTGGAGTCTGTCGGTGATGCGCCCGGGCGGGCGCGCCTTCGCGCCGCTCGACGTCGGCCCGCTCGAGGCCTTCGACGCCACGCGCATGCTGCGCCTGTGGAGCTACGCCGAGCTCGCCGACCCGCGCTACCGCTTCGGCGATCGCCTGCTCGAGGTCGACCACCGTCGCGTCGCTCCCGCCGTTGCCGGCGCGCGCGGCCGGCGCGACGACGAGAGCAAGATCGGCGTCGACTCGGCGCAAGGCTGGGCCGCCTATCTGCTCGACCACACGCTCTACCTGAAACGCTTCCCTCACGTACCTGAGGCGACCTACCCGGACGGTGGCGCGACGATCGAGATCTACTCCAGCGCCGAGTTCCTCGAGCTCGAAAACCTGAGCCCGCTGACCGTCATCCCGCCCGGCGGCGAGCTCGTCTACCCGGAGGACTGGTGGGTGTTCACCGACGTGACCATCCCCGCCGACGAAGCCGGCGCCCTGCGCGCCCTACGGGCCTACGTCGCGCGCACCCAGACGCTGATCTGAAACTCTCCGGTCGCACCGGAGCAAGCTGTAGCCGCGGCACCCGTGGCCGCCGGCGGTGCGCCAGCGCCGCCGGGCCGGGCGGGGCCGGGCAGGCCGACGCCCGGACTGCGGTTAGCCCGATCCGAAGAAAAATCCCTCACCACGAAGGGCACGAAGACCACGAAGGTCCTGGCGTAGAGCTGTGCTGCTCTCAGGTTTACAAACCGGGAGTTGCTCTGCTCTCCTCGCACGCCCGGAAACCCTTGCCCTTCGTGCTCTTCGTGTCCTTCGTGGTGTGAAAGGAATTTCGGATTGGGGTTAGAGGACGCTCCGCTGGGCGCCGTGCCACGCCGCCCCACCGGGCGGCGCCGAGGCGCCGCCGGCGGCCACAGGTGCCGCGGCTACAGCTTGCTTTGCACCCACCCTGCCGGCCGGGGGCGCGTAGTCAACGAGACTGTCTCTGCTCCAGGCTAGGTTCATCTGTGGCCGTCCTCCTCGCCCCGCTCCCAGCGTTGCCACTGGGCGAGGTAGGCGTCGAGGTTCTCCGCCGTGACCACGTCGATGCCGGAGTAGTGGAAGACCTCGGCGGGCGGGTGGCCGTCGGCGATCTGCTTGAGCAGCCGCACCGATTCCTCGCCCCAGCCGAAGTACTTCTGCCCGACCAGCAACTGCACCTTGCCGGCGCGCAACAAGTCGGGCGCGGGCGGGATGGTGTCGAAGGCGACGACCTTGGTGCGCGCCGGGTCGACCGGGTCGAGGGCGTTGCGCACGAACACTGGCCAGCCGCCGACCGACAGCCAGCCGTCGAGGTCGGGATAGCGCTGCGTCGCCGAGGCGATGATCTCGGCCACTCGCACCGCGTCGTCCTTGACGTCGAACTGCTCGACGATCTCGATGCCCGGATGGCGCGCCAGGGCGGCGCGCGCGCCGTCGAGGCGCTTCTGGAGATTATCGGCGCCCAGGGCGGTGATCAGTGCCACCTGGCCTTGCCCATCGAGCAGTTGCGCCAGGCCCTCGCCGAGGGCGCGGCCGCCCTCGACGTCGTCGACGCCGTAGAACGCTTGGCGACGGCTTTTCGGCGCGTCGGAGTCCCAGGTGACGACGGCAATGCCGGCGGCGACGGCGCGGTCGATCGCATCGGTCAGCAGATCGCCGTTCAGACACGAGATGGCGATGCCGTCGACGCGCTGGGCGATGAACGACTCGAGGATCTCCTTCTGGCGGATCTCATCCGTGCTCTCCGGCCCGCGCCAGATGATCTCGATGTTGCCGAGCTTCTGCGCGCTCCGCTCGGCGCCGATGCGGGCGTAGGCGAACACCGGAATGTGCAACGCCTTGGGAATGAACGCGAAGCGCAGTGGCCGCGCCCGCTCGGCGCCGGGCGACGAACAGCCGGCGACGCATAGGAGCACCGCCGCTGCGATCAGGGTGTTGGGCGTACGGCTCATAGCTGAACGCTTATGGCATATGGCGTATGGCGTATGGCTTATGGCTTATGGTTCCCCCCGCCCTGCCGCCGCCGATATTCCGAACCATAGGCCATCAGCCATACGCCATACGCCGATTCGGTTCATCTCTGCTCCACGCCCGAGCGACCGGCCAGCCGATCCATGACGACGACGACCAGCACGGCGACGCCGAGGATGAGACGGTCGGCGAAGGTGCCGCCGGGGATCTGGGTCAGCGCATTGCGTAGCACGCCGAAGATCAGTGCGCCGAGCACCGCGCCGACGACGGAGGCGCGGCCGCCCGAGAGCGACGCGCCCCCGACCACGGCCGCGGCAATGATGTCGAGCTCGTAGCCGCTGGCGAGGTCGGCCTTGCCCTGCCCCTGCACCACCGCCAGCACCACCCCGGAGAGCGCGGCGAGTAGCCCGCTGGCGATGTAGACGAAGAACTTGACCGGCGCGATGTGCACTCCGGCGTAGCGCGCCGCCGTCTCGTTGCCGCCGGTGGCGAGCACGTGGCGTCCGACGGCGGTGTGGCGCATGACGAGGTGAAAGAGCGCCGCGAGCAACAGCATCAGCAGCCCCGGCCAGGCCGAGAGCGGGACGCCGAGCGGAGCGGCATCGGCCGCCAGCCAGCGCGAGAGGTCGTAGAAGCGGCCCTCGGTGATGAGAAACGCCAGGCCGCGGGCGATGCCCATGGTGCCGAGCGTGGCGATGAAGGGCGGCAGGCGCGCCAAGACGATCAGCGCCGCGGCGATCCCGCCGCTCAGCAGGCCGACGGCGAGCCCGGCAGACATGGCGAGCGCGAGCGGCCACTGCCACTCGACGAACAGGTGGCCGGTGACCACCGAGGCGAGGGCGATGACGGCGCCGGGCGCGAGGTCGATGCCGCCGGCGCCGATGACCAGCGCCGCGCCGATGGCGCTGATGCCGTAGATGCCGGAGTACTTGAAGATCAAGGCGATGTTGTCGCCGTTGGCGAAGGTATGCGGCGCATCCGGGCGCGCCAGCCAGACAGCGAAGAAAGCGAACTCGAGCGCCAAGATGAGCGCGGCGCTCCAACCGGGCACGAGACGGGGTCTCATGGGAGACCAGAAACCGGGGGTCGGGGATCGGGGGGCGGCGGCTGGCCGGTGATGGCGGCGGCCAGCGCCGCCTCGCCGCAGGTGCGAGCGTCGAACTCGCCGGCGACGCGGCCGGCGTACAGGGCGACGATGCGATCGCACAGCGAGAGGAGCTCGGGCAGCTCGCTCGAGGCGAGCACCACCGCCGTGCCGGCATCCGCCAGGGCGCGGATCTGGGCGTGGATGTCGGCCTTGGCGCCGACGTCGATGCCAGCGGTCGGCTCGTCGAGCAGCAACACGCGCGGGGCGCGGCGCAGCGCCCGAGCCAGAAGCGTCTTCTGCTGATTGCCGCCGGAGAGCGAGCCGATCGCGACCTCCGTACCGGCGGCGCGGATGCCGAGGCGCGCCAGCCAGTGCCCGGCAGCGCGGCGCTCGACACTGGGCCGCAGGCGACAGCCGGGGGCCGGCAAGAAGACGTTCTCGCGCAGGTTGAGCGTCGGCACCAGGCCGTTGCGCAAGCGATCCTCCGGCATCAGCACCGGCGGGGTGAGCGCGTCCGCGCTGCCGGCGGTGCGCGGCCGCAGCCCGGCGATGGCCTCGAGCACGGCGCTGCGCCCGGCGCCGAGCAGACCGGCGAGGCCGACGATCTCACCCGCGCGCACGCTCAACGAGACCCCCTGCACGCGCCCGGTCGCCAGCTCGCCGACGCGCAAGGCGATCTCGCCGAGCGCACGGCGTTCGATGGCTGGCGCGGCGATGTCGCGCCCGACCATGAGCTGCACCAGGTGAGCGG
>CAYYWP010000136.1:12238-12902 GCA_964475125.1 uncultured Binatia bacterium (SeqCode) | reverse complement strand
CGGCCGGGATCTTGGCCAGGAAGCTGGTGTCGGGGTTGCCCTCGACGTCGAGGATCGGCTGTCCGCCGGGGCCCGACTTGCGCAGCGGAATCTCGCCCAGGATGCGCAAGCGTTCCTCGGCGTGGCTGCTGTACAACGAGCCGCCGCTCGGTCCGCCGTGCGGGCCGTAGCTGCGGTGGGTATTCGGCTCCATACCGACGATGCGCATCGCCCAGACGTCGCCGTTCGCGTACTTGCCGGCGTCGCCCCCCTGCCACTCCCAGTTGCTGCTCTGGCCGTTCTCGTAGGTGTTGAAGGCATCGAGCCCGTCGAAGGTGTCGGACCATGGCGAGACGAAGCCGGGGAAGCTCTCGCGCTTGTAGACGCTGCTGGTGCCGACCAGGCCGTACGGCGTGCCGGCCGGCAGCTCGGCGTGCTGCGCGCCGTCGTTGGGCAGCCACGGGAACTGGGTCGGTTCTGCGACGCCATGCACGGCGGAGTAGGGCACGACGGCGCGCGGCCAGGCCTCGTTGTAGAGCGCGCTGTTCTTGAGCAGCACGAGCTCGGAGGGCGCGGCGATCTCGTCGCCGTCCGGCAGGACGTAGATCCCGGCGTCGTAGTAGGGCAGCGGCGTCGGGCGGTTGAGATCGTTCGCGGGGCCGGAGGTCCAGCCGCAAAGAAGATC
>CAYYWP010000136.1:0-12228 GCA_964475125.1 uncultured Binatia bacterium (SeqCode) | reverse complement strand
CTTGATCAGCACCAGCTGGTTAGGGCTGGTGACGGCGTTGCCGCCGGGCATCAGGTAGAGCCCGGCATCGTAGTACGGCAGGGTCGTCGGACGGTTGAGGTCGTTGCACGGCCCCGGCGACCAGACGACGAGCAAGTCGTTGTCGGGGGCGCCGCTGGGGTGAGTGAACTTGCCGACGCGGGTACCGCCAGCGCCCACTGGTGCGGCCTCGTCGTTGCCGTGCGTGAAGGGCGTGATCGAGTGCAGGCCGTAGGGCGTGAAGCCCATCTGGAAGGGATAGGAGAAGCCGCCACCGACGGTCTGGTCGATCGGCGGATTGTCGTCCGGAAAGGCGCTGAAGAAGCGCGGCGTGTCGGGCGGCGGTGTGACGGGCAGGCGGTAGAGGGCGCCGAAGCCGTTGTTGTTGAGGTTGTAGTAGTCGACGATCACCAGGTCGGTGTTGGAAAGCTGGGTCATGAAGTGGAACGCCTGCCCGCTGCGGAAGGCGCTCACCACCGGCTCCCAGCGGCGGCCGTCGGGCCAGATCGACCAGATGCCCCACATGCGCCCGTCGCGCAGGCCCTGCGATTCGAGCGAGCTGAACAGCAGGCGTCCGTCGCGCAGCGGCGTCGGGTGCAGGGCGCTGCCGATGTTCATCGGCGCGATCTGCGTCACGTTGCCGCCGTCCGCGTCCATGACGTAGAGCTGCAGGGTCGGGTTGGTGAGGCCGCGCGGCGGCACGAAGCCGTTGCGGTTGCTGGTGAAGGCGATCTTGCCGCCGGCGACCGGCGCCGGGCCGAGGTTGAGGATGCCGTAGCCGAGGCGGTCGTACTGGGAGCCCGGGTTGACCGGGTTCGACTCATCGAAGGTGCCGGCGCCGGTGTTGGGGGTGAATTCCTGAAAGGTGAGCTGCTCGATCTGGCGCGTCGCCAGATGGATGCGGAAGATGTCGGCCCCTTGGTACGGCAGACCGCGCTGCGAGTTAATCGCCGACGGCCGCATGTCGTAGAAGAGGCTGTAGTAGACCCACTGGCCGTCGAAGGAGACGAACGGATCGGTGACCGCGCCGACACCGCCTTGCACCAGCACCTCCTCGCTGCCGTTGGGGTGGAGCAGCATCAAGTCGGCGCCCGGGTCGATGCTGGCCGGGTGCGCGACTTCCGGCCACGTCGTGTTGCTGTTGGGGCCGAAGCGCGGCTGGCGCACGTAGACGATGTCGTACGGCACGGCGACCGCCATCGCCGGCGCGCACAGCGCGGCGAACAGCACGGCCTTGCTCACGGCACTCCACACGTCACGGCCTGCGCGCACGACCTTCGAGCTTCCCCCGGTGCCGATGGCGTGCAACCCCGGTGCCAGGCGCCGAGTCGGCGCGTCCTGCGCCGCGCGCCCCTCACCGCAGCGCGGCGCTGCGGCAGCCGCACCGCACTCTGACATTCGCGTATCCCTCGACGGGTCCACGAGTCTCCTCCCCCCCGTTGGCGAAGACGGCGCCAGTCGGCGAATTGTTGCGCCGCGCTCCGATACGGTTGCGAGCTGCAGACGGGCCACCGACTGTCCATCACGAGCCGTAGCCGCGGGACCTGTGCCCGCCGGCGACGCCGTGCGTCGCCGGGTGGCGGGGGGCGTGGCGCCATATGACTGTCGGGGTGGCTGACACCGCTCACTGTTCATTGCCGCGCCGCCTCCCACCGGGCAGCGCGCTGCGCTGCCGGCGGGCACAGGTCCCGCGGCTACGGCTTGGCTCGGACTCTCATCGGTAGCCCGTCGGTGCAGATCGGTGTAGGCATTCACGTTGTGCCGGGCGCTGACGTACAGAGACTCTGAAAGGCCAATCGGCGGAAGCATGCCACTCGAAGGTCCACCACTGGCGGAGCCGGTGTCCCTGGTGCGGACGCTGGCGCGCGGTCTGGCGGAGGTGCCGGATGCGCCGGCGCTGGTATCGCTCGATCGCGCCTGGTCGTTCCGCGAACTCGCCGGGGCGTCGGATGCGCTGGCGGCGAACTATCTCGATCTCGGCCTGAAGCCGGGCGATCGAGTCGCCTCGCTGCTGCCGAACTCGCCCGAGTCGGTGCTGCACTACCTGGCCTGCCTCAAGGCCGGGCTGGTGGCCACACCCCTCAACTACCGCTACGCGGTGCCGGAGATCGACCATTCTCTGCAGACGGCGGCCGCGTCGGTGTTGATCGCCGCCGCGGAACGCCGCGCTGAAGTCGGACGGAGTGCGCCGGCGACACGGCTGCCGCTCGGAGTCATCTGGCACGGCGAGGCTCCCGCCGGCGCGCGGCGACTGAATGAGCTGTTCGCCCATGCCGCCCCGCGCGCGCTCCCGCCTCCGGCGCTCGATGCGCCGGCATTCATCTTCTTCACCTCGGGCAGCACCGGATTGCCGAAAGGGGTGACGCATACCCATCGCACCTTCGGATGGACGGTGGCGAGTTGCGTCGCGGCCTTCGAGCTGGAACCCGGCGAGGTCAGTCTGCCTGGTACGTCGCTGTCGCACATCGCCGGGATCATCCTATCGCTCTCCGCCCTGACGACGGCGGGCCGGGTGGCGGTGCCGCGGCGCTCCGACGGCGACGAGGTGCTGCCACTGCTGCGCGCACAGCGACCCGCCCTCATCATGATGTTGCCGGCGCCCTTGTTGTCCCTGATCCGGGATCACGCCGCGCGGCCGGCGGATTTCGCCTCGGTGCGCATCTGCATCTGCGGCGGTGACAAGGTGTCCGAAGAGCTCGAGCGCGAGTACGTGCGGCTCACCGGTCGCCAGATCGACGAGGTCTACGGCATGACCGAGACCGGCACGATCACCTGCAGCCCGATCGCCGGTCCGGTGCGCGAGGGCTCGGTAGGCAGGCCGTGCCCCGGATACGCCTGCGCGCTGCGCGCCGACGACGGACGCGAGGTCGAGCGCGGCGAAGAGGGTCGGCTGTGGGTGCAGAGTCCGAGTACGATGGTGGGCTACTGGAATGCGCCCACGGCCACCGCCGAGGTGCTGCGCGACGGCTGGATGGACACCGGCGACGTGATGCGCGCCGACGCCGACGGCTATCTGTGGTTTCGGGCCCGCAAGAAGCAACTGATCATCCACGACGGCTCGAACATCGCGCCGCAGGAAGTCGAAGAGGCGCTGCTCGCCCACCCGGCCGTGGCCTCGGCCGGAGCCATCGGTGTCCACGACGCGCTCCACGGCGAGAACGTACGCGCCTACGTGGCGCTGCGCGATGACGCCGCCCCCCCGACGGCTGGCGAGCTGCAGGAATTCGCCCGCGCGCGCATCGCCGCCTACAAGGTCCCGGAGACGATCGTCTTCCTCGACGCCATTCCGCTCACGCCGGTCGGCAAGGTCGACCGCGTGGCGCTGAAGCGCCTGGCCGAGGACGCCCTGCACGGGCGCTGACAGTCCGTTGAAGAACCTGTCCCGCCCACCCCGCTCCCTGGGCTTTCTTCCGACGCGATGCCCAACTAAAGTGCCGGCGCTGCACGCCGGCAAGCGCGCCGGACGACAACGACAACGATAGGGGAGGAGAGACATGCAGTTCAGTATCTTGATCGAGACCCTGCCGCACGCTCCCGCGATCGCGAAGCTGGCGGAAGAGAACGGCTTCACCGGCATCTTCCTGATCGACACGCACATCGGCTGGCGGGAAGTCGTCCCGTACCTGACGCTGTGCGCACGCGAGACCAAGCGGTTGCGCATCGGCACGCTGGTGACCAACCCGGTCACGCGCCATCCGACCGTGGTCGCCAGTTACTTCGCCACCCTGCACGAGATCTCCAATGGGCGCATGGTCTGCGGCATCGCCAAGGGCGACTCCGCGACGCGCGTCATGGGCGAGCGGCAGGCGACGATGAAAGAGTTCCGCGAGTCGATCGACCTCATCAAGCGGATGATGAACGGCGAAGAGGTGCTCTACACGCCGAAGCATCCGGATCGTTCGGCGTGGCTGAAACAGGCCGGCGGCAAGCCGCTGAAGATCCAGTTCCACTGGTACAAGCCGCCCGCCAAGCTGCCGGTGTACATCGGTGGCTACGGGCCCAAGACCTTGCAGTTCGCCGGCGAGGTGGCGGACGCCGTCGTCGTCCAGGCGCCGCATACCGACTCGCTCAGCTGGATGCTGGGCCACGCGCACGCCGGCGCGCGCCGCGTCGGCCGCGACCCGGCGACGCTGAAGACCGTCGTCTCCGGCCCGATCGTCATCAACGACAATCTCAAGCAGGCGTTGCAGGATCAGCGCTGGTTCGTGCAGGCGGTGTGGAATCACTCGGCGCACATGCTCGAGCACTACAAGCGCGAAGAGCTGCCGGAGAGCATGATCCTCGGCCTGCCGAAGGATTTCCGCAGCGACTACAGCGAGCACGTCCGACGGGACGCCGAGGAGCTGTCGCAGGTACCCGAGCGCGCCGTCGACCTCCTGACGGTCACCGGACCGGTCAGCCGCTGCATCGAACGGCTCCAGGAGCTCAAGGCCGGTGGCGGCCAGGAGTTCATCCACTACGCCCTCGCCATGCCGCAGGCCGAGATCGAGGAGTCGATCCGGCGCATCGGCAAGGACATCATTCCGCGTTTCAACTAGAATCCTCCCGGCTCACCGCGGCGGCGCGGCGACGGACCTCCGCGTCCGCCGCGGTGAAGAACTCTGTCCGCTTACGGCACACCGGTGAATCCCGATCCCAAACCGCTGGCCGACCTGACCGTCCTCGACCTGACCCAGGCCTGGGCCGGTCCGTACGCCACGATGATGCTCGCCGACCTAGGCGCGCGGGTGATCAAGGTCGAGCCGCCGGGCGTCGGCGATCACGTGCGCGGCTGGACGGTGGCGGCTTCGAAGGGCGAGAGCCCGCACTTTCTCGCCGTCAACCGCAACAAGCGCAGCCTCACGCTCAACCTCAAGGAGGCGCGCGGGCGCGAGATCCTGCTGCGCCTGGCGGCGGGCAGCGACGTGCTGGCGGAGAACTTTCGGCCCGGGGTGATGCAGCGCTTCAAGCTCGATTACGAAGCGGTGCGCGCCGTGTCGCCGGCGATCATCTACTGCTCGGTGTCGGGCTTCGGGCAGACCGGGCCGATGGCGGAGCACGCGGCCTACGACCTCGTCATCCAGGGCGCCGGCGGGGCCATGAGCGTGACCGGCGAGGAGGGCGGGCGGCCGCTCAAGCCCGGCATCCCGCAGGCCGACGTGATGGGCGGCCTGTGCGCCGCGTTCACCATCATGGCGGCGCTGCACGGCCGGGCGCGCGACGGGCAGGGGCGACGCCTCGACGTCTCGATGCTCGACATGCAGGTCTCGCTCATGGGCTATCACCTGGTCTCCTACGCATTCTCCGGCAAGGTCCCGCACCCCATGGGCACCCGCCATCCGCTGGTCGCGCCGTACGAGGCCTTCCGCACCGGCAGCGACGAGATCACCATCGGCATCGCCACCGAAGGGCACTGGCGCCTCCTCTGCCAGGCCATCGGTCTGCCGGCGCTGGCCGACGACCCGCGCTTCGCCAACAACGCGGCGCGGGTCGCGCACCGCGATGAGCTGGGGCGCCAGATCGAGGCGGTGACGCTGACGCGCCCGGCCGAGGCGTGGCTCGAGGCGCTCGCCGCGCACGGCGTGCCGTGCGAGCGCATCAACAATGTCCAGCACCTCATCGATCACCCGCAGCTGCGCCACCGGCGCATGATCACCAGCGTGCCGAATGCGACCTTCGGGCAGGTGTCGATTCCCGGCATGCCGTGGAAAGTGGTGCCGCCCGAGCAGGAGCCCGCGTCCACGCCGCCACCGGGGCTCGGCCAGCACACCGACGAGGTGCTCGGCGAGTTCGGTTACTCGCGCGCCGAGATCGACGCCCTGCGCCGCGACGGCGTGATCTGACCGTTCGGAAACCACCCAGCGCGCGCAGTCGTGACTTCGCGCGCGTCGTGGTGACGGCATGGTTCGCCGCGCTCAACTGCGCGATGCGTGGCTCTCGCGGTCATCGAGCAGGTCGGCGACGTGGCGCGCGGCCAGCGAGTGGGCGTAGGCCTCCTCGCCTTGGGTCAGGGCGCGGCGCACGCGCGCGTCGCAGCGCGCCGGCACCCGCTCTCCGGCGGCCGGCAGCACCAGGTCGCCGAGTGGCATCTGGGCCGGATCCCGCGTCAGCATGAAGCGACCCGGTCGCCCCTCCACGCCGGCCAGCCAACCGCGTGCGACCAGTTCGTCGGCGGCGGCCTGCACGACGTGGACGTCGACCCGCAGCTCGCGCGCCAGGCGGCGCACCTCGACCCCCGGCCCGCCGTTGCGAAAGGCATCGCCGGCGCGCACCAGCGCGTGCAGCGCCACGGCATCGCGCCGCACCGCGGTGTCGCCG
Organism: uncultured Binatia bacterium (SeqCode); assembly: GCA_964475125.1. Taxonomy (GTDB): domain Bacteria; phylum Desulfobacterota; class Binatia; order HRBIN30; family CADEER01; genus CAYYWP01. The sequence continues at coordinate 5,913 of CAYYWP010000136.1, read as the reverse complement.
GCGGCCTCGGTGCCGAACTCCAGCACCGCGGCCAGTTCCGCCCCGGCGAGGACGACGGTCCAGCTGACATACAGCCACACCAAGGTCACCGGCAGTTGCGCCAGCGCGCCGTAGATGGCGTTGTAGCGCGCCACCCCGATCTGCAGCGCCACGTACGCCGTCTGCACGACGTGCCAGGCGGCCCCGGCGAGCAAGGCGCCGACCAGGATCGGCAGCAGCGCGCCGCGCCGATTCGGCATCACCGCGTAGAGCACGCCGATCGCGGCGGCATTGATGAGCAGCGGCGCCAGGCCCAGCGCCTGCATCGCCGCGCTGCCCAGGTAGCCATTGGTCAGTACCCACTGGACCAGCGTCTGCACCTGGCCCGCCGAGGTCAGCGCCGTGGCGGCCAGGAGGAGAAACGGCGTCAGCACCACGACGCCGAGGTAGTCGGTCACCTTGCGCCACAGGTTGCGCTGATGGGCGACGCGCCAGATGTGATTGAAGCTGGCCTCGATCGCGCCGAGCAGGCTGACCACCGTCAGCACCAGCGCGGCCGCACCGATGGCGCCGAGCGTGCGCACGTTGGTGCGGTCGATGTAGCCGATGATCGCCGCGGTCGTCGATTCGCTGAGCGACAGGCGCGACAGCAGGATCGGCTCGAGGCGGTTCTGCACCCCCAGGCCCTTGAGCGCCGCGAACATGATGGCGAACAACGGCACCATCGACAGCAGCGACGCGTAGGCCAGTGCCGAGGCGCGCTCCAAACAGCGGTCGGACAGGAAACGGCGCACGGCGGTCCGCACCACGTCGCTACCGTGTCGGGCCCACGCCCCGGCTGACGCACCCGCGTTCATCTCTACTCCGGGGGGGCCTATAGCGCACGCGGTGCACGAGCGCACCGGGCCGCGAGACCGGCGCGGGGGGCACCGGGGTCCCATCGCGAGCCGTAGCCGCGGGACCTGTGCCCGCCGGCGGCGCGGCGCGCCGCCCGGTGGGGTGGGGCGCGGCACCGGCTCCGTGACGGCAACGGTGCAGCACCGATGGTCACGTCGCGCCACACCCCTCCGCCACCCGGCGACGCGGCGCGTCGCCGGCGGGCACGGGTCCCGCGGCTACAGCTCGTGGCTGGTCGTATCGCAGCGCTTGCAATCCAGCGCCTGGGGATGGCAGGTGCGGCGCGTATCGAGAAAGGAGCGCGCGATGGCGACGCTGTTGATCAAGAACGCCCAGGTGGTGGCGACGATGGACGACACCGGGCGCGAGCTGCCCGACTGCGACGTGTTGATCGAGGATCGCGTCATTCGCCAGGTCGGGTCCAAACTGGCGGTCACGGCGGATGAGGTGATCGACGCGCGCGGCTGCGTCGTGCTGCCGGGCTTCGTCAACACCCACAACCACCTCTTCCAGACGCTCTACCGCGTCACCGCCGAGACCCAAGTCGGCGGCTTCATCGACTGGATCACGTTTTTCGTCAACCTGTGGATCAAGCACCCGCCGCACCCGGATGCGACGCACGTCGCCGCGCTGGTCAACTTCGGCGAGATGCTGCTCACCGGCACGACGCTGACGGCGGACCAGCACTACCCGTATTTCCGCGGCCAGCCGTCGAACTCGGTGGATCGCACCATCGACGCGGCGCGCGCCATCGGCATGCGCTTCCACCCGGCGCGCGGCTGCTGCACGTTGGGGCGCGCCCGCGGCGGCCTCATCCCGGATGAGATCGCCTGGCCGGAGGACGTCGTCCTGCAGCACGCCCAGGACCTGATCAGCAAGTACCACGACCCCAATCCACTGGCGATGGTGCGCCTGAACCTCGCCCCGCTCTCGCCCTACGGCGACAGCGAGCTGATCTACCGCGAGATGAGCAAGCTGGCCGACAAGCACCCGGGTGTGGGCTTGCACACCCACCTGCACGAGATCTCCGACGTGGACTTCTGCCGCGATCACTACGGCTTGCGCCCCCTGCGTTACATGGAGCGCTGCGGCTGGCTCGGCGACCGCGTCGTCTTCTACCACATGTCGGCGCCGACCCCGGATGCCGACGACATCCGCTTCCTCGCCGAGACGGGGTCGCACGTCTCGCAATGCCTGGGCTCGGACATGCGCCTCGGCTACGAGTGGGCGCCACTGCGCGAGCTGCTCGACGCCGGCGCGCCGGTTTGCCTGGGGACCACGGGCTGCGCCTCCAACCTCGGCGGCCACATCCTGCTCGAGGCCCGCTTCACGCTCGCTGCCCACCGCATGCGCCACCGCGAGCCCGAGCGCTGGCTCAGCGCGCGCGAGATCCTGCGCCTGGCGACGCGCGGCGGTGCCGAAGCGCTGGGCCGCCGCGACCTGGGCTCGATCGAGCCCGGCAAGGGGGCCGATCTCGCCGTCTTCGACGTCAGCGGCATCGACCGCGTCGGCCACCACGACGCCGTGGCGGCGCTGCTCTACTGCGGCGCCTCGCACTACACCCGCGCCACCGTGGTCAACGGCCGCGTCGTGGCGCGCGACGGGCGCCTGACGCTGGTCGACGGCGACGCCATCGCTCGCGAGGCCGATGCCTGGGCGCGCCGCGCGATCCCGCGCTGAGGGTGGGAAATCCCGCTGACGGCTTTTTCTCGTGCGTCGGGAAAAGCGTTCCGCTCGCCCTTCGACGGGCTCAGGGCATGTCCTGAGCTCGTCGAAGGGCGAGCGGAACGCTTTGCGGCAGCAGAATCGTTCTGTGCACCCAGTGACTCGCATGCCGGCTCTGTGTTCATCGGCAGGGTGGTGGAGCGGCGCGGTGTTGATCTGTGGTTCCGGAACCGATTCCGTCGCTTGCAAACGAACCTCGAAGCGGCCCATGATCGCGGCCCGCGCAGCGAACCGCACTGACGACGGAGGATATCGTGGCCAGGATTTGCATTGAGAACGGTACGGTGCTGACCGGCGATCCGGCGCAGCCGCTGCTCGACCCGGGGTACATTCTGATCGACGGCGAGCGCATCAGCGCGGTCGGTGCCGGCCCGGCGGGCACGGCCGCTGGCGGTACCGAGCGCATCGACGCGCGCGACAAGCTGGTCATCCCTGGCTTCGTCAACGCCCATACCCATACGTGCATGACCTTCGGCCGCTCGCTGGGCGGCGATCGCACGCTGCTGCAGTGGCTGACCCAGGCGCAGGTGCCGCTGATGTCGGAGATGACGGCCGAGGACTACGCCTTGGCCGCCACCCTGGGCTCGGTGGAGAACCTCAAGTCCGGCAACACCACGATCTGCGAGGTGTTCTTCTCCTGCCGCTACGACGACGGCGCCGACGCGCTCTCGGCGCAGGCCATCGCCGACACCGGCTTGCGCGCGGTCTTCTTCCGCTGCTCGAACGACGAGCCGTTCGCGCCCGGCTGGGTCGAAGGGCGCGAGGACATCTCCCGGCGCAGCCGCGAGCTGGCCGACACCTGGTCCGGCCACGAGCGCATGAAGATCGGCATCGGACCGCTGGTGCCGTGGACGGCGACCGAGAACTATTGGGCCGATACGGTCGGGCTGGTGCGCGACCGCGGCCTCGGCGTGCACCTGCACACGGCCGAGACGCCGGAGTACAACTCCCTGGTCGAGGCGCGCACCGGCAAGCGCAACATCCCCTATCTCGCCGCCGTCGGCGCCCTCGGTCCGCAGGTGATGCTGAACCATTGCATCCACCTGAACGACGCCGACATCGAGCTCATCGCCGCGCACGGCTCGCCGGTGGTGCACGATCCGACCTCGAACATGATCCTGGCCTCGGGCGTCGCCCCGGTGCTGAAGATGCGCCGCGCCGGCATCACCGTCGGCCTGGCCTGCGACGGCCCGGCCTGCAACAACACCCAGGACATGTTCGAGGTGATGAAAGACGCCTCGCTGCTGCACAAGGTGATGACCGGAGACCCGCAAGCGCTCACCGCCGCCGACGTCTTCGCCATGGCGACCGCCGGCGGGGCCAAGGCCTGCGGCCTCGGCGATCAGGTCGGCGTGCTGTCCGCCGGGCGCCTCGCCGACGTCGTCCTGGTCAACACCCTGGCCAGCCACCTGCGGCCGCTGCACGAGCCAATGGTCGCGCTGGTCTATTCCGCCCGCGCCGGCGACGTCGACACGGTCATCGTCGGCGGCCGCGTGGTGGTGCGGGCCGGCACGGTGCTGACGGTGGACGAGATGGCCCTCATTCGCCGCGCCCAGGAGCGGGCCGAGACCCTGCGCCGCGCCGCCGGGGTGTGAGGCGGGGGGGCGCGTGCATTTGCGGGGAGACCCGCTATGCTGCGCGGATCGACTGCAGAGCCGGAGTGGACGAGCCCTATGGAGCAGGCCAGCGTCAATACGTTCGCCGATGAGCTGTACGCGGCGCTGCGCGGGCGGACGACCGTGGCGCCGCTGACCGAGCGCGTGCCGGAGATTGCGATCGAGGATGCCTATCGCATCTCCCGCCGCCTGCTCGAGCGCCGCGAGGCCGACGGCGAGCGTCTCATCGGCAAGAAGATCGGCGTCACCAGCAAGGCCGTGCAGGACATGCTGAAGGTGCGCCAGCCCGACTTCGGCTTCCTCACCGATCGGATGCAATACGGCAACGGCGCCGACCTGCCGGTGTCGCGCCAGCTCATCCAGCCGCGGGCGGAAGGGGAGATCGCCTTCGTCCTCAAGCGCGACCTCGTCGGCCCCGGCGTGACCAGCGCCGACGTGCTGCGCGCCACCGACGGGGTGGTGCCGTGCTTCGAGATCGTCGATTCGCGCATCCGCGATTGGAAGATCAAGATCGAGGACACGGTCGCCGACAACGCCTCCTGCGGTCTGTTCGTGCTCGGCGATACGCTGGTCGATCCACGCCAGGTCGACCTGACCACCTGTGGAATGGTGCTCGAGTGCAACGGCGAGGTGGTGGCCACCGGCGCCGGAGCCGCGGCGATGGGGTCGCCGCTCAACTCCGTCGCCTGGCTCGCCAACACCCTCGGCGGCTTCGGCATCGCGCTGTCGGCGGGCGACGTCATCCTGTCCGGCTCGCTGGTGCCGCTGCTGCCGTGCAAGCCCGGCGATCGCATGCGGGTGACGATCGGCGGCATGGGCGCCGCGACGGTGCAATTCACGTAAACGACCCCGCGATGGGTGAACGGCGATGAGAGTGAACGCGGCAATCATCGGGTCCGGCAACATCGGCACCGACCTCATGGTCAAGGCCTTGCGCAGCAAGGAGATCGCGCCGGTGTGGATGGTCGGCATCGATCCCGACTCCGAAGGCCTCAAGCGGGCCCGCGCCAGTGGCTTGAAGACCACGCACGACGGGATCGATGCGCTGCTCCCGCACCTCGAGGCGGACGGCATCCGGCTCGCCTTCGACGCCACCTCGGCGGCGGTCCACGCCAGCAATGCCGCCAAGCTGCAGGCGCGCGGCGTGTTCATGATCGATCTGACCCCGGCCGCGATCGGCCCGTACTGCGTGCCGCCGGTCAACCTGCGCCAGCCGATCGCCGAGGGCGTGACCAACGTCAACATGGTGACCTGCGGCGGCCAGGCGACCGTGCCCATCGTCCACGCCGTCTCGCGCGTGCAGGCGGTGGAGTACGCCGAGATCATCTCCACCGTCGCCAGCCGCTCGGCCGGGCCGGGCACGCGCAAGAACATCGACGAGTTCACCCGCACCACCGCCGGCGCGGTCGAGCGCATCGGCGGGGCGCGGCGCGGCAAGGCGATCATCATCCTCAATCCCGCCGAGCCGCCGTTGATCATGCGCAACACCATCCACTGCTTGACCGAGCAGGCGCCCGACGCCGCCGCCATCACGCGCTCGGTGCACGACATGATCGCCGAGGTGCAGGCCTACGTGCCCGGCTATCGGCTCAAGAACGGCCCGGTGATCGACGACCGCCGCGTCTCGGTGTTCCTCGAGATCGAGGGACTGGGCGACTACCTGCCGAAATACGCCGGCAACCTCGACATCATGACG
>CAYYWP010000135.1:0-12949 GCA_964475125.1 uncultured Binatia bacterium (SeqCode) | reverse complement strand
ACGATGACGATGAGTCGGCGCTCGAACTCATGCACGCTGCCTCTGGGCCCTCTGCCTACTCCGGGTCTCTGCGTTGAGTGTTTTGTCAGATCGAGGTTAATGGCGCGCAATGCTAGTCGGTCGACTCCACTTGGCGCAGCGCCATCGGGGTGATGCCCAGCAGTTGATCGATGCGCCGGTGGATGCGGGCGACGCGCTCGATCTGGCCCTTGGCCGGGAAGCGCTCGTAGAAACCCTCGATGCGGAGATCGGGCTCGATGTCGCGCAGGCGGCGGAGCTTGTTGGTCCAGCGGCGCACGCGATCGTCGGCGGCCCCGTCGGCGCGGTTGAGGTCGGCGCACACCCGCACCAGCGCCTTGAGGGTCACGGCGCGCGTCACCATGTAGCGCTCGTTGCCCCACGAGCTGACCAGGGCGGTGTGGGCGGCGACCAGAAAGTCGCGCAGCGGCTGGTACAGGTCGTTGCGGGCGACGCGCTCGATGTCGCGCGCTCGGCTCAGGGTGCTGACCTTCAAGCGGCGCGCCTCGAGCCGCACCCAGCGGTGTATTTCGTTGAACAGCTCCGCCTGCAGGATCCACTTGGCCTGCTGCGAGCGCCCGCCGAGGCGATTGACCCGGTACTGCAGCGGGCTGTCGTCCTGGGCGTAGACCAGCTCGCACACCTTGGCGGCCAGGCGCTTGTCGGGCGCGGCGTAGGCCACCCGTTCGTACAGATCGACGAGATGGCTCTTGTTGATCCGCGTCGGGGTCGAATTGATGGTGACGAACATCTCGGTGGCGAAATCCTCCGTGCGCCCGTCGAAGATGACGCACGGCACGTGCAGCGCCTTGGCTTCCTGCGGATACCGCTCGTGGTAGAAGTGCAGTGCCGCCAGGCGGTGTTGGCCGTCGATGACCAGGTACGGCTGGCGCGGCTCCTCCAGGTTGCCGACGTTGTCGAAGCTGCCGATCGGCTCGAAACGCAGGGCATCGGAGGTGAAGAGCAGGATGGCACCCGGAATCGGCGGCTGATTGACCGCCTCGGCATAGAAATCCATGATCGCCTTCACCTTCTTGCGCGCCAACTGGCGCTGGAAGGCCGCCTCCGAGCGCTCGATGCGGGCGATGAAGGCGCCGACCTCGTCGTCCTTGCGCAGCGACGCCGGCTCGATGGTCTCACCTTCCCCGTAGTAGCGGCTGATGAAGCGCACCCGGCGTAACAGGTCCTCCGCCGGGTACGCGACGAAGTAGAAGCGGCTGTCTTTCTGCCGAACTTGTGTCGCCAGCATCGCGGCCCTCCCCCGCGCGTGATGCTCTAGCCCACCGGTACGAGCTGTCAAACGCCCGGCACCCAGGCGGGTGCGATGCGCTCCGTTGGAGACGCATCCTTCCAACAATTGGCGCCTCGGGCTAGGTTGCGCAGGTGATTATTTGTCTCGCCCGACGCCTGGCCGGGGCGCTACTCGCGCTTGTCGCCCTGGTCCTGGTGGCGAACCCGGGCGCGGCGCAGCTCGCCGTCGCCGGGGAGGATTTCGACGCCGGCGTGGCGCGCTTGCGGGCGCTGCGCACCCGCCCGCCCTGGTCGCCCCGCCCGGCCGTCGTCAGCACTGGGGCCGAGGCAGTCCTGAGTCGCGCCGGGCGCGGGCGACTGGTCAGCCTGAGCCGCGGCGACGGCACCGTCACCGTGGTCTCGACCGCCGGCTGGCGGATTCGGCGCAGCTTCGATCTGGGCGCGGCGAGCGGCCTCGAGGACATCGCCGTCGCCGGCCCCTGTACCGCCTTTCTGACGCGGCGCCGTGCGACCCATCTCCTGCGCCTCGATCTGTGCAGCGGCGCCACGGCCGAGGTGGTGGATCTGTCGCCCTTTGCCGATCCGGACGGGATCCCCGACCTCGGCGCCATGATCGTCCACGAAGGCCGCTTGTTCGTACAGATTCGGCGCGCCAATCAGGACACCGTGCGCCGTTTCGTCGCGCCGCCGTATCTCGCCGTCGTCGATCTCGCCAGCGAGACGTTGATCGACGTCGACGCCGCGCTACCCGGCGTGCAGGCGATCGCCTTGAGCGGCACGGCGCCCAAGCACCGCATGCAGGTGGTTGAAGCGACGCGGCGCCTGTACGTCAGCGCCACCGGCGGGGTGATGGACGAGGGCGGTCTGGAGGCCATCGACCTCGACACCCTGCGTTCGGCGGGGCTGGTGATCCGGGAAGTGGATGGAAAGGTCGGCGCCGATCTCGGCCCGTTCGTCTTCGTCACGCCGGAGGCCGGCTACCTGACGTTCACCACGGACTTCGATCTCTCCTCGCATCTCACCCGCTTCACCCTGACGGGCGGCGTCGAGTTCGGCCAATTGCACGTCTCGGTCGGCTATGCCGTGCCGGCCCTGGCCGCCGATCCCGTGACCGACACCCTGTTCCTTCCCGACGGGGAGTTTGACCGCCAGGGTGTCCATGTCTTTCGCGCCAGCACCGGCGAGCGTCTGACCGCCAAGGACGAGCCGATTGCGACCGGCGGGCGGCCGAGCGATGTGCTGTTGCTGCGTCCGCCGGGGCCGTGACGGTCGCGGCGTGGACGCGATGCAACGCGGGCGTTGCCGGAGCGCAACAGGGCCGGAAGCGGGCACCTCGCGTCGCCTGATCGCTGAACGCTTTCACGGCTGGCCGGAATGTTGGATGATCCGCCGGCCAGGAGGTGCTGACCATGTCGCAGACGATCCTGCGCAGTTGCAACCTTTGCGAAGCCGGCTGCGGGCTCCGATTCACGGTCGAGGATAACCGCGTCCTGGCCGTGGAGCCGGACGACGGGGATCCGCTGTCGGCAGGGTACGTCTGCCCGAAGGGCATCGCCATCGCCGACGTACACCACGACCCCGATCGGCTGCGCCACCCCATGCGGCGTCAGGCGGACGGCAGCTTCGCCCCGATCGGTTGGGAAGAAGCCTACGCGCTGGCCGGCGAGCGCCTGCGCGCCGTGCGCGCGACGTACGGCGCCGATGCGACGGCGCTGTATTACGGCAACCCGCTGGTCCACAACTACAGCGGCATCTTCATGGTCGGCGCGTTGCACGAGGCGCTCGGCACCCGCAACCGCACCAGCGCTTCGTCGCAGGACACCGCGCCGCGCTTTGCCGCCTCCTACTATCTCTACGGCAACGCCCTGCTCATCCCGGTGCCGGACATCGACCGCACCGACTACTTCCTCTGCATCGGCGCCAACCCGGCCGTGTCGCAAGGCAGTGCCATGGTGACGCCGAACGTTCGCCGCCGCCTGCGCGCCATCCGCGAGCGCCGCGGCAAGGTCGTCGTCGTCGACCCCCGTCACACCGAGACCGCGAAGCTGGCCGACGAGCACGTCTTCCTGCGCCCCGGCAGTGACGCGGCCTTCCTTCTCGCTCTGCTCGTCGCCATGCTCGAGAGCGGCGTCGTCGACCGGGCCGCGCTGCGCGAGCGGGCGCCCGGCTGGACGGACGTCGAACCACATCTGTCGCCGTTCACGCCCGAACGGACGGCGGCCTTCACCGCCGTGCCCGCTGCGGTCACGCGGCGCATCGCGGCCGAGTTCGCCGCCGCGCCGCGCGCCGTTTGCTATACCCGCGTCGGCACCTGCAACACCGCCTACGGGACCCTCGCCAGCTGGGCCGGCGACCTGCTCAACATCGCCACCGATCGCCTCGGCGCCGAGGGCGGCGCCCTCTTCCCCGAGCCGGCCCTCGATGCGGCGCAGTTCGTGCGCCTCTCCGGCATGAACGGACACGCGCGTTGGCACAGCCGCGTGCGCCACCTGCCCGAGACCGCCGCCGACCTGCCCGCCTCCATCCTCGCCGAGGAAATGGAAACACCCGGCGAGGGCCAGGTGCGGGCCCTGGTCACCGTCGCCGGCAATCCCGTCTTGTCGACGCCCAACGGCCCGCGTCTCGAGCGCGCCTTGCGGCGCCTCGACTTCATGGCCTCGATCGACCTCTACATCAACGAGACGACACGCTACGCGGATCTCATCCTGCCGCCGTGCTGGGCGCTGGCCGACGACCACTCCGAGCCGCTCGGCCCCAGCGTCTCCATTCAGCGCCACGCGCGCTGGTCGCCTCCGGTACTCGAGGCAGAGCCCGGTGAGCAAGCCGACTGGCAGATCCTCCTGCGCCTGGCGCGCGAGTTGGGCGGCGGACCGACGGGCGTGCGCTGGCTCGACCGAGCCCTGGCGCTCGCCGAGCGCTGCGGCTGGCACTACGGGCCGCAGCGCATGCTCGATCTGCTGCTGCGCGTCGGCCCGCACGGCGATCGCTTTCTGCCCTGGAGCCGGGGCCTGACGCTGAAACGCGTGCAAGCGGCGCCACACGGCATCGACCTCGGCCGCGCCCGTCCCGGGCTGCACCGCATCCAACACCGCGACCACCGCCCGCACCTCGCCGCCGCTCCGCTGCTCCAGGCCCTCGCCGAGCTGGCGCCGGCAATCGCGCAGCCACCCGCCGACGACGAGGTGCTGCTCATCGGCCGGCGCGAGCTGCGCACCAACAACTCCTGGATGCACAACGTGCCGGCGCTGGTCGCCGGGCGCGAGCGCTGCGTGCTCTATGTCCACCCGCGCGACGCGGCACGCGCCGGGCTGCGCGACAGCCAACCGGCGCTGCTCGAGAGCCGTGTGCGCAGCGCCGCGGTGCCGGTGCGGGTCACCGACGAAGTCATGCCCGGCGTGGTCAGCCTGCCGCACGGCTGGGGGCACGGCCCGAGTGCCCCCTGGCAACGGGTCGCCGGCGCCCATCCGGGCATCTCCGCCAACGATTTCACCGACGACCAGCGCGTCGAGAGCGTCGTCGGCCAGTCGATCCTGAACGGCGTCCCGGTGCGCCTGCGGGCCGCCAACGGCGCGAATGTTTCCGCTCATCCTGAGCCCGTGGCAGGGTGACTACGACGCACCCCTCCGCTCACCCTTCGACAAGCTCAGGACATGCCCTGAGCCCGTCGAAGGGTGAGCGGGACGGCACCGCGCCCGCGGGAGCCGTCCGTCGGCAGCCTTTCCTGCAGGCGCCCCCGGCCAAGGCAACCTTTACTTTTCACATGACATCAGTCATACGGCGCTACGGAGGAAACAGGGCATGATGCGCGGCATGCACGTGGCGATTCCGTTGGGTGCCTTGTTTCTCGTTGCCTTCACTCCGCCTGCGGCGAGGGCAACGATCGGGGTAGACTGCTGCGCCTGCGTCGCCGGCCTTTTCAACAGCACCGCCACTGGCTCAACTGCCGGGCAACCTTCCCAGGTAGCGCTCTTCTGTGCCGATCTGTCGCGTTCGGAGTTTCCATCTGCCGAGGCAAAATGCCTAGGGCTGGGCGGCGAACTCCAATGCTTCGCGGCACCACCGTGCGCCACCAGTAGCGAGAACGTCGAGTGTCAGGTCGCCCCCCACCAATCGTGCGTGACGCTCCTCGCCGAGGAGGGCATCGCCTGCCCGACCACGCCGGTGCCGGTTGCGAGCACGGCACCGCTCGCAGTGCTCGCCGTGTCGCTCATCGCCGCTGGCGCCGTGCTCTTGGCTCGCCAACGCCGCTGCCGCGCCTGAGATGCGCACGCTCAGCAGCCAAGCCGCTTCTGGAGTTGGTCCGAATATTGCGGGGGTACCGAGCATGATGTGGTCGTTGCCTTTCTCCCTCTTCGTCGTGGTGACCGGCCTGGTCGCATTGCCGCTCTCAGTCGCTCTGGGACAGAACGGCGGCGTGTGCTGTGCGTGCGTCGCCGGGGACAACGCCACGAGTGCGGGCGCGCCGAACGGCGACCTGATTCCTGCGCTGTTCTGTGCGGAAATCCAGGGGAAGGGTGGCTTCGTCAGCTTCTCGGAGGCGTGCAGCGCGAAATGGGGCAGTGTGGTGTGCGCGGATCCGCCGCCCTGCGCGACCAGTGACGAAGAGGGCGAATGCCAGGTCGCATCACACCCGTCGTGTGCAGCCCAGCTCGCGGCGGAGGGCATCGCCTGCCCGACCGCGCCGGTGCCGGTTGCGAGCATAGCACCGCTCGGTGCGCTCGCGGTGGGGCTCGTCGCAGTGGGTACGGTGCTGTTGGCTCGCCGACGCCACCGCGGAGTCTAACGATCCACCGCCCCGGCGGGAAGCGGGTCGGCGCCGGGCGATTGACGGAGTCTGCGGGCCTGCGCTAACCGCGGGGTATGAGTATTCCGCGCCTTGCCGCCTCCGCCACCGGGGCCGAGGTCGCCGCGGCGCTGGAGAGCGCTGGATGTGCCATCGTCGAGCGATTGGCGCCCAGCCAGGTGATCGAATGCGTCCGCGGCGAACTGCAACCGTGGCTCGAGAAGACCCGCTGCGGACAGGACGAATTCTCCGGCTTGCGCACGCGGCGCACCGGTGGCCTGCTCGCCCGCTCGCCGACCTGCCGCCAGCTCATCCAGCACCCGACCGTGCTCGAGGCCGTGGGTGGAGTCCTGGCACACGCGACGAGCTTCCATATCCACCTCACGCAGCTCATCGCCATCGACCCCGGCGAGCCGGCCCAGTTGATCCACCGCGACCAGTGGGCCTTCGACTTCTTCCCCTTTCCGAACGGTTACGAGGTGACCTGCAACACCATCTGGGCGATGACCGACTTCACCGACGCCAACGGCGCGACACGCGTCATCCCCGGCAGCCATCGGCGCGAGGATCGCTTGACCTTCGAGCAGTCGGACACCGAGCCCGCCGAGATGCCGGCAGGCTCGGTGCTGCTGTACACTGGGGCGCTGTATCACGGCGCCGGGGCCAATCGATCCGACGGCGTGCGCTGCGGCCTGAACCTCACCTACGCCGTGAGCTGGTTGCGCCAGGAAGAGAACCAGTATCTGGCCGTGCCGCATGATCTGGCCCGCACCTTTCCCGAGCCCCTGCTGCGCCTGATGGGCTACGCGCGCGGGGCTTACGCGCTCGGCTACGTCGACGACCTGCGCGACCCGCTCGACGCGCTGTTCGGCCGCACCGATCGCCCCGCTCGCCTGGGCGATCTGGAGAAAGCCGCGGAGCGCCTCCGCGCCGAGGGGTGAGCATGCGCGCCGCCTGGCTCACTGTGGCGGTCGTCCTGTGCGCCGCTGCCCTGGCGGCGCCGCGCGCCCGCGCCGGTGCCGTCGCGCTCGACTACGAGGTCCGCTACGGCCCCTTTGAAGTGCTGGCCGTCTCGGCCATCACCCGACTCGATGACGGACGCTACGAGACCTCGAGCCGGCTGCGCACGGTCGGCGTGATCGGTTTTCTGTTCCCCTGGGAGGCCTCCGCGAGCACCAACGGCGTGCGCCTGAGCGACCGGCTTCGTCCGTTGCACCACCGCTCCGAAGGCGTCTATCGCAGCGCCCGCCGAACCGTGGCCCTCGACTATGACTCTTCCGGCGGCGTCGCGGCCGCCATCGACCCACCGCCCGAGACGGACTATCGCGACCCCGTACCACCCGCGCTCGTGCTGGACACCATCGATCCCTTGACCGCCAGCCTCGCGGCCGTCGAGCTCGGTTGCCGCGGTACGCTGCGCATCTTCGATGGCCGGCGGCGATACGACATGGCGCTCGAAGAGCGCGGCATGGCTCCCGTTCCCTCCGACCGCACACCCTATCAAGGCGCCGCGCGCCATTGCCGCGCCACCATCGCCCCGCTGGCGGGATTCTGGCGCCCGACCGCGAACGCGGACGAACGCCCGACACACCTCGACTTCTGGGTCGCCGCGCCGCGCCCTGACCTGCTGGCCGTGCCGGTCTATCTCGAGCTCACGGCGCCGCGCGGCTCGCTCGCCGTCCATCTTACACGGGCGGAACCGCTGCAATAGATTCAACGCCGTTAAGGGGTTAGGTCGTTAGCTGTTAGGGAAATTCTTTGAAACCACGAAGGCCACGAAGGACTTCGTGTTCTTCGTGGTGAAAAGCTTTTTCGGAGTCGGGCTAGCAGCCTAACCCCATAGCCCCTTGCCCCTTCAGCCGCCGCCGTTGCGGCGGGCGAAGCCCTTGGCGCGGCGTTTGCGCGGGCGACCGGCCTGGCGCTGCCGCTTCTCGGCGAGCTCGATCTGCTGATACTGACACCGCTTCAGACCGTCGCCTTCGTTGCGGCGATACGAGCCGTCCGATTGCATCTCCCAGGCGTCACTGTGCGGTGCGAGCTGGGCGTCGAGGATGGCGCGCAGATCAGCCCGTAAGGCCGGATCTTCGATCGGGACCACCACCTCGACTCGACTCTCCAGGTTGCGCTGCATGCAGTCGGCCGAGCCGATGAAGTACTCCTCTTCGCCGCAGTTGCGGAAATAGAAGATGCGGCCGTGTTCGAGGAAGCGGCCGACCACGCTCACCACGCGCACCGTCTCCGACAGCCCGGGGATGCCCGGGCGCAAGCGGCACGTATCGCGCACGATGAGATCGACGCGCACCCCCGCCCGTGAGGCGCGATAGAGTGCGCGGGTGACGTCGACGTCCTCGAGCGCGTTCACTTTCATTTGGATCAGGCCGGCCTGGCCGGCGCGCTGCGCCGCGATCTCGCGCTCGATCTTTTCCAGCAACGCATTCTTCAGCCGGGTCGGCGCCGGCAGGATCTTGCCGTAGTGGCGCTTCGGCCGGTAGCCGGTGGTGAGGTAATTGAACAGCTCACTGACGTCCTCGCCAATCGCCTCATCGCTGGTCAACAAGCCGTAGTCGGCATACACGCGCGCCGTGCCCGGGTGGTAGTTGCCGGTGCCGATGTGCACGTAGCGGCGCAGGCCGGTGTAGTCCTGGCGCACCACCAGCGTCACCTTGCAATGCGTCTTCAGACCGACGACGCCGTAGGTGACGTGGATGCCGTCCTCCTCCATCAGGGTGGCGAACTGGATGTTGGCGGCTTCATCGAAGCGCGCCTTGAGCTCCACCACCACGGCCACTTGCTTGCCGTTGCGCGCCGCGGCGCGCAGGTAATCGACGATCTTGGAATCGGCCGAGGTGCGGTACAGCGTCATCTTGATCGCCCGCACCTTGGGGTCGGTGCTGGCCTCGTCGAGAAAACGCTCGACCGAGGTCGAGAACGACTCGTAGGGATGTTGCAGTAAGAGCGCGCCGGCGTCGCGAATGATGTGGAAGACGTTGCGCGACGGCTGGAGGCGGAAATGATCGGTCGGGTGGTGGGGCGGATCGTGCAGGGCGGGCTCGTCGAGCTGGGCGATCTCCATCAGGTCGCGCAGCGCCAACATGCCGTCGACGTCGACCACATCGGTCTGTTCGTCGAGGCGGAGCTCCGCCGCCAGCATGCCGCGATGCGCCGGCTGCATGCCGCTGCCCACCTCGAGGCGGACCATGGGGGCGAAACGGCGGTCGCGCAACTCCGACTCGATCATCGCCAGCAGGTCGTCCGCCTCTTCCTCGTCGCGTTCGGTATTGGCGTTGCGGGTGACGCGAAAGGTCTCGCAGGCGGCGATCGCCATGCCGGGCAGAAGCAGGTCGAGGTTGTTGGCCATCACCGCCTCGAGCGGCACGAAGCGGCGGCTGTCGCCGACGCGCACGAAGCGCGGGATGCCGCTGCCGACCGGCACCTTGATGCGGATCATCAGCCCATCGCTGTCCTTCGGATGATGACCGGAGACCAGCAGGTTGAGCGACAGATTGGAGATGAACGGGAACGGATGGGCCGGGTCGACGGCCAGCGGGGTGACGAGCGGAAAGACGGCGCGCAGATAGTGCTGGCGCAGGGCCTGCTGCTCGTCGTCGGTCAACTCGGCGTAGGCGAGCACGGCGATGCCCTGCGCGCGCAGCTCGACCGACAGCGCCGCCAGGATGTGCCGTTGCTGCCGCTCGAGCTCGGCGACGCGCCCGTAGCACTCGCGGATCTGCTCCTGCGGCGTCCGGCCGTCGACCGTCCGTTCCTGCAGCCCGGCGGCCACTTGCTGCTTGAGACCGCCAATCCGCTTCATGAAAAACTCGTCCAGGTTGGAGGCCGTGATGGCGAGGAACTTCACCCGCTCGAGCAGGGGGTTCCGTTGGTCCTCGGCTTCGTGCAGCACGCGCCGGTTGAAGGCCAACCACGACAGCTCGCGGTTGAGGAACAGCGCCGGATCATCCCCGCCCTCGGCCCCTGGCGCGCTCGACGCCCGCTGCGGCGCGACGGCCTGCGGGTCCTGCCCGCCCCGACCCACCGCCCGCACCACGCGCGCCGGCATTCTGGTCACGTCCGCCACCGGTACACCCCTCGCAGCGCAGCATGGCTGCTCCCGCTCCGCTGCGCAACCGGACATCCGCTTGCGTGAGGCCCGCCGGAGGTGAAAGATCCCCCAGACCCCTAACCCGCTGAAAAAGGCCGCGCTCATGCTTCGACGGGCGCAGTCTTGGTCAGGCTCAGGAGAGCGGGAAATAGTTGCGCCACAAAGCGTTCCGCCCGTCGAAGGGTGAGCGGAACGGGTTTTTCAACGGGCTGCTACTGGCCCGGACGAGGAGAATGCCGATGCGCGAAGCCGTGATCGTCGATGCCGTCCGTACGCCGCTCGGGCGCGGCAAGGAAACCGGGGCGCTGCACGGGCGCCACGCGGTAGAGCTCGCCAGCGCGACCTTGCGGGCCCTGGTCGAGCGCACCGGGGTCGACCCGGGCGAGATCGAGGATGTCATCATGGGCTGCGTCAGTCAGGTCGGCGAGCAGGGGCTCAACATCGCCCGCAATGCCGCCCTGGCCGCCGACTTCCCCGAGTCCGTGGTCGGCACGACCGTCGACCGCCAATGCGGATCGAGCCAACAGGCCCTGCACTTCGCCGCCCAGGGGGTGATGGCGGGGGCCTATGACGTGGTCGTCGCGGCCGGGGTGGAGTCGATGAGCCGCGTGCCCATGGGCACCAGCATCGCCGTCGGCGGCAGGCCCTTCGGCCCGAGCATGCTCGATCGCTACAAGCGACAGAATCTCTACGGGGCCGGCGGCCTCGTACCCCAGGGGCTGTCGGCGGAGATCATCGCCGCCCGCTGGCAACTGCCGCGGCGCGCCCTCGACGAGTTCTCCCTCGGCTCGCACCAAAAGGCGGCCGAGGCGGCGCGGCGCGGCTGGTTCGACAACGAGATCGTGCCGATCGAGATCAGCCATGCCGACGGCGACCGCGAGCGGGTCGCGACCGACGAGGGCGTGCGGCCGGAGACGACGCTCGACAAGCTCAGTGCCCTCAAGCCCGCCTTCAAGCCCGACGGGGTCATCACCGCCGGGAACTCGAGCCAGATCACCGACGGTGCCGCGGCCCTGCTGATCACCAGCGCCGACAAAGCCAAGGCCCTCGGCCTGCGGCCGCGGGCGCGCTTCCACAGCTTTGCCCTCGGCGGGGTCGACCCGGTGATCATGCTCACCGGCGTCATCCCGGCCACGCAGAAGATCCTCGCCCGCAGCGGCCTGACCATAGGCGACTTCGACGCCATCGAGATCAACGAAGCCTTTGCCCCCGTGGTGCTGGCGTGGGCACGCGAGTTCGCCCCCGACATGGCGCGGGTCAATCCGTGTGGCGGCGCCATCGCCCTCGGCCATCCGCTCGGCGGCAGCGGCGCCCGGCTGATGACCACGCTCCTCAACGTGCTCGAGCGCGGCGGCGGCCGCTACGGCCTGCAGACGATGTGCGAAGGCGGCGGCATGGCCAACGCGACGATCATCGAGCGCCTCGACTGAGCCGCGGAGCGCCCCGCCGATGCGCCCGGAGTGAGCCCACCCGCTTCACTTGCCGAGTGCGATTGCCTCGCGTCCCGTTCGCGAGCTGGGATCCATCGGCGAGCGGGGCTCGCGGCATCCGTGGTGATCGGATCAATCACTCCGGTAACCGAGGGCGCGCAGGTGCTCGCGCTCGCTCGCCTCGAGGCGCGCCGTCGAAGCAGCCCCGCCATTGCGCCGGCCCGCGACCTGCGCGGCGAGCAGGCTTTGCAGCGCCTGCGTGCGCGCCGGTTCGCGGCGAGACACATCGCGGCCCTCGCCGGGGTCCGCGCGCAGGTCGAACAGGCCGATGGGTTCGCCGTTGGCGTAGGTGATCAGCTTGTAGTCCTGATCGATCACGGCGTACTTGAGCCGGCTACGGAACGCGCTGGCGGCGACGATAGGTGCCGCTGGCGCCGAGCGCCCTTCGAGCAGCGGGCGCAGCGTACCACCGATGTCCTGTGAGGCAGTCGGCGGGCGTCCGCGCACCAGATCCACCAGGGTCGCAAACACGTCGCGCGTGGAAACCGGCGCGCTGATGACGCCGCCCTCACGCCCCGGGACGCGCACGATGAGGGGGACGCGCAGCAGCTCATCGTACAGCGTCCCGCCGTGCCAATACCCGCCGTGGTCGAGGAATTCCTCGCCGTGGTCGGCGGTGATCGCGAGGATCGTCCGCTCGAGCAGGCCTGCGGCCTGCAACGCCGCCACGAAGCGCCCGAAGTGATGGTCGAGAAAGGCAATTTCGCCATCGTAATTGCGCTTCATCTCCTCGAGCGCCGCGGCATCGAGGATGACGGTGCCGCGAGCGTTGATGGCGGAATCCAGCGCCACTGTCCCGTCGTGAGCCGGCAGCAGCGTGCGCAGCGAACGGTAGGGGGAGTCCTCGGGCGTGGTGCTGAAGCCGCGGTGATGGTCGTAAGAGTCGTGGGGATCGTTGTTGTGAATGAGCAGAAAGAACGGTCCGCCGCGATGCCGGCGTACGAGCTCGATTGCGCGCCCGAAGATCGCGTCGGCGCGGCAGTTCCCACAGTACCACCGCCAGTCGAAGTTCTGGTCGATGCCGAAGCGGTAGTGCGGGTTGGTCAGGAGCGCACGGGTCCAGTAGCCCTCGTCGCGTAGGACCTCCTGCAGCGTCAGCATCTCAGCCGGCAGCGCATGGCTCGGCGCCTCCGCCGTGATGCCGTGCGTAAAGGGCGTGGTACCGGTGAGTAGGGAGGCCACCGCCGGACGCGTCCACGGTGCGGTGGAATAGGCGCGCTCGAAGACCACCGCCGTGCGCGCGAACGCGTCGATCTGCGGCGTCGCGCCACGGCTCGACCCGTAGCAGCCGACGTGGTCGGCGCGCAG
>CAYYWP010000134.1:0-12962 GCA_964475125.1 uncultured Binatia bacterium (SeqCode) | reverse complement strand
GTACGGCTCGAACCCGAGCGATCCCGAGATGTCGTGAAAGAAGGATCCCTCGATCGAGACGATGTCGACGACGTGCAGACCGACGACGCGCGCGTGCAGGCGCTCGGCCAGCCAGAGCGCGTAACCGGCGGCCGTGCGCGCGTGCTCGGAGCCGTCGATGCCGACCACGATAGTCTTGATCATCGCAATCGCCGTAGCACGGGGCCGCGCGCCGTGTCACGGGCGCGCCGGCGGCCGATTCGTCGCCGGTCTGCCTTTACATCTCGCAGTCCCTCTTCTAGGGTCCCGGCCCATGGCGGCGAAAGCGGTGGCGGCTTCGGCGGCGGCGCAGAGCGCGTTGCTCGACGAGTTGAAGGCGGTGGCGGAGAAGCTGGGCTTGCGCGTGCGTGAGGAGCCCTTGCTGCGCGAAGTCGGCTATCGCGTGCGCAGCGGTCGCTGCCGGCTGCGCGACGACGAGTTGCTCCTGCTCGATCGCGCCTTACCGGTGAGCGCGCAGATCGACGTGTTGGTCGACGAGCTCGCTGGCCGCCCGTTAGGCGACGTCTATCTTTCCCCGGTGGCGCGCGGGCTCGTCGAGCGGGCGGCGGCGAAAGGGCCGCGCGATGGTGAACGCGAAGCGCGGCGCGGATGAGCGCTTCACCCGCTTCAAGAACTATCTGCGGGCCCAACGGCTGAAGTCGACCGCCCAACGCGACACCATCGTGCGGGCGTTTCTCGACAGCCAGCGCCACATCTCGGTCGAAGAGCTGTATACCGAGGTGCGCCAGCGCCACCCTCACATCGGCTATGCCACCGTGTATCGCACGATGAAGCTATTGACCGAGTGCGGCGTGGCGGCGGAGCGACATTTCCGCGATGGCGAGGCGCGCTACGAGAGCGCCGAGAAGCGCCATCACGATCACATGATCTGCGAGCGCTGCGGGACGATCGTCGAGTTCGAGGAGCCGCGCATCGAAGCGCTTCAGGACCAGACCGCCCGGCGCCTCGGCTTCCAGTTCACCGGCCACAAGATGGAGCTCTACGGCGTGTGCCGCACCTGCCGCACTGGTCGCGCGCCGAGTGAAGCGCCCGCGGATCGGCCCGCCGGCCGATCCGGGACGTCGCGCGACGTCACTTGACATCGCGCCCGGGCCGGGCATTATGAAAATGATTTTCAGTATCGGATCATGCCCGGCGGCTCGCCCCTCGCTCTCCCCCGACTCGCGCTGTGCGCGGCCGCACTCCTCCTGTGGGTCGCCATGGCGCGCGGCGATGCCGCGGGTGCGGCGGACATCCGGCGGGTGTTGATCCTGCTCGGCCACGTCGGCGAGGAGTACCGCGAGGGCGTGCGCGACGGCCAGGTCGTGCAGCCGGTCGAGTACGAGGAGGCCAGCGCGTTCCTCGACGAGGCGGCATCGCGCCTGCGCCGCGCCGCGCCGGCGACGGCGGATGCGACGGCGGCATCGTTCGCCGAGGTGCGGGCCGCGCTGCAGGGCAAGGTCCCGGCGGATCAGGTGCGCACGGGCTTGGCGCAGCTGAGCGCGGCGATCAGCCGCGACACCGGCATCAGCGAGCCGGTCTTTCCGGCTGCGGCGCCGTCGGCATCGCGCGGCCGGGCGCTGTTCGCCGAGAACTGCGTCAGCTGCCACGGCGAGCGCGCCGACGGTCGCGGGCCGAGCGCGGCTCGGCTCGATCCGCCGCCGGCCAGCTTTACCGACCGCGACTTCATGCGCGGCGAAACGCCCTTCGACTTTCTGCACGTGATCACCCTCGGCAAGGGGCGCTCGGCGATGCCGGCATGGGGCGACGTGCTGTCGCTGCAGGACCGCTGGGACCTGGTGAGCTACCTCTGGACGGTGCACGCCGCGCCGGCGCATTGGGCCGAAGGGCAGGGGGTGTATCTCTCCGCCTGCGCCGGTTGCCACGGTCGCGCCGGTCAAGGCGACGGCGACTACGGCGACGTGCTGCGGGTCCCCGCCCGGCCGCTCGACGACCCGGCGACTCTGGCCCGCCTGAGCGATGCGGAGCTCTATAGCCTGGTGGCCGAGGGCCGGTCGGGGACGCCGATGCCCGGCTTCGCCGGCCGCTTGAGCCCGGCGCAGATCTGGGCGACGGTGGGCTACGTGCGCTTGTTGTCGCTCGGCGGCGATGACGGCACGCGCAGCGTGGCGGCGAGCGAAGGCGAGGCAATGCGCTTCGCCGGGCTGCTGCGCTTGCTCGCCGACGAGTACGCGCGCGCCGTTCCGGCCGCTGCGCCGATGGATCCGCAGGAGCTGGCCGAGAGCGAGATCCTCGCCGAGCAGCTCGTGCGCCAGGCGCCGCGCACGCAGGCCGCGTTGGCCGCGATCGATGCCGCGGCGGCGGCGACGCTCGACGCCGAGGTGCGCCAGCTCGCGACGGACATCGCCGCGCGCGCGCCCGCGCCGCAGGTGAGCGCCGCGGCGCTGCGCGCCGCGACGCTGGTGCAGGCGCGATTCCCAGCCGCCGCCGGCTCGCCGCCGCCCGCCGGCGATGGACTCGCCGAGGCGGCGCGACTGCTCGACGACGCCCTCGCCGCCTACCGGCGCGGCGAGCCGCGCGCCGTCTACCTGGTCTCCGACGCCTATTTCCTCTTCGACCCGCTGGAGAAGACCCTGACCGTCGCGGCCGAACCCCTGGCGCGCCGCGCCGAAGCCCGCTTCGGTGAACTGCGCGCCGTGATGAGCCACCCGGGGCGCGAGGCCGAAGCGGCGTCGATCGTCGCTGCCCTCGGCGAGGACCTCGCCGCCGCCCGTGCGGCGCTGGCACCGCGGGTCGCCACCGGTCGCGCGAACACGGTCGTTCAAGCCGCGCTGATCATTCTGCGCGAGGGGTTCGAGGTCGTGCTCATCCTCGGTGCCTTGCTGGCCTATGCAGTTCGCAGCGGCTCGCGGCGCCTGCGCGCGCCGATCTTGTGGGGCGCGGCGAGCGGCGCAGCGGCCAGCGTCATCACCGCCTACGCGCTGGCGCGGCTGCTGCAGGCGAGCGGCGCCGCCGCCGAGGTGATCGAAGGCGCGACCATGCTGCTGGCAGCGGTGGTGCTCTTCACCGTCAGCTACTGGCTGATCTCGAAGGCCGAGGCGGAGCGCTGGCAGCGCTACATCGAGGGCAAGGTGAGCTCGGCGATCGCCACCGGCAACCTGCTTGCCCTCGCCGGGGCCGCGTTTCTCGCCGTCTACCGCGAAGGGGTGGAGACGGTGCTGTTCTACCAGGCGCTGATTGCCGCGGCGCCGGGCCAGACGGCGGCGATTCTCGCCGGGCTGGCGATCGGCGCGCTGGCGCTGGCGATCGTCTACGTCCTCTACCAGCGCCTCGGCCGGCGGCTGCCGCTGCGGCAGTTCTTTCTCGGCACCGGGGCGTTGCTCTACTACCTGGCGGTGGTGTTTGCCGGCAAAGGGGTCGGCGAGCTGCAGGAGGCTGGCCTGGTGCCGACGACGGCGGTGCCATGGATCCCGCGCCTCGACATCGTCGGCATCTATCCTACGGTCGAGACGTTGGCGGCCCAGGGACTCCTGCTGCTCTGCGCCGTATACGCCGTGGCGGTGACGCTGCGGCGCCGGCGCCGCGCCCCAGACGCCGGCTTGTCCCTGCAAGGGGCCTCGCCCGGGGGGGCATCGCTCTGAGCGCCCGTCAGTCGCTCGCTCGTCCTCCCATGCGCCGCCTTCTCGCGCTCGCCATCCTGCTGGCCGTTCCGCTGCTGCCCCTCAGCGCGCCGCGCGCCAAGGTCTTCTACGCCCGCGACGAAGCGATCAAGCTCGCTTTTCCCGACGCCGAACGGGTCGAGGTGCGCGATCTCTTCCTCACCCCCGAACAACGCGAGGCGATTGCGGCGCGGGCCAAGTCCAAGCTCGAGAGCGATTGGCTGACGGTCTACGTCGGCTACCGCGGCGGTGCGGTCGACGGCTATGCCATCTTCGACACCCACACCGTGCGCACGCTGCCGGAGACTTTTCTCATCGTGCTCTCGCCGCAGGGAGCCGTGGCCGCCACACATCTGCTGGCCTTCTACGAACCGCTCGAATACTCGCCGCCCGACCGCTGGCTCGACGGCTTTCGCGGTGCCGCGCTCACCGATGAGCTGCGCATCGGCCGCGCCGTCGTCGCGATTACCGGCTCGACGCTGACCTCCGAGGCGGTGACCGGTGGCGTGCGCCGCGCCTTGGCGATCTACGACGTCGCCCTGAGGAACCCGTAGCGTGCGCTTCGTCGTCACCGGCGAGTGGACCCGCAACCACCTGCTCAAGGTGATCGTGTGGTGTTTCTTGATCTACGCGCTCGTGCTGTGGGTGACCAACGCCGGGCTGTACTTCGCCAAGATGAACCTGACGCCGGGCTCGGTCGTCGAGTACTACCG
The DNA here is from genome assembly GCA_964475125.1 of uncultured Binatia bacterium (SeqCode). Taxonomy (GTDB): domain Bacteria; phylum Desulfobacterota; class Binatia; order HRBIN30; family CADEER01; genus CAYYWP01. Next base: position 8,611 of record CAYYWP010000134.1, on the reverse strand, counting down.
CGGTAACGAGGAGAAGTTTCTCCAGCCGCGCTCGTTGCAGGGGTTGCTCGAGACCCTGCACTTTCACGCCTTTTCGATGGGCATCCTGCTGTTGACGCTCACGCACCTGGTGCTGTTCGTCCCCATTTCGCCGCGCACCAAGGTGGTCGGCATCGCCGTGGCCTTCTCGTCGGGGCTGCTCGGCGAGCTGAGCAGCTGGGGCGTGCGCTTCGTGCACCCGCTCTTCGCCTACACCAAGATCGGCTGCTTTCTCCTCCTCGAGGGCGCGATCCTGTGGCTGGTGATTGCCGTCGCCTACGCCCTCGTGGGCGGCGCCCCGAGCGCCTACGAGCAGTCGAACGCCAAGGTGCGACCGCTGGTATAGGTCGCCGTCTGGTCCGTCTGCCGTCGCACCGGCGCAGCCATCGACCCTTCGACGAGCTCAGGGCTCGGGAGCGCGTGAGGCTTTGATGCCGCGACCCGCTGCGTTCACCCAGAGTCAGTCGGAGGGTGAGCGAAACGCGTCTCTCAAGGGGCTGCTCAGGGTAGCGGTCGGCGCGTGGTTGAGCGCAGCGACGGTGGCCCACGCAGCGGTATTCCGCACCGGCCAGCCGGTGATGGGCACGGTACTGCAGGTGACCGTGGTGGCCGACGACGATGGGCGCGCGCGCGCGCTGTGCACGGCAGCCGTGGCCGCGGCGCGGCACTGGGACGACGTGCTCACGACCTGGCGCGCGGAGGGTGAGCTGGCGCGGCTCAATGCTCGCGCTGGAGCTGGGCCGGTTGCGATCAGCGCCGATCTGGCGCTGGCGCTGCGTCGCATGGTGCAACTCTCCGCCGAGACCGGCGGCGCCTTCGATCCCGCCGTCGGGCCACTCGTGGAGCGGTGGCGAGGCGCGAGCCCACCGGCGCCGCCGCCAACTGCCACCTCGGCGCACCGCATCGCCAGCGCGCTGACCCTCGACGGCCAGCAGGCGAGCTTGATGCTGGGGGCGGCGCTCGATGCCGGCGGGATCGGCAAGGGGCTGGCCCTCGATGCGATCGCCCAATTACTGCGCCGCGGCGGGGCTACGGCGGCCTTCCTCGATTTTGGCGGCTCGAGCCAGCTCGCCATCGGCGCCCCGCCTGACGCGCCGAAAGGATGGCGGGTGGCGTTGAGCGGTCTGGCACCGAACAGCCTGCTCGGCAGCGTGACCCTGCGCGACACATCGCTCTCGACCTCGCGCGCGTCCGCCGGCGGCTCCGCCGCCGGACCGATCCTCGATCCGCGCAGCGGCCTGCCGGTGTTCGCCGCGCGCCTGGCCACCGTGCGCGCCGCCGACGCCACGTCTGCCGACGCCTGGTCGACGGCGCTGATCGTCCTCGGTCGCGATGGTCTCGAGGCCGCCGCCGCGCACGGCGTCGCGGCGCTGCTGGTCGATGCCCAGGGCAGCGCGCGATCCGGCGGGTTCGACTTCGAGGCGCTCGATGCGCCGCCGCCAGCGGACCCGGCGCCGTCTCAGGAATCGGGGCTACCGGCGAGCAGAGCGGCGATGTGATCGGTCGCCGCCGGCGCGACCCCGACCGGGCCGAGCGTCGCGCCGAGGGTCTCCCGCCAGGCCGCGGCGGGTGACGGCAGCAGGTGTTCGAGCTCGAGGCAGAGCGCCGCGTCGATGCGCTCGAGCGCCGCGCGCAACACGGCCAACGACGGGACATCACGGGTCGCCGCCGCGGCCGAGCGCTGCGCGGCCTTGGCGAGATCGATGAGCGCGCCGTACAGCGCCGCGGCGCGCTCCGGATTCGATGGCACCTGGGCGCGGACGCGTTGCAGCACTTTGGTCTCCTGGGCGGGGTCCTCGAGCGGCAGGCCGGCGGCGCGCTTGGCCGCCGCGATCTCGGGCATGAGGGCGAGCCGCAGGCGGATGAGCGCCCCCACGGCCTCGCGCCCCGCCGCCGCCGGGCCGAGGTTCGCCTCGTCGCCGAGCCAGCGCCGGCGCTCGGCGTCCAGCCATCCGTCGGCTTCGCGGGCCATCATCCATTCGCCGATGCGGCGCGCCAGCGGTCCCGCGTCGGCCGGCAGCAGATAGGCCTTGTGATCGCGGCCGAACGCCCCGAGCGACATCAGCTCGGGCGTCAGCCAGGCGTGCTGCTCGGCGCTGTCGGTGATCGCGGCGTCGGCGCGGCCGGCGCGCACGGCATCGGGTACGGCGCGATTGTCGGCCAACGGCAGCAGGGTGGCGCGTGCGAAGCGAGCCCGCGTCACGCGTTCCAGATGCCCACCGCGGTTGACGGCGATGCGGACGCCCGGGCGATCGAGGTCGTCGAGCGCCGCGAAACGCCCGGCGTCCGACTGGCGCACCAACACCACCGCGCGCGTCACCGCGTACGGGCGCGTAAAGCGCCCCACCAGGGCGCGGTCGGCGCGCATGGTGATCCCGCTCATCGCGACATCGAACCCGCTGGCAGCGGTCTCGGCGTCGAGCGCGGGCCAGACCAGGCGCACCCAGTCGAGCTGCCGACCGAGGTCTGCCGCCAGGCGCTCGGCGACGGCGATGTCCAGACCGCTGCGCCGGCCGTCGGCGCCGATGGTGCTGAACGGCGCGTAATCGCCGCTGGTGGCGACGCGCAGCCCCGTCCGGCTGGCTGCCGGAGCCGGCCCCGCCGCGGCGACGGCGGCCGTGACAACGGCGCCGAGCCAGAGGACGGCGGATCGCGAGAGGCGTTGGGTGCGCACGGGCGCAGGCGGATTGACACGCCGGACGGCGGCAGGCAAGAGCGCCGACATGGCCACGCTGACGGAGGAAGAATTCTTCCGCCTCATTCGTTCGTTGGCGGAGGAGCTCGGCGTGCAGCGCCTGCGCGACAAGCTGGTGGCGATGCACGGTCTGGTCACCCGTCGCGGTCCCGCCGTGGTCAACGCCCTGGCCACCCAGCTCTACCAGCTCACCGGCGGGCTGCGCCGTCAGGTCCCCGCCACCATCGCGCTGCACGGCCTGTGGGCCGAACAGATCGGCGCCGGGCTGGGGGAAGAGGGCGAAAAAGCGCTGGAGGCCATCGCCGAGCAGATCAATGGCTGCCTGGGCGGCGGCGACGCCATCATCGATGGCAAGGAAGCCGAGCTCGACGGGCTGCTGCGAGACTACGAAGGGCGGTTGGCGGCCATCGTGGGCGCGGAGCGCGCCCGGCTCGACATGCTGCTGAAAGCCGTGCCGTCGGTCGCTGCCAAGCTGCGCGCTGCGGCGGCTGGCGCCGGCGGCACCGCGGGCGGCTGAGCCCGCCGCCCCAGCCATGCCGCTGTTGCGCGATCTGCTGCGCGCGCAGCCGATCATCGCCGTACGGGGGCCGCTGGACCTGCCGATCACCGCGATCGCCACCGACTCGCGCGAGGTGCGTCCCGGCACCCTGTTCGTCTGCTTGCCGGGTTATCGCACCGAGGGCGGCGAGACGCGCGCCGACCGCCACGACTTCATTCCCGCCGCCGTCGCCGCCGGCGCGTCCGCCCTCGTCGCGCAGCGCGACATCGCCGTGCCGGCCGGGGTGACGGCGGTGCAGGTCGCCGACGCGTGGGCCGCCGCTGCGATGATGGCCGCCGAGTTCCACGCCCACCCATCGCAGCGGATCGAGATGATCGGCGTCACCGGCACGAGCGGCAAGACCTCGACCACCTACTTCATCGACGCCGTGCTGGCCGCTGCCGGCCGCCGCGTCGCCCGTGTGGGCACGATCGACTATCGCCTCGGCGCCGAAGTGCTGCCGGCCGGGCAGACGACGCCGGAGGCGCCGGTGCTACAGGCGCTGCTGCGCCGCGCCGTCGACACCGGGTGCACCGCCGTCGTGATGGAGGTGTCCTCGCACGCGCTCGAGCTGCGCCGTGTCGCGGCCATCGACTTCGACGTCGCGGTGTTCACCAACCTCAGCCATGATCATCTCAACTTTCACCCCGACATGCACCATTATCGCCGCGCCAAGGGCCGGCTGTTCGAGGAGCTGGCGAGCGGCGGCAAGCGCGGCACGGCCGTGGTTAACATCGACGACCCGCATGCGGACTACATCATCGGCGTCAACCGCGGCGCGCTGATCACCTACGGCCTCGGCGAGTCGGCAGGGGTGCGCGCCACCGAGGTGTCGATGACGCTGCACGGGGTCACCTGCACGGCGCTGACGCCGCGCGGGCGCGTGCGCCTGCGGCTGCGACACCTCGGCGCCTATTCCGTCTACAACGCGCTGGCGGCGCTGGCGGTCGGCGAATGCCTCGGGGTCGACCTGGAGGCGATCGCCGCCGCCTTGGCCGCAGCGCCGCCCGTGCCGGGACGCTTCGAGCTGGTCGAGGCCGGCCAGAACTTCGTCGTGGCGGTGGACTACGCGCACAAGCCGGACGCCTTGCAGCGCTTGATCGAGAGCGCCCGCCAGCTCGGGCCGCGGCGGCTCATCACGGTGTTCGGCTGCGGCGGCGACCGCGACCGCGCCAAGCGCCCGCTGATGGGCCGCCTGAGCGCGGCGTTGAGCGACCTCACCATCGTCACCTCCGACAATCCACGCAGCGAAGATCCACAGGCGATCGTCGACGACATCCTCGCCGGGGTGCGAGAGTCCGACCCCTCAGGGGCCAAGCACGTGGTCGAAGTCGACCGCGCGCGCGCCATTGCCCGCGCCATCGGCGGCGCCGGCGCAGGCGACATCGTGCTCATCGCCGGCAAGGGACACGAGGCCTATCAGCTGATCGCCGGCGTGAAACACAACTTCGACGATCGGTCGGTGGCGCGCGCGGCGCTCGAGGCGCGCCGGCCGGTGCGGTGACGTAGGCCAGGGGTCAACGCGGATGAACCCGTTCCTCTCCGTTCATCTGCGGGTGCAGCGGTTCCTTGCCGTTCGGGGGCGGGACACTAGGCCTGCAACCGATCGAACGCCGCCGCCAGGGTCTCGGCCAGGCGATCCGCCGAAAGATCGGCGCGACTGGTGAGGGCGCGAAGGCCAGCCGAAAGCGAGACCTCGGTCTGCGCCGGCGCCTGGGCGTCGAGCAGGAAGAGAATCGGAATGCCGCGCGTCACGTCGGCGCTGCGCACGCCGGCGATGACGCGGAACAGATCCGCCGTGTTCGGCGAGACGTGCAATACCGCGGCTTCGGGTCGGATGACCGCCAGCAGGTCGAGCGCCTGGCGGCCGTCGAGCACGACGGCGGTGGAGATGCCCGCGCCGACCAGCTGCGTCCGCACCTGGCTCATGACATCGATGTCGCTGCCCATGGCGATGACGCGCTTCACCTTGGGGGCCAACTCGGCGAGCGCGTTCGCGAGGTCCAGCTGCCCGGCGGGTAGGATGGCGACATCGATCGGTCCGAGCCAGAACGCGTTGGGCGCGTCGTCCGCCAGCGCGTAGGCGAGCAGCGGCATGCGCGCCATGGCGCTGCCGTTGCGCAGGTGGTGCAACAGCTCCCACGCCGCGGCGCCGGCGACGTTGACGGCGGCCGCGGCGACGTGGCGCCCGCGCAGCTGCTCCACACCAGCGGCGTTTGCCGGCAGGGCGCTAGCGCGATGGCCGAGGCCGACCAGGCGGGCCACCGTCTGTGCGGCGGTGCGAGTGTCGTCGAAGACGATCAGGTCGCCCTGAGCGGGTTCGCTCGCCGGTGCGGCGTGGCCGGCGTCGATTACCGTGGCATCGAGCGCCGTGCCATCGCGTTGGATCGCCAGCACCGTATCGGCATCCTCGAGGCCGAGGTCGAGGTCGCCGAGGTCCTCCTCGGCCGACTGGAGGAGCAACTCCTTCTCCGCCAGCTCCCGTACCAGACGCTGTTGCGTCTCGCCGGATGCGGCGAGCTCATCGCGCAGGTGTGCTGCCGCCACCTCGACGTCCCGCTGCTTCGCCTGCGCGTCCCGGAGCTCCTCCTGCAGTGCGTCGACGCGGGCACGGCTCGCGGCCGTAGCCTGCTCGGCGGCGCATACCGCTTCGCGGAGCGCTCTGAGCTCGCTCGCTTGCGCATCGAGCTCGGCGAGGCGCGCCTGCAACGTCTGGGTTTCGTCGCCGTACGCGCGCGCCGTGCTCTGGGCGGCGGCGAGCTGCTGCTCGAGCGCCTGACATTGCGCCGCGGACTCCTGCAACGCCGCCGCCTGACGAGCCGTGTGTTCCTCCTGCGCAGCAAGGCGCTGGCGGAGCTGCTGAATTTCCTGCCCGGACGCCGCGCCGTGATCGGTGGCCTCGGCGAGCCGCCGTGAGAGCGCCTGGATCTCTTCTTCGAGACCCGGCACGCGGAGGTGCACGACGCGCAGGGCGGCGACTTCCTGCTCGAGCTTGACGGCGCGCTCCTCTGCCGAGGCGAGGAACGACTGCGCGGTGACGCGCTCGGCCGCCTCGTTGGCGCGCTCGCGCTCGGCGGTGTCGAGTGCCTCGGTCAGGCGCGCCAGCTCGGCCTTCAAAGACGCCAAGCCGCGCAACAGCGTCGGTGGCTGTTCCTCGGCCGCCGGCGGGTCCTCGCGCGGCGACGGATGGGCCTCCGCCGGCCGCAGCTCGCTGAGGGCCAGAGCACAGACCCGCAACGCTTGGCTGAGTGCCTGCAGTGCGCTGTCGGTGAAGGCGCGTGCGGCCGGAGAGAACAGCACCACCGCGCCCACCGGCGCGTTGGCGTGGAAGAACGGCAGCGCGGCGATGGTCAGCCGCCGCGGGCTGATGGCGGCGAATGCCCTGGGAACGAACGGGTTTTCGTGCGCCGACTCGATGACGTTGATGCGCCGGTTGCGCACGCCGCGCAGCGGAATGTCCCACCCGGCACCCGGCGTTTCGCCGTTCAGTGCCGCGACGGCGTCCGCCTCCAACCCGACCTGGGCGAGCAGGCGGAGTGACCCGCGTGGCGGATCGTAGACCAGCAGCGCCGCGGTCTTGATATTGGCCGCGGTGGCGATGAGGGCGATGGCCTCGGCGGCGTAGTGATCCCGCGCCGGCCGCCGAGTCAGGAGTTGTTGCAGACTCTCGCGTAGCGCGTTGCCGCCGGCCTTGGTGCCGAGCGGCGGCCGCTCGCGCAGAGACGGCGCGGAGTCGGGCTCCGCGTCGGTCACCGCAGGGCGGGTAGGTTCCGGCACTTCCGGCGGTACCTCGGCAGGGGCGTCTGGCGCCGAGGTGAGGATGCGGCGCGATCGGCCCGAGAAGAGGCCCATGGTCACTCCCGAGCCAGGGCCGACTGCACCTCCCACCAGCCCGGCCGATCGCTGGTGTCTACGATGAGGTCCAACCGCTGCTCGTCCGCTGTCCCGTCCGACAGCTCGAGCCAGACGAGATTCGCCTGGAGGACGGTGCTCTGGCCGTCTCGTTCGAGCACGAAGGTGAGCACGTCGCCAGTCTGGGGATCGCCGATCGCCTGCTTGTCGACCGGCGTCGTGCCACAGCCGGCGGTGAGCATCGTCAAGCCGGCGGCCGAGATGGATTGAACCTCGAGCGGCAAGCGCGCCCGTGGCTGTTCGCCGCCGATGTCGAGCGACAGCTTGACCGCCCCTTCCCCGGCGGCCAGCCGAGATGTACTCGCCTGCACGCGCAACAGCGGCCGCAATTCGCGTACCAGACGACGATTCATGTCGGGTTGCCGAAATCCATCGCCGGAACGCCCTGTTCATGCGTACCGCGACGGCACTGCGGCGAGTTTCCGACGCCTCGAGGGCCGCTTCGCAACCCCCGCGCCGCCCCCGCGTGCATGTCGCCGCGGCGGAGCAACGGTGCGCATCGCGGGTTCTACCCCTTGCGGAGGGGGGGGATCTTGGCAAAGAAGGGCGGGCGGCAGTGGAGCGAATGGACCGATCGAAGGCTGACGGCCCCCGAACGACGGGCGGGGCGTTCTTGGCGGCTCGAAGACAGGGCCGGCGAGGTGGGCAGGGGTGGTTGAGCTGATCGCGGCAGGCGGCATGTTGCTGCAGGCGCCTGGCGGCTCCTTCGAGGATGCTGTCGGCAGATTGGTCGATCTGCTGATTGCCAACCGGCAGCTCAACGGCGGGCTGCGCGAGCAGGCCGTGGGGGCGATTTGCCAGCGCGAGGCGGTGGCCAGCACCGCAGTCGTCGAGATCGGCGTCGCCGTCCCGCACGCCCGCCTCGCCGGTGTCGACGGCGTTGCCGCGGCCCTGGCGGCGTCGCCGACGGCGCTCTACTACGCCATGGCCGGCGTGCCGATCTCGATCATGGTGGTGGTGCTCTCGGCACCGGAGCGCGTCGACGAGCATCTCCACGCGTTGGCCGGCGTATCACTGCTGCTGCAGTCGGCGAGCGTGCGCGGCGCCGTGCAACGCTCGGCCGACCGCGCCGCCGCGCTGAGCATCCTGCGCGGTGAGCGCGGCCCCGGCGTCTGAGACATGCTGGTCCAGTGGAGAAGGATGGGGCCCGGTGGCTCTCCCGGTCTTCAAAACCGCGTGGTCCTGCGCAAGTGGGACGGAAGGTTCGACTCCTTCCCTTCTCCGCCAAATAGCGAATTCGAGGACTTATGGACGTTTCGGCACGGTACCGACCCTGGGAACGTGAACACGGATCGGCCAAATTGCTAACCGATTGCTAACGGTGCGGTGGAACTTACCCGCCAGACTTGGTCTTGCGGGCTTCGTTGAGCGCGTTGTTGAGGCGCAGTACGGTGTGTATCGGCCCCGGCTCCCTGGACACAAGTTGCGGTTATGAGATCTTCGAGACG